>NZ_JAFJMJ010000003.1:1048796-1398395 GCF_017309385.1 Amycolatopsis sp. 195334CR | reverse complement strand
TGGGGAAACGCCCGGTCCCATTCCGAACCCGGAAGCTAAGCCTGCCAGCGCCGATGGTACTGCACTCGAAGGGGTGTGGGAGAGTAGGACGCCGCCGAACTTAACTTGAGAAGAGAGCGGGGCTTGAGCCAGGACATGGCTCGGGCCCCGCTCTTTTTTGTATGTCTGGAAGCGGGAAGCGTGGCACCGGAGCCAGCTCTGGTCCGGGGCCACGCTCTCTGCATATCTGGAGCGAGAGGCGTGGCTCTGATCCTGGTTCGGGACCACGCTCTTTCATGGCTGGGGCGAGCAGCGTGGCCCGGGTCAGTTGCGGGGCTTGCCGTTGCTCTTCCCGGGGGCGTCGGGGGCTTGGGGTGGGTTCTTCTCCTTGCCCTGGTTGGCGGGCTTGGCCTTGGACTCCTTGTTGACGACCTGGCCCTGGTGCTGCTGGGAGCCGCCGGTGGGGTGGCCGCCGATGGGCACGAGCGTCGCGGTGGCGATGGGGGTGGCCGGTGCCGTGGCGGCCGGTGGGGGCGGGGTCGTGTTCGGAGCTTGGGTGGTCGGGAGGCCCTGGGGGTCGGAGTTCAGCGTGAAGAGGCCGGCCAGCGCCACGCCCGCGGTGGGCAGGACGGCCGAGAGCAGCAACCTTCTCCGCCGCCTGCGCGGCTCCAGCACCGGCAACTGCTTGGTCGCGGCCTCCGCCGCGGCCCCCTTGGCCACCGGCAGCTGTTTGGTCGCGGTCTCTACTGCGGCGCCCTTGGCGCCTCCCGCGTTCGTCGCGGCGGGGGTGGTCACCGGCTGCAGAATCCTGGTTGGCGCATCCACCTGCGACGGGTCACTCGCCGCCGGGAAATGAGCGGCAGGGTCCTTCGACCGCTCGGGTGCCGCCGGGGACGGGGAATGGGAGGCGGGGCCCTCCGACCACTCGGACGCGTTCGGGAAGTGGGAGGCGGGGCCCTCCGACCGCTCGGGCACTTCTGCCGGGGTGTCTGCGGCCGCGAGGTCCGCGACGGCGGCGCCCGTGGCTACCGGGCGGAGGAGGACCGTGGTCTCATCGGCCGCCGCCATGGTGGTCAGTTCGGCGGCGATCTGGGCGGCCGTCGGCCGGTTGGCCGCGGACTCGGCGGTCATGTGCGTCAGGAGCACCGCGAGCGCCGGCGGCACGAAGTCCGGGATCTCCGGCGTCCTGGTCAGCCTGGCCAGCGCGGACTCCACCATCGCCCCGGGGTATTCGCGGTAGCCCGTCAGGCACTCCAACAAGATCAAACCCAGCGCGTAGATGTCCGCGGGCGGGCCGACCTCCTTGCCCCGCACCTGCTCCGGGGCCATGTACGCCGCGGTGCCGACGACCGCTCCGCTGGCGGTCAGATCACTGCTGCCCAGGCGGTGGGCGAGCCCGAAGTCCGTCAGCAGCGGGCGGTCTTCGGCGAGCAGGACGTTCGCCGGCTTCAGGTCGCGGTGGGTGATCCCGCGCGAGTGCACGTACGCCAGCGCCTCCGCCACCCCGATCCCGAGCTGCGTCGTCTCCCGCACCGACAGGGGGCCGCACAGGATGCGGCCCGCCACCGTCGGGCCTTCCACCAGGCGCATCACCAGGTACGCCCGGTCCAGGTCGAACCCCGAATCGCGGAACTCAACCAGGCCGGGGTGCCGCAGATCGGCCAGCACCCGGAACTCGCGCTCCCGGCGCAGGAAGTCCCGGCCGGCGATCCCCGCGTGGAACAGCTTCACCGCCACGTCCTGCTCGGTCACCAGGTCCAGCGCCCGGTACACCACCGCGCTGCTGCCCGCCCCGGTCTTCGACAGCAGCCGGTACCGCCCGCCCACCAGAGCCGGGCTCACCGGCTCCTCGGCGAAAGCGGGCAGGTCGAACCGCGGCAACGTGTGGTCCGCCGAACTCACCGCCGGGCTCCTCAGCTGTCGAACGAAACACGCAAGTCGTCGGGGTTACCCGGTGGAAGAATCACCCAAACCAGGTACCCACCAACGATTCCACACTTGCGCTGAACGGGTGCTGAGGTTGCGCTGATTGCCGAGATCGGTTACGCGACGGGAGCCAGTGCCAGCTCCCCGGTCACGCGCAGCGCCGGGTCCCGGTCCAGCCCGGTCTCCACGCCGAGCACGCCGAGCGCGGCCAGCGTCACCGGCAGCCGGGCGCGGTCGCCCCCGTCGGCGATCTTCACGCCCAGCGCCGAGCCGTCCGGCAGGGCGGCCACCTGCACGCCCTCGAACCCGTCCTTCGCGATCAACCCGGGCACCGCGCGCATCAGCCTGGTCACGTCGCGCCGGGTCCCGGCCACCATCTCCGGGTGCCGCCGGATCGCGTGCGCGACCGCGCCCTCCGCGGTCTCCGGATCGGCCGCGCCGATGCGCCCGATCGCCCTGGTCAGCCCGAGCAGCGAGATCGAGAACAGCGGGGCCCCGCAGCCGTCGGCCGCCACCTTCGCGATCCGCTCCCCGGACAGCTCGCTGACCACCTTCGCGATCTCGCGCTGCAACGGGTGATCGGGGTTCAGGTAGTCCTTTGTGGACCAGCCGTGGTCGCGGCTGACCGCGAGCATCGCGGCGTGCTTGCCGGAGCAGTTGTGCGAGAGCTTGCTGGCCGGGCGCCCGGCGGCCAGCCAGGCGTCCCGGATGTGCGGGTCGTACGGCAGGTCCACCGGGTTGCGCAGGTCCGCCCCGGTGCACCCGGCGTCGCCGAGGATGCGGCGCACCCCGGCGAGGTGGAAGTCCTCACCGGAGTGGCTGGCCGCGACCAGTGCGCGGAGATCGTCCGGCAGGTCGAGGCCGAGCCTGGTCATCGCCACCGCCTGCAGCGGTTTTGCCGCCGAGCGGGGATAACCTGGCGATTCCACGTCACCAGTTGCGAAGCGGACCTCGCCGTCCGGGCCGAGCACCACCACGGAACCGAAGTGGACGCTCTCGACCAGGCCGTCGCGCAGGACGTGGAGCAGGGGAACGTGGTTTGTCACTGCCCACCCTCGTTCAGCGCCTTGGTGGTGTCGACCCGCTTGCGGACCACGAACCAGCCGATCACCAGCGCGAGCACGATCGCGGGCAGCGACATCAGGGTCAGCCTGCCCAGCTCGTCGAACCACATCAGCACCACGACGCTGGCCAGGAACACCAGGGTGACGATCTCGGTGACCGGTGACCCGGGCAGCCGGAACGACGGCCGCTGCAGGTGGCCCGCCTTGGTCTTCCGCCAGAACAGCAGGTGGGACAGCATGATGATGCCCCAGGTGGACAGGATGCCGATGGCGGCGAAGTTCAGCACGATCTCGAACGCGTCCGCGGGCACCACGTAGTTGAGGCCGACGCCCAGCACGCAGACCGCCGCGGTGAGCAGGATGCCGCCGTAGGGCACGTGGTTGCGGTTCATCACGCCGGTGAACTTCGGCGCCGACCCGGCCACCGCCATCGAGCGCAGGATGCGGCCGGTGGAGTACAGCCCGGAGTTCAGGCTGGACATCGCCGCGGTCAGCACCACCAGGTTCATCACGTCGCCGGCGGCCGGGATGCCGATGTTCGACAGTACCGTGACGAACGGGCTCTCGCCCTTGGTGTAGGAGCTCCACGGCATCAGCATCGCCAGCAGCACCACCGAGCCGACGTAGAAGACGCCGATCCGCCACATGATCGAGTTGATCGCCTTCGGCATGATCTTCGCCGGTTCGGCGGTCTCACCCGCGGTCACGCCGACCAGCTCGACCGAGGCGTAGGCGAACACGATGCCCTGGATCACCAGCACCAGCGGGAGCAGGCCGTTGGGCAGGAAGCCGCCCTCGCTGCCGAGCAGGCTGACGCTGGGCGTGGTGCCGTTGATCGGGTCGCCGGTGACCAGCAGCACGATGCCGATGATCATGAACAGCACCAGCGCGGCCACCTTGATGATGGCGAACCAGAACTCCATCTCGCCGAACAGCTTCACCGAGACCAGGTTCAGCACCAGCACGATGGCCAGCGCGACCAGCGCCAGGACCCACTGCGGGATCGGCGTGAAGAAGCTCCAGAAGTGCGCGTACAACGCGATCGCGGTGATGTCGGCGATGCCGGTGGTGGCCCAGTTGAGGAAGTACATCCAGCCGGCGACGAAGGCGCCCTTCTCGCCCATGAACTCGCGGGCGTAGGAGACGAACGCGCCGGAGGACGGGCGGTGCAGGATCAGCTCGCCGAGCGCGCGGACCACGAAGAAGGCGAACAGGCCGCAGATGGCGTAGGCGATCGCCAGCGCCGGGCCGGCCTGGGCGAGCCTGCCGCCCGCGCCGAGGAACAGGCCGGTGCCGATGGCGCCGCCGATGGCGATCATGCTGATGTGCCGCGGCTTGAGCGCCTTGCTGTAGCCGGCGTCCCCGGCGTCGGCCGGTTCTTCGGCCGCCGCCGTCGCGGGCTGCAGGATCTGGTCCGTCACGGGTGCTCCGAGGGTCGGTGCGCGTCTTTGCGCACGATGGTTTCGAGCGTTCGCTCGACGTTGTCGAGGTGGCGGGTCATCGCCTCGACGGCGGCCGTCTCGGCCCCGTCGGCGATGGCCCGCACGATTTCGGCGTGCTCGGCGTTGGACTCGGCCTGCCGGTCGCCGAGCTGGTTGAGGAAGCTCGACTGGCGGGAGAGCGCGTCGCGGATCTCCTCGATGACCTTGCTGAAGGCCGGGTTGCCCGAGGCCTGGGCGATGGTGATGTGGAACAGGCTGTCCAGCGCCACCCAGCCGGTGTTGTCGGTTTCGGCGCCCATCTTGTCGAGGAGGTGTTCGAGCAGGTCGAGATCGTCCTGGCCGCGGCGCAGGGCCGCGTACCCGGCCACCGGGATCTCCACGTGCCTGCGGACCTCGAACAGGTCGCGGGCCGAGTAGTCGCCGAAGATCGGGTTCTCCACCGGGCCCGCGGCCGCGACGAAGGTGCCCTTGCCGGGCCGGGAGACGGTCAGCCCCAGTGCCTGCAGCGCGCGCAGTGCCTCGCGCACCACCGAGCGGCTGACCTCGAACTCCGCCGACAGCGCGGCCTCGGACGGGAGCTTGCCGCCGACGGCGTACTCTCCGCCCTCGATGGCGGCGCGGAGCCCGGCGAGCACCGCCTCCATCGCGGTCATCCGCTGGGCGGTATGTCCGACTGTCTGGCTGTCTGACAGGTTCACGAGGGGTGATGGTGCGGTCGCGCGCTCGGCGTTGTCAAGCGGACGGGGGAACGGCGGCAGACCGGCCGGTTTGGCTTGGGGGCCTTGGATTTCCGCGTTGAGCTGGGGTGCGGGCCGGGCGGGGTGGATCTTGGGCGACCGGACGGGTGAGCTGGGTCACTAGGGATCTTCGTGGCCGGGCGGCTGCCGGGAGCCGGGCTCAAAATGATCAGCCGAGGGCGGGTTCGTGGCAGGGGCGCGCCCTATTCTGAGGGGTTTGGGTCTGGGGTGTCGCTGGAGCGCTGGGGCGTCGGCTGGACTAGGGTGGATCCCCCGGGTGACGGTCGTGGCCGGTTGGTGTTCAGGGGAGGTTTTCGCTGGTGTCCAAGGACTCTTTTGTCCATCTGCATGTGCACACCGAGTACTCGATGCTGGACGGTGCGGCGAAGATCGCGCCGTTGTTCGCCGAGGCGTCTCGGTTGGAGATGCCGGCGGTGGGGATGACCGACCACGGCAACATGTACGGGGCGGATGAGTTCTACCAGCAGGCGCGCAAGGCCGGGATCAAGCCGATCATCGGGATCGAGGCGTATGTGGCGCCGGAGTCGCGGTTCCACAAGAAGCCGGTGTTCTGGGGGCAGTCGAACCAGCGTGGGGCTGATGAGTTCGGTGAGGGTGGCGATGTCTCCGGTGGGGGCGCCTACACGCATATGACGATGCTGGCGGAGAACGCGCAGGGGTTGCGCAATCTGTTCCGGTTGTCGTCGCTGGCCAGTCTTGAGGGGTATTACCGCAAGCCGCGGATGGATCGGGAGCTGATCTCCGAGCTGCACGAGGGGATCATCGCCACGACGGGGTGTCCGTCGGGTGAGGTGCAGACTCGGTTGCGGCTGGGGCAGAAGGCCGAGGCGATCCAGGCCGCGTCGGACTACAAGGATATTTTCGGGCCGGACAACTTCTTCCTGGAGTTGATGGACCACGGGTTGCCGATCGAGCGGTCGGTGCGTGAGGGTTTGCTGGAGATCGGCAAGCAGCTGGGGATCCGGCCGCTGGCGACGAACGACTCGCACTACGTCACGCGGGATCAGGCGGATACGCATAGTGCGTTGCTGTGTGTGCAGGCGGGCAAGACGCTCAATGACCCGAACCGGTTCAAGTTCGATGGTGATGGTTACTACCTGAAGTCCGCGGAGGAGATGCGGTCGTACTGGGACACCGAGGTCCCGGGCGCGGCGGACTCCACGCTGCTGATCGCCGAGCGCGTCCAGTCCTACGAAGAGGTCTACGCGCACAAGGACCGCCTCCCGTTCTTCGAGGTCCCCGACGGCTACGACCAGGGCACCTGGCTGCGCGAGGAGGTCCAGCGCGGCCTCAAGTGGCGGTTCCCCGAAGGCGCGCCCGATGGCTACCAGGAGCGCATCGAGGTCGAGCTCGACGTCATCATCGGGAAGGGCTTCCCGGCCTACTTCCTGATCGTCGCCGACCTGATCAACTACGCCCGGCGCGTGGGCATCCGGGTCGGCCCCGGCCGTGGTTCGGCCGCCGGTTCGCTGGTCGCCTACGTGCTCGGTATCACCAACCTGGACCCGATCCCGCAGAAGCTGCTGTTCGAGCGGTTCCTCAACCCCGAGCGCGTCTCGATGCCCGATATCGACATCGACTTCGACGACCGCCGCCGCGGCGAGATGATCCGCTACGCCACCGACAAGTACGGCGTGGACAAGGTCGCCCAGGTGATCACCTTCGGCACCATTAAGACCAAGGCGGCGATCAAGGACGCCGCCCGTGTCCACTACGGACAGCCCGGCTACGCGATCGCGGACAAGATCTCCAAGGCGCTGCCGCCGCCGATCATGGCCAAGGACATCCCGCTGTCCGGCATCGTCAACCCCGAGCACGAGCGCTACGGCGAAGCGGCCGAGGTGCGCGCGCTGGTGGAGACCGACTCCGAGGTGTCCACCATCTTCGAGACCGCCCGCGGCCTCGAAGGCCTGATCCGCAACGCCGGCGTGCACGCCTGCGCGGTGATCATGTCGAGCGAGCCGCTGACCAACGCGATCCCGCTGTGGCAGCGCGACGACGGCTCCATCATCACCGGCTGGGACTACCCGTCCTGCGAGGCCATCGGCCTGCTGAAGATGGACTTCCTCGGCCTGCGCAACCTGACCGTCATCGGCGACGCGATCGACAACATCAAGGCCAACCGCGGGGTCGACATCGACCTCGACACCCTGGGCGTCGAGGACCCGGAGACCTACAAGCTGCTCGCCCGCGGGGACACGCTCGGTGTGTTCCAGCTGGACGGTGGCCCGATGCGCGACCTGCTGCGCCGCATGCAGCCCACACTGTTCGACGACATCGTCGCGGTCGGCGCGCTGTACCGCCCCGGCCCGATGGGCATGAACGCGCACAACGACTACGCCGACCGGAAGAACAACCGGCAGAAGGTCAAACCGATCCACCCGCAGCTCGACGAGCCCCTGAAGGAGATCCTGGCCGACACCTACGGCCTGATCGTCTACCAGGAGCAGATCATGCACATCGGCCAGAAGGTGGCCGGGTACTCGATGGGCCGCGCGGACGTGCTCCGCCGCGCGATGGGCAAGAAGAAGCAGGAAGTCCTCGAGAAGGAGTTCGAGGGCTTCGAGGCCGGGATGAAGGCCAGCGACCTGGTGCCCGGCGGGTTCTCCGACGAGGCGATCAAGGCCCTCTGGGACACGATCCTCCCGTTCGCCGGGTACGCGTTCAACAAGAGCCATGCGGCCGCCTACGGCCTGATCTCGTACTGGACCGCGTACCTCAAGGCGAACTACACCGCGGAGTACATGGCCGCGCTGCTCACCTCGGTCGGGGACAACAAGGACAAGTCCGCGATCTACCTGTCCGAATGCCGCCGCCTCGGGATCAAGGTGCTGCCGCCGGACGTCAACGAGTCGGCCCAGCGGTTCGCGGCCGTCGGGGACGACATCCGCTTCGGCATGGGCGCGGTCCGCAACGTGGGCGCGAACGTGGTCGAGTCGATCATCAAGACCCGCGAGGAGAAGGGCAAGTACACCTCGTTCACCGACTTCCTGGACAAGTCGGAGCTGGTGGCCTGCAACAAGCGGGTGCTGGAGTCGCTGATCAAGGCCGGGGCGTTCGACTCGATGGGCAACACCCGGCTGTCCATGGTGCAGGCGCACGAAGAAGCCGTGGAAGCGGTGGTGCCGCTCAAGCGCCAGCAGGCGATGGGCCAGTTCGACCTGTTCGGGCCGATGGGCGACGAGCCGGACGACGCGGCGGCCGCGGCGGCGTCCTCCCCGCTGGCGCACCTGAAGTTCAGCGACGAGGAGTACCCGCGCAAGCAGCTGCTCTCCTACGAACGGGAGATGCTGGGGCTCTACGTTTCGGCGCACCCGCTCGACGGGGCCGAGCGGATCCTGCGCAAGCACGCGAAGCGGCCGATCGCGGCGATTCTGGCGGACCCGCCGAAGGAAGGCGAGATCGTGGTGTCCGGGCTGATCACGTCGCTGGAGCGGCGGGTCAACAAGAAGGGCGAGCCCTGGGCGATCTGCACGGTGGAGGACATGGACGCCTCGCTGGAGGTGCTGTTCTTCCCCAAGTCCTACGCGATCTTCGCGGCCGACCTGATCGAGGACAACGCGGTGCTGGTCAAGGGCCGGGTGAACTGGCGCGAGGACAAGATGTCGGTGTTCGGCGGCGGGCTGGTGCCGCTGGACCTGTCCGACGCCGCGGTCGGGGACGAGGAGCCGCCGCTGGTGCTGCTGGTCGCCGCGGAGAAGCTCGACCAGTCGGTGGTCAGCGAGCTGAAGTCCACGTTGCTGGCGCACAAGGGCGAGACCCCGGCGCACCTGAAGCTGATGGGCAAGCAGGGACCGCGGATGTACGCGCTGGACGACTACCCGGTGCGGGTCAGCTCGATGCTGATGGGTGAGCTGAAGAGCATCCAGGGGATCACCGCCAACACGTGACCCTTGGCGAGCCGGGGGCGGTGATCCGCGCGACGATGGACGGGTGAGTACAGCCGAGGCCAGTCACCGCGTCGAACCCGATCCCCGTCGCTGGAAGGCGCTCGCGGTGACCTTGACCGCGGGGTTCATGGTGCTGCTCGACGTCAGCATCGTGAACGTGGCCCTGCCGTCGATGCAGCGCGACCTCGGTGCGTCGGCGGGTGGCATGCAGTGGGTGGTGTCCGGCTACGCGCTGACCTTCGGCCTGGTGCTGGTCGCCGGCGGCAGGCTCGGCGACGCGCTGGGCAGGCGGCGGATGTTCCTCTTCGCGCTCACCGCGTTCGTGCTGACCAGCGCGCTCGCCGGGTTCGCGCCGACCGAGGTGCTGCTGATCCTGGCCCGGCTGCTGCAGGGCATGGCGGGCGGCCTGCTCACCCCGCAGAACACCGGCCTGATCCAGGAGCTGTTCGCCGGTCCGGAACGCGGGCGCGCGTTCGGCATGTTCGGCGCCACGGTCGGCCTGTCCACCGCGGTCGGGCCGGTGCTGGGCGGGGTGATCCTGGCCGCCTTCGGGGATCCGGATGGCTGGCGGTGGGTGTTCTTCGTGAACATCCCGATCGGCGCGCTGGCGCTGGTGCTCGCGGCCAAGCTGCTGCCCAAGTCACCGCGGCGCCTGCGCGGGCTGAAGTCCGAATTGGACTTCGTCGGCGCGCTGCTGCTCGGGCTGGCGGTGGCCGGGGTGCTGTTCCCGGTGATGGAGGCCGAACAGGGCGGGCTGGGCTCGCTGTGGTGGATGTTCCCGGTCGCGGTGGTGCTCGGTGTCCTTTTTGTCTGGTGGGAGCGGCGCCTGGTGCGGCTGGAGCGGGCGCCGCTGCTGGACGTCCGGCTGTTCACCACGGTGCGCGGGTTCACCAGCGGCGCCACCCTCGGTTCGGTCTACTTCTGCGCGTTCACCGGGATCTGGCTGGTCTTCGCGATGTTCTTCCAGCAGGGACTGGGGTACACACCGCTGGAGTCGGGGCTCGCGGTGACGCCGTTCGCGGTCGGCTCGGCGGTTTCGTCGGTGGTGGCGGGCAGGCTGGTCGAGCGCTGGGGCCGCGGGCTGACCGTGACCGGGCTGACCATGGTGGTGGTCGGCATGGTCGGCTCGGGGGTGGCGGTACTGCTGTTCCCGGCGCACGCCGGGCTCGCGGTGGCGCTGCCGCTGCTGATCGGCGGCCTCGGCGGTGGCATGGTGATCTCGCCCAACACCACGCTCACCCTGGAATGCGTGCCGACCAGGATGGCCGGGGTGGCCGGGGGTGCGTTGCAGACCGGTCAGCGCATCGGGACGGCGATCGGCACCGCGCTGCTCGCCTCGATCTTCCACGCCGTGGTCACCGGTTCGGGTGAGGACTACCCGGTGGCGCTGGCGGTGTCGATGGGGTGCGCGGCCGCGCTCACCGCGGTCGCCCTCGGACTGGGCATCTTCGAGCTGCGACGGCGGCGCGTCGCAGTCAACGAGGAGCCGAGCGTATTCGTGGATAGCCCATCCGGGTGACATGCCGGTCAGCTAATGGCGCTACGCAGAGCAACTATGGAAGGCTCTGGACACCTTCGTGAGGGGAAATCAGCTACCCAGTGTGGCAATTCCGGTCAGGCACCTGTGCCGGATCGGACCCGGACGCGCATCCGGGACCAGCTCCCAGGCGCTCGTCGCCGACGGCCGCGGGGGATCGCACGGTGGCCGCTGGGAGCGTCGCCACCCGCATCGGGTAGCACGCGCGGAGGACTCGCTGGGGTGAGCTCGGGAAGGGGAGAACCCGGGCTCACTCCAGTACGATCCCGGGGCGTGACCACGGAGGAACGGCAGCGTCCGCACAACCGCGTCAGGGTCTGGCACCGGCCGATGCGCGCCAGGGACACCGAGGAGCCCCACCGCGTCGCGACCCCGCTGGAACTGCTCTTCGACCTCTGCTTCGTGGTGGCCGTCGCGCAGGCCGCGGTCGGGCTGCACCACGGGATCGCGGAGAACCACATCGGCGAAGGCGTGCTGAGCTTCCTGATGGTGTTCTTCGCCATCTGGTGGGCGTGGATGAACTTCACCTGGTTCGCGTCGTCCTTCGACACCGACGACGGGCCGTACCGGCTGACCACGCTGGTGCAGATCGCCGGCAGCCTGGTCGTGGCCGCCGGGGTCCCGCGTGCCTTCGAGGGCGAGTTCGACGTGGTGGTCGGCGGGTACGTGGTGATGCGGCTGGCCATGGTGACCCAGTGGCTGCGGGCGGCGAGGTCCGATGTGGACTGCCGCCCGACCTCGCTGCGGTACGCGGCGGGCATCGTGGTCGCGCAGCTCGGCTGGGTGCTCTGGCTGTTCCTGCCCGAAGGCGTGCAGTTGCCCGGGTTCGTGGTGCTGATGCTGGTCGAGGTGGCCACCCCGGTGTGGGCGGAACGCGCGCACGGCACCCACTACCACCGCCACCACATCGCCGAGCGGTACGGGCTGTTCACCATCATCGTGCTCGGCGAGACGATCCTGAGTTCCACCAACGCCTTCCGCGAGGCCATCGCCGAAGGGCACGCGGGCCCGCTGATCTCACTGGCGGTGGCCGCGCTGGTCATCGTGTTCGCGCTGTGGTGGCTCTACTTCGACCAGCCGGGGCACCTCCGCATGACCACCCTGCGGGCCTCGCTCACCTGGGGCTACGGGCACTACGTGATCTTCGCGTCGCTGGCCGCGCTGGGGGCCGGGATCGAGGTGGCCGTCGACTACGACACGCACACCGCGCACATCGGCGGCGTGCCGACCGCGCTGGCCACCACGATCCCGGTGGCGTTGTTCCTGTTCAGCGTGTGGTTGCTGCACGTGGGGCCGTCGAACGAATGCCGTCCGATCGCGATCGGCTTCCCGGTGGCCGGCGTGCTGGTGCTGGCGTCGACCTTCAGCCCGGCACCGATCCACTTCACCGCGGGTGTCTGCGCTTTGCTGGTGCTGACCGTCGTGCTGGCCACGCGCGGACACGCCGTCGACCGTCCCTAGTGGAGCGCGCTGCCCGCCACCCACTGGTCCCACGGCACGGCCCAGTCGCCGTAGAGGTCCCACACGGGGAGTTGCGGGCCGCCTGAGTTCGTCACCTCGACCACGTCGCCGAGGCCCAGGTTGTCGAAGAACCACTTGGCGTTCTCGGCGTTGAGGTTGATGCAGCCGTGCGAGACGTTCGAGCTGCCCTGCTGGCCGACGCTGTTCGGGTTCTCGTGCACGAACTCACCGTCGTTCGAGATGCGGAGCGACCACTTCTCCTGCGTCCGGTAGTAACCGGGGGAGCCCTGGCAGACGCCGTAGGTGCACGAGTCCATCGTGTAGCTCTCGTGCTTCTCCGAGATCACGTGCGCGCCGAGGTGGGTCGGGGTGGCGTCCTTGCCCATCGAGATCGGCATGGTCTTCACCAGCGCTCCACTGTGGAATATCTGCATCTGCTCGGTGCCGCCGTCCGCCTTGGCCACCCAGGAATCGTGCACCCGGTAGGTTTCCTCGCGGTCCTGGGCGCCGTAGACCCCGCCGCCGAAATCGACGCCGTACACCTTCGCCGCCACTTTCAGCGTGGTGCCCGGCTGCCAGTACTCCTTGGGCCGGTAGTGCACGTTGTTGTCGTCGATCCAGTACCAGCCGCCCTCCTGAGCCGGTTCCGAGACCACCGAAAGCGACTTCTCCACGGTCGCCTTCGCGGCGTCGCCCTTGACCGGCTGGCTGAACTGGAACACGATCGGCTGCCCGACCCCGATCCCGCCCTGCGCCACCGCGCCGGGCGCCGGGATCAGGTTCGGCTCGGCCTGCTGCTTCGGCGTCAGGGTGCTGATCTCCGCCCGCTGCTCGACCGGTTTCCCTTGCTGGTCAACGGCTTTCGCGGTGATCGTGTAGCCGGCGCCGTAACCCAGCGGTTCGGCCGAGGTCCAGCTGCGGTGGTCCGGCGCGAGCGTGCCCTTCACCTGCGTCCCCCGCGCGGTGTTGGCCACGGTCACCTCGGTCAGCCCCGCGTTCTCGGTGTGCACGGTGATCGGCGTGACCGGGCTGAGGTCGTGCCCGCCCGCCGGTTCGATGCGCACGACCGGCTGCCCCGGTGCCGGTTCGGCGGCCCCGCCGGTGGTCCCGCCGGAATCACCGGCCGAGCACGCGGAAAGCAGCAGCACCGCGGCCAGCGGCAGCAAGAGTAAAGACTTCTTGGGTGGCATGTGATCTCTTTTTTAAGAATTGACGCAGTGGATTTCCCTTGCTGTCAAAAGTACCGGAGAACGCGGTCACGGCGTGGCGAGGCCGGGCACACCGTAAAGCCCTGGACCATTCACGGAAAGGCCGTCGAGGTGCTTTTTGGCCGATTCGTACGCGAGTGCGGTGAATTCACCGGTCCGCCGGAAGTCGAGCGGGCTCACCCGCACGGGTGGCGGGCCGGGCAGGTAGACCACCGGCACCTCGGCCGCGGCCAGCGGCGCCTCCAGCACCGCCTGGTTCCGCATGCTGATCATCGCGGTGAACATCACCACCTCGGCCAGCGTCTGCGGCCGGGCGGGCAGCTGGCCTGGGAACGCGCAGTCGAGCACCACCAGCGACTTCGCGCCCATCGAGATCGCCTGGCGCATCGGCACGTTGGCCACCAGCCCGCCGTCGTAGAGCAGCCTGCCCTCGTGCTCGACCGGCGGGTAGATGCCCGGGATGGCGCAGCTGGCCAGCAGGGCGGGCCGCAGCTCGCCCGAGCGGATGAGCCGCGGCTCGGCCGTCTCCACGTCCGTGGTCACCACGCCCAGCGGCAGCGCCAGGTCCTCGAAGGTGGTGCCCTCGCCGAGGTACTCGTCGACGATCGCGGCCAGCCCGGTGTTCGGGAAGAGGTTGGTCCCGCTGTGCCGCAGCGTCCGGACCTGGCTGAACACCCCGCCGGGGAAGGCCTCGTGCCGGGTCATCCTGGTCCAGATGCGCTCCAGGCGTTCGGCCTGGTCGTCGCCCTTGAGCGCGAGCACCGCGCTGTTGAGCGAACCGACCGAGGTGCCCACCACCAGGTCGGGCCGGTACCCCGCTTCGGTGACCGCCCGCAGCATGCCGACCTGCATCGCGCCCAGGCTGCCGCCGCCCCCGAGCACGAACGCGAGCGGGCGGGGGAGCTCCGCCATGGTCATCCGCCGTACCTCCTGATCTGGTCGAACTCTTCAGTAACGTAGCCCGCCTGCCGGTTTCCCTTTCACTACTGATGGGTAACACTGGTCACAGTTTCCGGATGTGACTTGACGGGACTCGTCGATTCGAGGAAGGGGAGGCTGTCGTGGCCGACCAACCGAAGGTGACGGAGAAGGAAGCCCGCGCGGTGGCCGAGGAGGCGAGGGAGAGCGGCTGGCAGAAACCCTCCTTCGCCAAGGAGCTGTTCCTCGGCCGGTTCCGCCTCGACCTGGTGCACCCGCACCCGCTGCCTTCGGCCGAGGACGAGGCCAAGGCGGACCGGTTCCTCACCCAGCTCCGCGCCTACTGCGAGACCCTCGACGGCACGGTCATCGAGCGCGAGTCCCGCATCCCGGACGAGTTCGTCAAGGGCTTCGCCGAGCTGGGCTGCTTCGGCATCAAGATCCCCGAGGCCTACGGCGGGCTCGGGCTGACCCAGTTCGCCTACAACCGCGCGCTGATGATGGCCGCCTCGGTGCACCCGACGATCGGTGCGCTGCTGTCCGCGCACCAGTCCATCGGCGTGCCCGAACCGCTCAAGCTGGCCGGGACCGACGAGCAGAAGCAGCGCTTCCTGCCCCGGTGCGCGAAGGGCGCGGTCACCGCCTTCCTGCTCACCGAGCCCGACGTCGGCTCGGACCCGGCGCGCCTGGCCACCGCGGCGGTCCCGGTCGACGGCGGCGAGGCGTACGAACTCGACGGCGTGAAGCTGTGGACCACCAACGGCGTGGTCGCCGAACTCGTCGTGGTGATGGCCCGCGTGCCCAAGAGCGAGGGCCATCGCGGCGGGGTCACCGCGTTCATCGTCGAGGCGGATTCGCCGGGGATCACCGTCGAGCACCGCAACGCGTTCATGGGCCTGCGCGGCATCGAGAACGGCGTGACCCGGTTCCACAAGGTGCGCGTGCCGAAGGAGAACGTGGTCGGCCGCGAGGGCGACGGGCTCAAGATCGCGCTGACCACGCTGAACACCGGGCGGTTGTCCATTCCGGCGATGTGCGCCGGTGCGGCGAAGTGGTGCCTGAAGATCGCGCGCGAGTGGTCGGGCGAGCGGGTCCAGTGGGGCAAGCCGGTCGGTCAGCACGGCGCGGTGGAGAACAAGATCTCCTACATCGCGGCGACCTCGTACGCGCTGGAGGCGGTGCTCGACCTGTCCGGCCACATGAGCGACGAGGGCCGCAACGACATCCGGATCGAGGCCGCGCTGGCGAAGCTGTGGGCCAGCGAGGTGTCGTGCCTGATCGCGGACGAGCTGATGCAGATCCGCGGTGGTCGCGGGTACGAGACGGCCGAGTCGCTGGCCGCGCGCGGGGAGCGGGCGGTGCCGGTCGAGCAGTTGGTCCGCGACCTGCGGATCAACCGGATCTTCGAGGGTTCCTCGGAGATCATGCGCCTGCTGATCGCCCGGGAGGCGGTCGACTCGCACCTCACCGCGGCGGGTGATCTCGCCGACCCGGACGCCGAGCTGAAGGCCAAGGCGAAGGCCGCCGCGAAGGCGAGCGGGTTCTACGCGAAGTGGCTGCCGAAACTGGTCGCGGGCAAGGGCCAGGTGCCGACCTCGTACGCCGAGTTCGGCGCGCTGGCCGGGCACCTGCGCTACGTCGAGCGGACCGCGCGCAAGCTCGCGCGGTCGACGTTCTACGGCATGGCGCGCTGGCAGGCCGGGCTGGAGAAGCGGCAGGGCTTCCTCGGGCGGATCGTCGACATCGGCGCCGAGCTGTTCGCGATGTCGGCGGCGTGCGTGCGCGCGGAGATGCAGCGCGGGATCAACCGCGAAGAGGGCGAAGCGGCCTACGAACTCGCCGACGCCTTCTGCCGCCAGTCCCGGCTGCGGGTCGAGGCGTTGTTCGGCGCTTTGTGGGACAACACCGACGATGTCGACCACAAGATCGCCGGGCGCACGCTGAAGGGCCGGTACACCTGGCTCGAGCAAGGCGTGCTCGACGCGAGCGAGGGCACCGGCCCGTGGATCACCGACTGGCAGGCGGGCGCGTCCAGCAAGGAGAACGTGCACCGCCGCTACCTGCCGAAAACCACTCAGAACGGGAACTGACCACTGCGGAGGTCGCGGACCAGTTCGTCGCGTTGCGGGCCGGACGCCACCCTGGCGTCCGGGACCGCGGTCTCCGGGCCGCAGAACACGTCCTTCTCGGGCAGCGTGCCGTGCACCAGGAACGAGGTGGCGGCGTTGGAACCACACGCGTTCTGCGTGGTCAGGTAGGTGCCGTGGCCGCCCTGGTCGGCGAGGACGAGGCGGGCGCGGTCGCCGAGGGACTTGCGCATGGCCAGCGCGCCGGGCAGCGGGGTCGCCGGGTCGCGCAGGTTCTGCAGGAGCAGCACGGTCGGCTGGCCGCGGTCGGCGACCTCGACCGGCTGCTCCGGCTGGTGCGGCCAGAAAGCACACGGCCAGACGTTCGACGGCATGCCGCCGGTGATCGGGTAGAGCTTGCGGTCGCGGTCGACCTCGCGCTGGTACAGCTTCGGCTCGCGCGGCCAGTCCGACTCGTTGCAGGCGATCGACCAGAGCGTGGCGGGGAAGGACTGCGACTCGTCGGGCATCTGGCGGGCCTCAGCGGCCTTCGCCGGATCGCCGAGCTTGGCCGCCTGCCACAGCCTCGCCAGTGACGGGAAGCTCTCGTCGCCGTACAGCGCACCGCGGGTGTCGGCACGCAAGTCGTTGCCGGACAACGGTGATCCGCTGGTGGTCAGCGGGGTGGCGTCGAGCTTGGCGACCAGGGCGAAGTAGGTTTCGCGGACCGCTTCCGGGGTTTCGCCGAGTTCGTAGGTGCCGTGCCGGGCGGCGGCCCAGCCGGCGAAGTCCTCGAAGCGTTCCTCGTTGGCCAGGCCCCAGAACTGCCAGACGCGGCGCCACACGTCCGTCGGATCCACCACCGCGTCGAGCACCACGCGGTCGCTGCGGTCCGGGAAGAGCGTGGTGAAGACGGCGCCGAGGTAGGAGCCGTAGCTGCCGCCGAAGTAGGAGATCTTCTCCTCACCGAGCGCGGCGCGGATGCGGTCCATGTCGCGGGCGGTGTTGGCGGTGGTGACGTGCGGGATGTCGGCGCTGTTCGCGCACTGCTTCGCCACCTGCTCGGCGTACGCGAGGTTCTCGGTGATCGAGCCGTCGGGCGCGGGGTAGGGGATGAGCTTGGTGCCGACCTGCTGCTCGGCGGTGAGCTCGCAGGAGACCGGGGTGCTGGCGCCGGTGCCGCGGGGGTCGAAGCCGATCAGGTCGTAGTGGTCGGTCACCCCGCGCGGGGCGAGCCCGCCGACCGACTGCGGCATCGCGCGCCCGCTCGACCCGGGGCCGCCGGGGTTGAGCAGCAGCACGCCGCGCTTGTTCGGACTGGTCGCCTTGTGCCGGGAGAGGGCGATCTTGATCTGGGGTCCGTCGGGGGCGTCGTAGTCCTGGGGCACGGAGATCTCGGCGCATTCGAGCTTGCTGCCGAACCCGGGGGGACAGGGCGCCCAGGCAGGCGCCTGCTGGGCGATCGCGGGCACTCCCGCTGTGGCGACGGTGGCGAGCGCCAATATCGCCAGCCCTGTCCTCGTTCCGCGCATGCTGCCTCCAGACGGCCTCGGTTCGCTGGGAACCACCCAACTACCGCCGTCAGGGCGCCGCACCCCTCTCCCGCCCAGCCCACCCGTTCGAGGCCCACACTCAGCCAGCCGGGTTTCATCGGCAAACGCGGAAGGTGCGCGAGTCCCGGGGACTCGCGCACCTTCGGCGTAGCGATCAGCGCTGGGCGTGCTCGGACTCGGTGGTGGGGTCCGTCTCCACGGCCGCGGCTTCCTTGGCCTTGGCGCGCTTCCGCTTGTACAGCACGAAGCCGACGAAGGCGGCGGCGATCAGGGCCAGCACGATCCAGCTGCCCTTGCCCACCGCGGATTCCAGCTGCTCGGCGGCCTCACCGGCGGCGGCGCCGATGCCGATGTGCAGCGCGCACCACGCGGTCGCGCCGACGACCACCGGCGGCAGGAACTTCCGGAACGGCAGACCGGACGCGCCCGCCGCGGCCGGCACCAGGGTGCGCATCACCGGCAGGAAGATGGCGATCAGCACGGCCCAGGAACCCTTGCGGCGCAAGAAGTCGCACGCCTTGTCCCAGCCGTCGGCGCCGTACTTCCTGACCAGTTTCGTCTGCCGCAGCCGGGGCCCGAACTTCTTGCCGATCAGGTACCCGACCGAGTCACCGCCGATCGCGCAGACCGTGGTGACCAGCCACATCAGCAGGAACTTCGGGGTGTTGTCCACCGTGGTGCCGAGGATGAACAGGCCGGACTCACCGGGCGCGATGAAGCCGAGCCCGAGGGTCGTCTCCCCGAACACCAGCAGGCCGGCCCCGGCGGTCACCCCCGCGGGCGGCAGTGCCCGCAGCCAGTCGAGAATGTCGGTCACCAGTGCCACGTGAAGTCCCCTCAGTTCGGTGAATCGGGCGAATCGCCGTTCAGGCTAGTGCCGACCCTAACCATCGGTCGTCAACCTTAGGTCAGGGGATTTCACCCACTTTGGTGGTACGTGCCCCTACTACTAACGGTTCAACAGGCTTGCCGCCTCCTGCGCGGCGGGACCCTGTGCGGCCAGGTGAGCGAGGTTTTCCGGCAGTTCCTCGCCGCGGTGGGCCTTGGTCTGGGCGTAGAGGCGGCCGGCTCGATAGGAGGACCGGACGAGCGGTCCGGCCATGACCCCGGCGAAGCCCATCGCCTCGGCGGCCTGCGAGTGCTCGACGAACTCCTCCGGCTTGACCCAGCGATCCACCGGGTGGTGCCGGGGCGAGGGCCGCAGGTACTGGGTGATCGTCAGGATCTCGCACCCGGCCTCGACCAGATCCCGCATCGCCGGGGCGACCTCGTCCGGGGTCTCGCCCATGCCCAGGATCAGGTTCGACTTGGTCACCAGACCGGCCTCGCGGGCGGCGGTGATGACCTCCAGCGAACGCGCGTAACGGAAACCCGGACGGATGCGCTTGAAAATCCGCGGCACCGTCTCCACATTGTGCGCCAGCACCTCCGGACGCGACCCGAACACCTCGGCCAGCTGGTCCGGGTCGGCGTTGAAGTCCGGGATCAGCAACTCCACCCCGGTCCCCGGGTTCAACGCGTGGATCTGGCGCACGGTCTCGGCATACAGCCAGGCACCACCATCGGGCAGGTCGTCACGGGCGACACCGGTCACCGTGGAGTAGCGCAAACCCATCGCCTGCACCGACTCGGCGACCTTGCGCGGCTCGCTCCGATCCAACTCCGCCGGACGGCCGGTGTCGATCTGACAGAAATCACAGCGACGCGTGCACTGATCCCCACCGATCAGGAACGTGGCCTCGCGGTCTTCCCAGCACTCGTAGATGTTGGGACACCCGGCCTCTTCACAGACCGTGTGCAGACCCTCCCGGCGCACCAAGCCCTTCAACTCGGTGAACTCCGGACCCATCCGCGCCCGCGTCTTGATCCACGACGGCTTCTTCTCGATCGGCGTCTGACTGTTGCGAACCTCAAGCCGCAACAGCTTCCGACCCTCCGGGGCAGCACTCACACCGACCAGCGTACGCCCGGGGCGGGCCGCCGCCGATCAAGCCGGGTCGGGCGTGATCCCGGTCATTTCCGCGCTGAGCTGCCAGAGCCCGGCGCCGAGCGGCTCGTCCCGCGCGGGCCCGAGCGGGCGCACGCGGGTCGGGAAACCACGCACCCCGGCGAAGCCGTCGGGGCCGTAGTACGCGCCGCCTTCGACCTCGGGCGCGGTGGCCGCGTACAGCTGCGGCAGGGTGCCCATCCGGGTGTTCTGCGCGAGCAGGCGGTCGGAGAGCGCGCCGCCCGCGCCGACCACCGCGCGCAGGGCCGCGTTGCGCTGTGCGTTCGCCATGCCGGAGGTGAGTCCCGAGCGCGTGTAGCCGGGGTGCGCGGCGACGCTGAGCACCGGCTCGCCCGCCGCGCGCAGCCGCCGGTCCAGCTCCAGCGCGAACACCTGGTTGGCCAGCTTCGACTGCCCGTAGGCCGGGTACGACAGGTAACCGCGGGTCTCGAAGTTCGGGTCGGCCAGATCGATCCGGCCGATGGCGGCGACCACGCTCGACACCGTCACCACCCGCGAAACCCCTTCGGCGGCGCGCAACGCGGGCATCAGCAGCCAGGTCAGCGCGGCGTGCCCGAGGTGGTTGGTGCCGAACTGCGTCTCGAAGCCGTCGATGGTGTGGCCCTTGGGCGGGGCCATCAGACCGGCGTTGTTCAGCAGGACGTCGACCGAATCACCGGTGGCCTTGCGGATCTCCTCGGCGGCTTCGCGCACCGAGGTCAGCGACGCGAGGTCCAGCCGGACCAGCTCCGGGGCGGGGCCGGTGGCGACCTCGGCCACTTCGCCGAGCGCGCGCTGACCGCGTTCCGGCGACCGGCAGGCGAGCAGCACCCGCGCGCCCTTCTCCGCGAGCACCACCGCGCTGCGCAGGCCGAGCCCGGAGTTGGCGCCGGTGATCACCACCGTGCGGCCGTCCTGAGCCGGGATGTCCGCTTCGGTCCATTTGGTCATGGTTCGAGGCTAGACGGCGCGGAGCGCTCCGTTGAGGGTGGTGGTGGGAGACGGGTGGGCTATGCGCTCGGCAGGAGCAGACGCCGCACGGGACAGCCCGCGCGTGCCTTCGCCGGGGCGCCGAGCAGCAGGCTTTCCAGTGCGAGCCCGACCTTCGTCACCTGTTCGGCGGAGTCGCCGGTCTCGGACAGCCCAGCCGCGTGGGCGAGCATCCGCAGTTCCGCCTCGCGCACCGGGGCCGCTTCCGGGAACCGGCCGAGGTGGGCGTCGAGCACCGCGCGCAGGGTCGGCTGCGCGTCGGCGGCAGCGCGCCAGGCGCGGGTGACCGCGTCCAGCTCGTCCCCGTCGGTCTCGCAGAGCTGGACCCGCAGGTGGCCGCCGAGGATCAGCGACCACTTGTACTGCAGTGCGAGCAACAGGTCGCGGTCGGAAGCGAACACGCCGGTGCGCGGCAGCGGCCCGGCCGGATCGCGTTTCGCCTGTCGCAGCACGGCGTCGATGGCGTCGCGGCGGCGGTAGTAGTCGTGCCAGCTCATGGTGGAGCCCCCTTGCCGTGAGCGGGGCCATACCGCGGGTTTGCGGCATACTCCCGGTACGGTCCTGACTGCCGGTACCGTACCACGAGTATGTTCCGGCGAATATGACGTAAGGTTGTGGCCGTGCTGACAAAGTGGTCGCTATGAGGTCCCGCCGGCTCGACTACTCGGAGTCGACCCGATCGGCACTGGTCACCAGCGCGGTGGAGCTGTTCACCACACGTGGTTACGCCGGCACCTCGCTCGACGAGATCGCCCGCCGCGCCCGGGTCACCAAAGGCGCGCTGTACCACCATTTCTCCGGAAAGCAGGCCTTGTTCGAAGCCGCTTTCGACGCGGTGGAAAACGAGGTCATCGACCGCCTGCGCCAGATCCGCAGCGGCCCCGAGCCGCCGTGGGACCGGGCGATCGAGTGCCTGCGCACCTTTCTCAAGTGCTGCCTCGAACCGTCGTACCAGCGCGTGGTGGTGCACGAGGCGCCGGTGGTGATGGGCTGGGAGCGCTGGCGCCAGGCCGAGGAGCACTTCAGCTTCGGCCTGCTCCGCGACTGCATCGAGGAGCTCGTCGCCGCCGGTGAACTGGAGCAGGTGCCGGTGGACACCACCTCGCGGCTGCTGTTCGGCGCGTTGTCCTCGGCCGCCACGGTGATCGCCGGCTCGGCCGACCCGGCTCAGGTCAGCGCCGAGGTGGAGGCCGTGGTGATCACCCTGCTGAGCCGGATCAGGGTGACCCCGGAACACGCGTAGATTCGGGGACCGTGGAACTAAGGATCTTCACCGAGCCCCAGCAGGGGGCCAGCTACGACGACCAGTTGCGCGTCGCGAAAGCCGCCGAGGAACTCGGCTACGGCGCGTTCTTCCGCTCCGACCACATCCTGAAGATGGGTTCGGCGACCGGCCTGCCGGGGCCCACCGACGCGTGGGTCACCCTCGGTGCGCTCGCCCGCGAGACCCAGCGCATCCGGCTCGGCACGCTGGTCACCGCCGCCACCTTCCGGCACCCGTCGATGCTCGCCATCTCGGTGGCGCAGGTGGACCAGATGTCCGGCGGCCGGGTCGAGTTCGGCCTCGGCTCCGGCTGGTACGACGCCGAGCACACCGCGTACGGCATCCCGATGCCCGCCATCAAGGAACGCTTCGACCTCTACAGCGAGCAGCTCGCCGTGCTCACCGGATTGTGGGAAACCCCGGAGGGGGAGACCTTCACCTTCACCGGTGAGCACTACCAGCTCAGCGAGGCGCCCGGGCTGCCGAAGCCGGCCCAGCGCCCGCGCCCGCCGGTGATCATCGGCGGCGGGGGCAAGAAGCGCACCCCGCGGCTCGCCGCGCGCTACGCCGACGAGTTCAACCTGCCGTTCACCGACGCCGACACCGCGCTCGCGCAGTTCCAACGGGTGGAGGCGGCCGCCGCGGAGATCGGCCGCGACCCGAAGGAGATCGTGCGCTCGGTGGCCCAGGTGGTGGCCATCGGCCGCGACGAGGCCGAGTTCACCAGGCGGGCCGAGGCGATCGGCCGGGAGCCCGCCGAGGTCCGGCAGAACGGCATCGCCGGGACCACCGCCGAGGCCGTGGACAAGATCGGCGCCTGGGTGGAGAAGACCGGCATCACCCGGCTCTACCTGCAGGTGCTCGACCTGTCCGACCTGGACCACCTGGAGCTGATCAGCGCCGAGGTGGCGCGCCAGCTCGGCTGATCAGGAGTTCTGCAGCACGAAGGTGACACCGTCGGCGCTGGGGGCGGCCGGACGCGGCAGCCAGCGGTCCTCGCGGACCGGGAGGTCGCCCTCCAGCGCCGCCAGCACCGCGTCGCGGGCCGAAGCCAGCGCCTCGGTCACGGTCACCTCGTGGCCCAGTTCGTAGGACAGCGAGGTGACCCCGGCGTCGCGGATGCCGCACGGCACGATCTTGTCGAAGGCGGACAGGTCGGCGTTGCAGTTCAGCTCGAAGCCGTGCATGGTCACCCCGCGCTGCACGCGGATGCCGATCGCGGCGATCTTGCGCTCGGGGCCGCGGTCGTCGGCCGGGATCCACACGCCGCTGCGGCCCTCGACCCGGCCGGCGTGCACGCCGAAGCCCTCGCACACGGCGATCAGGCCCTCTTCCAGCCGGCGCACGTACTGGACCACGTCGATCGGGTCGGCCAGCTTCACGATCGGGTAGCCGACCAGCTGCCCCGGCCCGTGCCAGGTGATCTTCCCGCCGCGGTCCACGTCGATCACCGGGGTGTCGTCGACCGGCCGGTCGGCCGGTTCGGTGCGCTTGCCCGCGGTGTACACCGACGGGTGCTCCAGCAGGAACAGGGTGTCGGGCCCCTCGCCGTCGGCGCGGGCCGTCGCGGTCGTGCGTTGCAGTTCCCACGCTTCGAGGTAGTCGATCGTGCCGAGCAGGCGGACGTCGACGGCTTCGCGGGTGGCGCGGCAGGAGGAGGTCACCCCGCCACGCTACGCCGCCGGAGGCCGGTCCGATAAGACGGGGAGCAGGCGCAATGCCACCGCTGAGACCAGGCCCACACCGCCGACGGCGAGCACCGCGCCGAGGGTGTCGGTGAACCAGTGCACCGAGAGCACCACGCGGCAGACCGCGGCCACCACGGTCGCGGCCAGCGCCCAGACCACCATCCGGCGCACCAGCCGGGGCGCCAGCCAGGCGCACAGCAGCACCGCGGCGAACCCCGTGCTGGCCACCGAAACCACGTGCCCGCTGGGATAGCTCAGATCGGGGTACTCGCGCGGGCGGTCGCGCTCGAACAGCGGTTTGAACACGAAGCTGGTCAACCGGCACAGCACCAGCACCACGGCCACGCGGACGAAGACGCCGCTGGTGGCGCGGTCGCCGCGGCGGTGGGTCAGCACGGCGCCGACGACCAGGCCGAGCCCCAGCGCGACCGGCAGGACCGGGCCGAACACGTTGCTCAGCACGCCGGCGACCAGGCCCGGCGCGTCCAGCCATTCGCCGTGCAGCGCCCACACGAGCGCGAGGTCCAGTCCCCACGGCCGGTCTCGGACGGCCAGCCCCAGCACGGTGAAGGCGAGCAGCAGCACGCCACCGAACAGGCCCCATCTGACGCGGAGCGCGCGCCTGAGTCCGGCGGGCATCAGGACACGGCGGCGGCGAGCGCTTCGCCGACGGTCTTGTGCTGGAACTCGAACCCGGCGTCCTCCAGTGCCCGCGGTACGGCCCGCTGGCTCGCCAACGCCATTTCCTCGGCGGCCTGGCCGATCGCCAGCTTCATCGCCGGGGCCGGGACCCACCATGGCGCGGGGCGGTTGAGGACGCGGCCGAATTCGCGGGTGAACTCGGTGTTGGTCACCGGCAGCGGTCCGCAGACGTTCACCGCGCCGGACAGGTTCTCGTTGGTCAGCGCGAACAACACGGCGGAAACGTGGTCCGCCTCGGAGATCCACGGCATGTACTGCGAGCCGTCGCCGAGTTTTCCGCCCAGTGCCATGGAGAACAGGGGCTTGAGCGGGCCGAGCAGACCGCCTTCGCCGGAGAGCACGAGGCCGGTGCGCAACCGGACCACACGCGCGTCGCCCGCGGCTTCGGTGGCGTTTTCCCAGGCGGCGCAGAGGTCGGCGAGGAAACCCTCGCCGTTGGGCGCGGACTCCTCCAGCAGCGCGGCCCCGGCGTCGCCGTAGTAGCCGACGGCGGAAGCGTTGAGCAGCACCGGAATCCGGTGCTCGGCGACGGCCTCGGCCAGCACCTCGGTCGGCTCGACGCGGCTGTCGAGGATGACCTGCTTGCGCGCGGCGCTCCAGCGGGCGGGCAGCAGGGGAGCGCCGCACAGGTTGACCACGGCGTCGGTGCCCTCGAAGGCGCCGTCACCGACCCGCCCGGCGGGCGGGTCCCAGCTGTACTCGTCCCCCTTGCGCGTCTCGCGGCGCACGAGGCGGACGACCTCGTGGCCGTCGGCACGCAGCCGGGCGGTCAGTGCGTTGCCGAGCAGGCCGCTGGAACCCGCGATGAGAACTCGCATGACACGATCCTGCCACCACCGAATGGAACCGGCTGGCCTAGCGCGCCGCGCTGATTGCTATGAGTGGGGCATTACTTGCATTCAACGCTAGTAATGCCCCACTCATAGCAATCGCCGTGCGGGGCACGCGGCTACCGCAGCTGGCCCGCGATGTCCGCCGCCGCGGCGAGGAGGACCAGGGCGGGGATCGCGGCGGTGGCGCGCAGGCGGTAGCTGCCGCGCTTGTCCTGCTCGACGATTCCCGCTCCGGTCAACGCCTTGAGGTGGTGGTAGAACTGCCCCGCCGAGCCCAGTTCGGCGGCTTCCTGCAGGGTCGCGCCCGGTTGGGCGCCGTGCTCCGCGAGGTGCCGGACGATCGCCGCGCGGGCGGGGTGCGCGAGCGCCGAGAGCACTTCGATGCGCGGCTGGTCCGCCAGCGCCAGCACCCGCGAAGACGGCAGCGCCACCTGCCACCGCAACTCCCCCGGCCGGGTCAGCTCACCGGCGTAGGTGATCACCCCGCCGTCGTCCTCCGGCGGGGGTTCCGGCTCCGCACGACCCTCCAGTGCGGCCACCCGGCGTTCCAACTCGGCCACCCGCTCGCTCAGCTCGGCGCTCATCGCACCAGCATGCCGGTCAGGCCCCCAGCGCCCGCGCCAGCCCGTCGAACCCGGACGGCGTGCTCACCGCGGCCAGCCCGGCTTCCAGGAACCCACCGGGCGCGGCCAGCAGTTCGTCACCGACCCCGGTCAGCAGCAACGCCAGCGAGCCGACCCGGCCGTCGCGCCAGCGGACGCTCATGCCCAGGTTCAGCGTCTTCGGCAGGCTGCCGCCCTTGAAGCCGACCGCCACCGCGCCCTCGGGCACCCTGCTCGCGAACGCCACTTCCAGGTGATCACGCGCGATGCCACCCGTGTGGGCGAGGGCGCGGTGCATGCCGGCCACCTGCGCAGCGGTACCGCGTCCGGTGCCCTGCGTCCACGGCCACTGCGCGTCGCTCGTCGCGGGCATGGACGGGATTCGGTACGCCACCTCGGTCCGGAACGCCTCGCTGTGGATGAACTTCGCGGCGAGCCGGTCACCGACCGCCCGCCGTTGCGCCGGAGTGCGGCCCGCGAGCTCCGGCAGGATCAGCTGGAGCGTTTCTCCCTGGAACGACCGGACGTCCGGCCGCCACCAGCCGCCCGCCGCGCCCGCCCGGTGCAGTGCGCCGTCGCCGAGGCGGTGGCGCAGGTAGTCCGGAGCGGCGTTGTCGCTGTACAGGATCATCGAGCGGACCAGGTCGTCCAACGCCACCCGCTGCTCGGGATCGTGCGCGATGCCGAACTCGTCGCACGGGACGCCGAGCGCGAGCAGCGACTGCCGGTGCGCGCCGCCGTCGGACACCCACGGGTGCCGGATGTCCCAGTCACCGACCCGGATCCGCTCGGCCGGATCGAGCCTGCCCTCGGCCACCGCCCGCCCGTACGCCGCGGCGTGCACCACCTTCACCGTCGACGCCAGCACCATCGGCACGTCGGCGCGGTGCCGGATGCGGCGTCCGGTGCCGTCGTCCACCGCGGCCCCGACGTCACCGCGGTGCGCGGCGATCCAGTCCAGCGCTTCGCCTGCCGGGGTGGCTGCGCGCGCCCGCGGTGGCGGCAGCAACGCCACGGAGCCGGCGACGGCGGCCGACGCGAGCAACTTCCGCCGGTTCAGCATGAGATCCTCCCTCTAGAATTCCGTAATTCTAGAATATTGGAGAACCAAGACCTGTCAACAGCAGAACGGGGCCCCACCGCGTGGTGGGACCCCGTTCTCCGAACTACTGCTTCTACAGACCCAGCTCGTCCTCGAAGTTGCCCTCTTCGAGGCGCTGCTTGATCGTGGTGACGAACCGGCCCGCGTCCGCGCCGTCGATCAGGCGGTGGTCGTAGGTCAGCGGCAGGAACGCCATCGACCGCACGGCGATGGTGTCGTTGCCGTCGGCGTCGGTGATCACCACCGGCCGCTTCACCACCGCGCCGGTGCCGAGCATGCCCGACTGCGGCTGCACGATGATCGGCGTGTCGAACAGCGCGCCGTTGCTGCCGATGTTGGTCACCGTGAAGGTGCCACCGGTCAGCTCGTCCGGCTTGATCTTGTTGGTCCGCGCGCGGGCCGCCAGGTCGGCGATCTTGTGCGCGAGCCCGGCCAGGTTCAGCTCACCGGCGTCGTGGATGACCACCGACAGCAGGCCCTTCTCGGTGTCCACGGCGATGCCGAGGTGGACCGCACCGTGGTAGGTGATCTCCTTGGTCTCCTCGTTGTACGACGCGTTCACGTTCGGGTGCTGCTTGAGCGCCTCGACCGTGGCCTTGGCGAAGAACGGCAGGAAGGTGAGGTTGATGCCCTCGCGGTCCTTGAACGCCGCCTTCGCCCGCTGGCGCAGCCGGGCGATCTTGGTCACGTCCACCTCGTGGACCTGGGTCAGCTGCGCGGAGACCTGCAGCGATTCCTTGGTCTTGGTGGCGGTGATCTGCCGGATCCGGTTGGCCTTCTGCACGGTGCCGCGCAGGGCCGACTTGTCCTGACCGCCGGCGGCCGGGGCCGGGGCGGCGGCCGGAGCCTGCTGGGCCGGGGCCGACGGGGCAGCGGCGGCGGGCGCCGGGGCGGCCTGCTGCTTCTGCTTCTCCTCGACCGCGGCCAGCACGTCCTGCTTGCGGATGCGGCCACCGACACCGCTGCCGGTCAGCGACGCGAGGTCGATGCCGTTCTCCGAAGCCAGCTTGCGCACCAGCGGCGTGACGTACGGCGAGGAAGCGCCGTTGGTGTCGGCCGCGGGCTTGCTCGGGGCCGCCTGCTTCGGGGCTTCCTGCCGGGGCGCCGACTGCTGGGGCGCCTGCTGCTGAGGCGCCGACTGCTGCGGGGCCTGCTGCCGGGGGGCGTCCTGCGGGGCCGCCTGCTGCGGGACCGGTTCGGTCTTGGGCTCCGGCTTCGGCTCTTCCTTCGGCTGGGGCGCGGCCTCGGCCTGCGGGGCCGACTGCTGCTGCGGCGCGGCACCCGCGTCGCCGACCACGGCCAGCTGGCCGCCGACCTCGACGGTCTCGTCCTCACCGACGCTGATCTCCAGCACGGTGCCCGCCACCGGCGACGGCACCTCGGTGTCCACCTTGTCGGTGGAGATCTCGAGCAGCGGCTCGTCCACCTCGACGGTGTCGCCGACCTGCTTGAGCCAGCGGGTGACGGTGCCTTCGGTGACGCTCTCGCCCAGCTCGGGCAGGGTCACCGGGGTGCCCTGCGCGGACCCGGACGGAGCGGGCTGCGCGGCCGGGGCCGCTTCACGCTGCGGCTCGGGCTCCGGCTCGGGCTGCGACTCCTGGGCGGGCGCCTGCTCCTGGGCGGGCGCGGACTGGGCGGGCGCGGACTGCTCGGCCGGCGCGGACTCGCCGCCGCCGGAGCCGTCGTCGATCACCGCGAGTTCGCCGCCGACCTCGACGGTCTCGTCCTCGGCGGCCACGATGCGCTGCACGGTGCCCGCCACCGGGGAGGGCACCTCGGTGTCCACCTTGTCGGTGGAGATCTCGAGCAACGGCTCGTCGACCTCGACCCGGTCACCCTCCTGCTTGAGCCACCGGGTGACGGTGCCCTCCGTGACGCTCTCCCCGAGCTCCGGCAATGTGACGGAGTAGGCCATTTTCTGCTGACTCCCTTGATGAAATGGTTCTGGTGCGGTCTTGGGTTCGGTACGCGGTCGTCAGCTGTGCACGTGCAGTGGCTTGCCTGCCAGGGCCAGGTGCGCTTCGCCGAGTGCTTCGGACTGGGTGGGGTGGGCGTGGATGAGCGGGGCGATGTCCTCCGGGAAGGCCTCCCAGTTGTAGATCAGCTGGGCTTCGCCGATCAGCTCGCCGACGCGGTCGCCGACCAGGTGCAGGCCGACCACCGGGCCGTCCGGCGCCTTGATCAGCTTCACCGCGCCGGAGGTCTTGAGGATCTGGCTCTTGCCGTTGCCGCCGAGGTCGTAGGTGAAGGTGACCACGTCGGCACCGTAGCGGTCCTTGGCCTGCGCCTCGGTGAGGCCGACCGAGGCCACCTCGGGGTGCGAGTAGGTCACCCGCGGGATGCCCGCCTCGTCCACCGGGCGGGGGTCCAGCCCGGCGATCTCCTCGGCGACGAAGATGCCCTGCTGGAACCCGCGGTGCGCGAGCTGCAGGCCCGGCACGATGTCGCCGACCGCGTAGACGTTCGGCAGGTTCGTGCGCAGGCGGTCGTCGGTGAGCACGAAGCCGCGCTCCATCGAGACCCCGGCCTCCTCGTAGCCGTGCCCGGCCGAGTTGGGCCCGCGGCCGACCGCGACCAGCAGCAGGTCGGCGTCGATCGTCTCGCCCGACTCCAGCGACACGCTCACGCCGTTGTCGTCCTGCTTGGCACCGGTGAACTTGACCCCGGTCTTGAAGGCGATCTTGCGACGGCGGAAGGCGCGCTCGAGCTGCTTGGAGGCGAACTCGTCCTCGTTCGGGACCAGCCGGGGCAGCGCCTCGACGATGGTCACCTCGGTGCCGAAGGAGGCCCACACGCTGGCGAACTCCACCCCGATCACCCCGCCGCCGAGCACCACGGCCTTCTCCGGGATGTAGTCCAGCGACAGCGCCTGCTCGCTGGCGATGATCCGCCCGCCCAGCTCCAGGCCGGGCAGCGTCTTGGAGTACGAGCCGGTGGCCAGGATGACGTTCTTGCCGGTGTACCGGGTGCCGTCCACCTCGACGCTGGTGCCGCCGACGAAGGTGCCGCTGCCCTCGACCAGGGTGACCTTGTGGGCCTTGGCCAGGCCCTGCAGGCCCTTGTACAGCCGGGAGATGATCGAATCCTTGTACTTGTTCACCCCGGCGATGTCGACGCCCTCCAGGGTGGCCTTCACGCCGAACTGCTCGCTCTCGCGGGCCGAGTCGGCGACCTCCGCCGCGTGCAGCAGGGCCTTGGTCGGGATGCACCCGCGGTGCAGGCAGGTCCCACCCAGCTTGTCCTTCTCGATCAGGATGACGGAAAGGCCGAGCTCGGCCGCGCGGAAGGCCGCGGCGTACCCGCCCGATCCGCCACCGAGGATCACCAGGTCAGCGGAGGTGTCGGTCACGTTGAATACTCCTAGCAAGAGCTCGGCGATGATGCTCGTCCGCCCGCGCGCGAATACTTCGCGCGCGCGGAACACACCTCATCTTGTCACCTCGTCCGGCACGCTTGCGACCTAGCCGGGTGTGTGCCGACACACCCGCTGGAACAGGGCGATAATGGGCGTGTCAGCGGCTTCGAGAGAGGGTGGTCGGTGTGGGTCTGTTCGACTCGCTGCGCAGGCGGGGCAAGGGCGGCTCGAAAGGCGGTGGCAAGCCCGGCACGCTGCGGAAATCCACTCCGGACGACACCCGTCACCTGGACGAGTGGGCGGCCGCGCGGAACGGCGTCGAGGCCTATGTGGAGCCGCGGACCACGGTCACCGAGACCACCGTGGTGCTGATCGCGCACGACGGCGAGTGGACCCGGCGCCGCATCGGCAGCCTGGACGCCGCGCAGCAGTTCGGCAAGAAGCGCTCGATCCCGGTCTACGAGGTGTCGAAGGTCGGCTACCCCAAGCGCATGCGCGAGTACACCGAGCGGCAGAAGCGCAGGCCCGGGTCCTAGGACTCGAGCAGCCGCAGGTGCTCTTCCAGCAGCTCGCGGAAGGTGCGGTAGGTGCTGGTGCCGAGCAGCGGGTCGGTCTGCACGACCACCCAGCCCGCCCGCACGGGTGAGAGAAGGATCATGCTCTCGCCCCGCTCGCTGACCGGCACCACGTCGCCGTGCGCGCTCAGCTCGGCCGCGCCCAGCAGGCGTGGGAAGGCGACGTCGGCGGGCAGTCCGTCGGTGGTGCGCAGGAAATCCCGGTAGTCGGCCGGGAGTTCCCGGCCGAGCCGGGTTTCCGCGGCGGCGATGTCCCTTGTGGACGCCGGAGCGCGGCCGCTCGCCTCGCGCAGTTCCAGGATGCGCTCGATCAGCGCGGGCCAGTCCAGCGAAGCGGTGGCCGCCGCGTACCGGGTGCGCAGGGCGGCGATCAGTTCGGCGGCCAGCGCGGTGGCGTGCTCCTCGCCGAGGCCGAGCGGGTCGGCACCGGCCAGCAGCAACGGCGCGAGGTGGCGGCAGGCGAGCGCGGCGGGCATCGACGGCCGCCGCAGGGCTGCCCACTCCGCCAGTGCCGTGCGCGCGGCTTCGTGGTCGCCGTCGCGCGCGTGGTTTTCGGCGCGCAGGAGCGCGGTCCTGGCCGGGTCTTCCTCGCCCTTGCCCAGGTGCTCGGCCAGGCCGGAGACGACGCGGCCGGGCAGGGAGTCGCCGAGGTCGCCGAGCAGCCCGGTCGGCAGCGCCGGGTCCGGGCGGCCGAGGTACGCGCGGTGCGCGGCCTCTTCGGCGTCGAGATCGAGGGGGAGCAGCGTGTCCGCCCAGGACGGCCGTTCGCCGCGGGCGTCGAACAGCATCGCCCACGCGCGGGCGTGCACGGGGGTCGGCACCAGCGCGGTCGCCGGGCGCTCGGTGACCGACCGCCAGGTGCGCACCAGCCGGTCGGCCTCACCGGGGAACCCGCTGCCGGCCAGCAGCAGCGCGGTGTCCCCGACGGCGCGGTCGACCTGCGGCTCACCGGCCGTGAGCACCTCGCTCACGGCCGGTTCGAGCTGCTCGTGCAACGCGGGATCAGCCCCGGTCGGCGATGTCCGCCAGCACCGCGGCGATGGTGCGCACCGGCACGCCGGTGCCGCCCTTGCCGGTGTAACCCCACGGGCCACCGGTGTTGAACGACGGGCCCGCGATGTCGATGTGCGCCCAGGGCAGGTCCTCGGCGACGAACTCGCGCAGGAAGATCCCGGCCGCCAGCATGCCGCCCCAGCGGTGGCCGGTGACGTTGGCCAGGTCGGCCAGCCGCGAGTCGAGGTCGCCGCGCAGCTCCTCGGGCAGCGGCATGGCCCAGCCGCCCTCACCGGTGGCCCTGGCGATCTCGGCGACGCGGTCGCGGAACTCGTCCGAGCCCATGATCCCGGCGGTCCGGTTGCCCAGCGCCACCACCTGCGCGCCGGTCAGCGTGGAGGTCTCGATCAGGTAGTCCGGGTTCTCCTCGCCGGCACGCACGATCGCGTCGGCCAGCACCAGGCGGCCTTCGGCGTCGGTGTTGAGCACCTCGACGGTCTTGCCGCCGTACATGGTCAGCACGTCGCCGGGGCGGTAGGAGGTGCCGGACGGCAGGTTCTCCGCCAGCGGGATGTGCGCGACCACCTCGAGCGGGTACTTCAGCTTCGCCGCCAGCACCACCGACGCGAGCACACCTGCCGCGCCGGACATGTCCGAGGTCATGTGGTCCATGTTCGCCGCGGGCTTGATCGAGATGCCGCCCGAGTCGAAGGTGATGCCCTTGCCCACCAGCGCGATCTTCTTCTTCGCCTTGGCCGGGGTGTAGGCGATGCGCAGCAGGCGCGGCTGGCGCGAGGAACCGCCGCCGACGCCGAGGATGCCGCCGAAGCCCTTGCGCTTGAGCGCCTTCTCGTCGAGCACCTCGATGTCCAGCTTGTTCGCGTCGGCCAGCTTCTTGGCGCGGTCGGCGAAGGAGGCCGGGAACAGGTCGTTCGGCGGGGTGTTGATCAGGTCGCGGGCGACGATCACCGCCTCGGCGATCGCGGTGGCCGCCTTCAGCGTGGCGCGGTGCTCACGGGCGTTGCCATCGGCCGGGCTCGCGACGTCCACAGTGGACAGCGGCGCGTCACCGGGCTCGGACTTGTACTCGGTGAAGGTGTAGGCGCCGAGCACGGTGCCCTCGACCGCGGCCTGGAGGTCCACAGCGGACAGTGTGGTGAACGCGCGCCCGGTGCCGGCCAGCGCGCGCGCCGCCGCCCCGGAGGCCCGGCGGACCTGCTCGGCGGTGATGCCGTCGGCACCGGCCTTGCCGAGGCCGACCGCCAGCAGCACCGCGGCGCCGGTGCGGCCCAGCGTCGGCACCTTGACGACCTCTTCGGCCTTGCCCGCGGCACCCAGCGTGGTCAGCACCTCGGCCAGCTTGCCGTCGAAGGCGGCGTCGGCGGCCTCGGCGCCGGGAGCGAGCGTGAGCCCGTCCTCGCCCTGCACGGTCCCGACGACGATCACCTCGGCGCGGGTCTTGCCCAGCGCGGCCTCGGTGTTCTCGGACAAGGCAAGCTTCGGCACGGTCATCTTTGTCCTCATGCGTTCGCGTCGGCGGTACCGGGCGGGTGGCCCGGACTGATCGTGAGCCATGCTAATGACAACTCGGGTCGGTGCGAGAGGTAGGTGGCCGAGGTGCTCGTCGGGGCCGGTTCCCTGGTCGTGCTCGCCGCGGGCGCCGCGGCGGCGGGCTGGTGGCTGCTCGCCGGGATCGGGCTCGCCGGTGCGCTCGCCTGGCTCGCGGCCGGACTGCCCCCGGCCGGTGGGCGCCTGGCCGCCGGAACCCGCGCGGCCGGCCGGATCGGCCTGCTGCCGTTGTTCGGCTCGGCCTTCGCCGCCTACGTGGTGCCCGGTGCGCCGTCGTGGGTCGCCGGCGTGGTGGTCGCGGTGCTGGTGCTCGCCCAGGCGCTCGGGTTGCGGCCGTCGGCGTTCACCGCCCGCTGGATCACCGGCCTGCTGCTGGTCGCCGGGCTCGCGCTGATCGCGTTGTGCCTGGCCATCGCGCCGGTCGAGCAGGCCCAGTCCGGTCCGCACCCCGGACCGGCGGGCGTGCTGCTGGCCGCGGTCGTGGTGGTGCCGCTGCTGGTCCGGCCCGGCGAGGACACCGGCGAGGGCCGGTCACGCTGGTGGCCCGGCGAGGGCCGGTCACGCTGGTGGTCCGGCGAGCGCTGGTCCCGCTGGTGGCCCGTCGCGCCGGTCGCCGCGCTGCTGGCGCTCGCGGCCGCCGCGTTGTACCAGCTCGGCCCGTTCCGGCTGGGCCTCTCGCCGACCTCGTTGCGCGACCTGCTCGCCGCGGCCGACGCCCCCGCGCTGGCCACCATGCTCGCCGCGGTGGCCGCGCTGGCCACGGTGTCCGCCGGGCTGACCGCGCTCTCGTCGGCGCAGGAGGAGGCGGGACGCTGGCCGGTGCTCGGCGGCGGCCTGGTCGCCGCGGTGCTGGCGACCGTGCTCGACCCGTTCCAGGCGCTGCGGATCGCCGCCGTGCTGGCGCTGGTCGAGCTGTTCGCCGCGGTGGTGCTCGGCCGGTCGGTCTCCACCCCGCGCGGGGCGGTGGTGGTGATCAGCTCCGGGGTGCTGCTGATCATGCTGGGTACGGTGTGGCCATGATGGGTTTCGCGCCGGGATCGACCGTGCGGTACCGGTTCCACCGGCCGGACGGCAGCGAGGGGCAGGTGCACCCGCTGCGCGTGCTCGCCGATGACGGGGTCGAACTGGTCGGCTGGCTCCCCGCGGGCACCACCATTCTCGGCACCCGGCTGCGTGACGGCAGGCTGATGCGGGACGTGCCGCTGGCCGACCGGTTCCGGCTCCCGCGCGAGCGCTTCGAGAGCACCTGGCGGGGCACCTCGAACGTGCGGCGCGTGGTGGACGGCGAATGGTCCGCGGTGTGGTGGTTCTTCGACGAGGACCTGCGCTTCACCGGCTGGTACGTGAACCTGGAGATCCCGCTGGGGCGCACGGACGACGGCGTCGACCGGATCGACGGGGTGCTCGACCTGGCGGTGGCGCCCGACCGCAGCTGGGAGTGGAAGGACGAGGACGAGGCGGCGGCCGCGGTGGCGGCCGGTCGGCTCACCACCGAGCAGCTCGACCGCCTGCGCGCCGAGGGCGAACGGGTGATCCGGCTGGTCGAAGCGGGCAGCTACCCGTTCGACGGGACCTGGACCGCGTTCCGGCCGAACCCGGCGTGGCCACGGCCGGAGCTGTAGCCCGGTCGCTCAGACCATCAGCACGACGAGCAGCAGCAGCACCGCGGTGGTCACGGAGAGCCCGATCATCGAGCCCTTGCCGATGTCGCGCGGGAAGAACTTCTTGCCGTTGAGGCTGCGCCACCAGACGGCCCCGAAGATCGCGGCGACCACGCCGAGGATGCCGCCGAACACGCCGATCAGCAGCGCGCCGACGAGCACCAGCAGCCCGGCGGAGAAGGGGAGCAGTGCGGCGGCGAAGAAGGTCTTCACGTCCGACGCGCCACCGGCGGACACGCTGTTGCCCTGGGCGGGCTGCGCGGGTTGGTAGGTCACGGTTCCAGCCTAGCGGGGTACTCAACCAGCCGCGGAATACTCTGACGTCCAACTAAGAGTTATCGTCTTCGCATGACGACCACGATGCCCTTCACCCATACCCCGAACCCGGATGCGGCCAGTCCCCAGCGGGTCGCCGAGGTATTGGCCAAGCCGGGCTTCGGGACGCATTTCACCGACCACATGGTCACCCTGCGCCACACCGCGCCGGGCGGCTGGCAGGACGGGGAGGTTGGGCCGTACCGGCCGCTCAGCCTCGACCCGGCGACGTCGGTGCTGCACTACGCGCAGGCGATCTTCGAAGGGCTCAAGGCCTACCGGCAGCCCGACGGATCGATCGCATCGTTCCGACCGGACGCCAATGCCGCCCGGTTCCGCCGGTCCGCGGTGCGGATGGCGATGCCAGAACTGCCGGACGAGCTGTTCCTCGAATCCCTGCGCGAGCTGATCGCGGTGGACGAGCGCTGGGTGCCGACGAAGGCGGGCGAGTCGCTGTACCTGCGCCCGTTCATGATCTCCACCTCGGTCGGCCTCGGCGTGAACGCGCCGGCGACCGAGTACCTGTACAGCGTGATCGCTTCGCCCGCCGGGTCCTACTTCGCCGGTGGCGTGAAGCCGGTGAGCGTGTGGCTGTCCACCGAGTACGTGCGCGCGGCGCCCGGCGGGACCGGGTTCGCCAAGTGCGCCGGCAACTACGCGGCCTCCTTCGTGGCGCAGGCGCAGGCCGTGGAGCAGGGTTGCGACCAGGTGGTCTGGCTGGACGCGGTCGAGCACCGGTGGGTCGAGGAGATGGGCGGGATGAACCTGTTCTTCGTCTTCGGCTCCGGGGCGGACGCCCGCGTGGTGACGCCGGAGCTGTCCGGCGCGCTGCTGCCAGGCGTGACGCGCGCTTCGCTGCTGCAGCTGGCCGCCGACAACGGGCTGCCGGTCGAGGAGCGCCGCATCTCCACCGAGGAGTGGGAGCGGGCGGCCGGTTCCGGGGAGCTGACCGAGGTGTTCGCCTGCGGGACCGCCGCGGTGATCACGCCGGTCGGCCGGGTCAAGTACGACGGCGGCGAGTTCGTCGTCGGTGACGGGGAGCCGGGTGAGCTGACGATGAAGCTCCGGGAGCAGCTGACCGGCATCCAGGAGGGCACCCGCCCCGACCCGCACGGCTGGATGCAGAAGCTCAAGTAGTTCCTGTCACGAATGTGGCTTTCGAGACGCCAGGCGTCTCGAAAGCCACATTCGTGACGTCGGGGTCACTGAGGCGGGGTGACGCCGGATTGTTCGTAGGTGCTCGTCTCGGCCAGCACCCGCGCCGCCATGGTGAGCAGCGGCAGGGCGGTGGCCGCCCCGCTGCCGCCGCCGATGCGCAGGTCCAGGTCCAGGATCGGCGCCAGGTCCAGGTGTTCCAGCACCATCGCGTGCGCCGGCTCGCTCGACCGGTGCGCGGCCACCCACCAGTTCCGCGCGCCCGGCGCCAGTTCCTCCGCGACCAGTGCCGCGGCACCGACCACCAGCCCGTCCAGCAGGACCGGCGTCCGGCGCACCGCGGCCTGGGCGAGGAAGCCGGTGATCGCGGCGATGTCCGCGCCCGCGGTGGTGCGCAGCAACGCGACGGGGTCGGCCAGCACGGCCCGCGCCCGCCGCAGCCCGTCGCGGATGGCGACCGCCTTGCGCATCCACGCGTTGTCGTCGATGCCGGAGCCGCGGCCCACCACGGCGACCGGTTCGGCGCCGGTCAGCGCGGCCACCAGCACCGAGGCCGGCGTGCTGCTGGCGACCCCGATCTCCCCGGCGACGAGCAGGTCGGCACCGCTGTCCACCTCGGCGTCGGCGACCGTGCGCCCGGCCTGGAGCGCGGCGCGCACCTCTTCGTCGGTCAGCGAGTCCTCGTGGTCGATCGACCCCGAGCCGCGGCGCACCTTCAGCTCGGCGGCCTCCGGCGTCGCGGACCCCTCGCGGTCGACCGCCAGGTCCACCACGCGCACGGTCGCGCCGGCGGCCAGCGCCAGCACGTTCAGCGGGGCGCCGCCGGTGAGCGTGGCCCCGACGAGCTGTCCGGTCACCTCGGCGGCATGGGCCGAAACCCCCTTCGCGGCGATGCCGTGGTCACCGGCGAAGACCACCACGCGCGGCCGCGCGAACGGCCGCGGCGGGGACTGACCCTGGCAGGCGGCCACCCAGGCGCCGAGCTCTTCGAGCCTGCCCAGCGAGCCGTTCGGGGTGATCAGGGTTCCGGTGAGGCGTTGGGCTTCCGCGCGGGCGATCTCGTCCGGCAGGGGAAGTTCGGGGAAGTCGGCGGCGTCCACGAGATCACGCTACCGCCCTTGGAGGCCCCGGACGGCGCGCCCTCTTATGCTTTCCGCCGTGACGACCGCGGCGGGTGTGGTGCTGGCGAGCGGCTCCGGCAGTCGTGTCGGGGCCGAGTTGAACAAGGTGTACCTGCCGCTGGCCGGGCGGCGGCTGGTCCGCTGGTCCCTCGACGCCTTCGCGCGGCTCCCGGAGTTCGGCGTGCTGGTGCTGGTGATCCGCCCGGAGGACGAGGAGTTCGCCCGCGAGGTCGTCGGCGACCTCGACGTGGATCTGGTGCACGGCGGCGCCAGTAGGCAGGGCTCCGAACTGTGCGCCCTGCGGCACCTCGCGACCCGCATCGACGCCGGTGAGGTGGACACCGTGCTGATCCACGACGGCGCGCGCCCGCTGGCTTCGGATGGCCTGATCACCGCGGTGCTGAAGGCCGCACGCGAGTTCGGCGGCGCCGTCCCGGGCCTGGCCGCCGACGACGTGGTGATCGCCACCGAGGACGGCACCGGCTACGGCGGCGCCCTCGACGGCGCGGTGCGAGTCCAGACGCCGCAAGGGTTCCTGGCCGGACCGCTGCTGGCCGCCTACGAGCAGGCCGACCGCGAAGGCTTCATCGGCACCGACACCGCCTCCTGCATGGAGCGCTTCTCGTCGCTGCCGGTGCACTGGGTGCCGGGGGAGGAGCGGAACCTGAAGGTGACCTACCCGCACGACCTGCGCGTGGTGGAGCACCTGCTCCGCGAGACCGGCCTGCCGTGAATGTGGCTTTCACAGCGAAAAGTGCAGTGAAAGCCACATTCACAGCGTGGGTCACGGCGACTTCGTCAGCGACGGGTCGCGCTCGATGACACCGTCGAGGATGTCGTCGATCTTGGTGAGCAGGTCCGCGTCGAGCTTCACGCCCGCCGCCTTGACGTTCTCGTGCACCTGCTCCGGGCGCGAGGCGCCGATGATGGCCGAGGCCACGTTCGGGTTCTGCAGCACCCAGGCCACCGCCAGCTGCGCCAGCGACAGCCCGGCCTCGGCGGCCAGCGGCTCCAGCTTCTGCACGCGGGTCAGCACGTCGTCGTTCAGGTAGCGCTGGACGAAGTTCGCGCCACCCTTCTCGTCGGTGGCGCGCGAGCCCTCGGGCAGCGGCTGGCCCGGCTTGTACTTGCCGGTCAGCACGCCCTGCGCGATCGGCGACCAGACGATCTGGCTGAGCCCTTCGCGCTCGGAGGCCGGGACGACCTGCGCCTCGATCACCCGCCACAGCGCGTTGTACTGCGGCTGGTTCGAGATGAACGGCACCTTCAGCTCACGCGCGATCGCGGCACCGCGGGTGATCTCCTCGGCGCTCCACTCGGAGACGCCGACGTAGAGCACCTTGCCCTGGCGGACCAGGTCGGCGAAGGCGAGGAAGGTCTCCTCCAGCGGCACCGTGCGGTCGAACCGGTGGGCCTGGTAGAGGTCGACGTAGTCGGTGCCGAGGCGCTTCAGCGAGGCGTTGGCCGACTCGATGATGTGCTTGCGGCCGAGGCCCTTGTCGTTGGGGCCCTTGGGGCCGGTCGGCCAGAAGACCTTGGTGAAGATCTCCAGGCTCTCGCGGCGCTGCCCGGCCAGGCCGCGGCCGAGCACGGACTCGGCGGCGGTGTTGGCGTAGACGTCGGCGGTGTCGAAGGTGGTGATGCCGGCGTCGAGCGCGGCCTTGATGCAGGCCTGCGCCTGGTCCTCTTCCACCTGCGAGCCGTGGGTGAGCCAGTTGCCGTACGAGATCTCACTGATGTTCAGGCCACTGCGGCCGAGGCGACGAAACTCCATGGTGCCGAGCCTAGCCGGTACTCGTTCGCCTAGCTAACGACCTGGAGCCGCTCCAGGCTCCTCGTCCGGGGTATCGAGGGGACCGCAGCGCAGCTTCACCCCGAACGCTTCGTAGGAGAACTCCCACCCGGGCACCGCACGCCACAGGAACAGCCCGTAGAACACCAGGCCGGTCAGGTGCGGGAGCAACAACACGGCGAACGCCGCGATCGGGGTGAGCTTCAGTACGTCAACGAGCCACGAAGCCGCTGGCACGACCAACCCTTGCCGCCGGACGAGTCCCGAGGCGTGCTCACCGGCCGGTGAGGCTGGCAGTGGATGCCTGGCCAGGCCGACCGGTGAAAATCGGCGCGCAGCGGCCCGGCCTCGGGTGGCCGCGGTCAGGCGGCCAGGCGAACCACTGGCCCGCGAGGCGCGAAGCCCCGCGGGTGTGCCGCCTCCTCGCGGAAGCGGTGGCTCTTCTCACTGCCCCCATATGACGAGCAGTGCGAAGATCTTTCAGGCATCGCCAGTCTAGCCGGTTTCCCAGCGCCGGGGCGAGGATCAGACCGCGTCGCCGGGGCGGACGCGGGGCTTGGGCACGCGCAGCTTGCGGATCTGGCTGGCGCGGATGAACGCGTACCAGCCGACCGAGCGGCCCTTGATCTCCTCCTTCGGGAACTTCTCCCGCACCGCCTTCGCCACGCGGCGGCCGTTGAAGTAGCCCTCGACCACCATGCCCAGCAGCATCACCGTGCACAGCAGGGTGGCGTACCGCTGGATGTCCACGTTCGGCACCAGCAGCGCCACGAAGACCAGCAGCGCCAGCGGCATGAACAGGCCGAGCAGGTTCCGCTTGGCGTCGACCAGGTCGCGCACGTACGCCTTGACCGGCCCGCGGTCGCGCGGGAGCAGGTACTTGTCGTCCCCGGCGTTCATCCGGTCGCGGCGCTCCTTGGCGGCGGCGCGCCGGTCCTCCTTGCTGACCGGGTTCTGCTTGCGGAGTTCCTTGTTCCGCTTCATCGCCTCGCGCATGGTCTTCGGCGGCGGCGCCACCGGCCCCCGGCGCTTGGCCTCGGCCTCCCGCCGCTTGGGCGTGGCTCGGCCCTTGCTCGGGGTGAACCCCTTGGCCGAGTCGACGGCGTCGGCGACCTCCGGTGCGTCCTCATCGGGCGTATCGGTGGCTGTAGTGCTGTTACGGCGCAGGAACCTCACCTCGCCAGGGTATTGCAGGCCTGGCCGCCGCCGTTCAGCCGGTCAGGAGATGTGTCACCATGGAGATGCGCCAAGGGCGTGGAACAGAACGGGCAGCGAGCTTGTTGACCTCGGTAACGGGGTATTCCTGCCCACCGTTGGACCCACGAGGGAGAGTCATGACGACCGCTGAGCAGACCGGTGGCCAGACGGAGGCCGCCGAGGCCACCCACGGCGTGACCCTGACCGACGCCGCGGCCGCCAAGGCCAAAGCCCTGCTCGAGCAGGAGGGCCGCGACGACATGCACCTGCGCATCGCCGTCCAGCCCGGTGGCTGCGCCGGCCTGCGCTACCAGCTGTTCTTCGACGAGCGCACCCTCGACGGTGACCTCTTCCGCGACTTCGACGGCCTCCGCGTGGCGGTGGACCGGATGAGCGCGCCGTACGTCTCCGAGGCCGTGATCGACTTCGTCGACAGCATCGAGAAGCAGGGTTTCACCATCGACAACCCGCAGGCCACCGGGTCCTGCGCGTGTGGTGACTCGTTCCACTGAGCCACCGCGCCAGAACGTGGAAAAGCGGGGCCGGATCATTCCGGCCCCGCTTTTTTTTCTGTGTTTCAGCTCACACGTAAACGTCCAGTTCGGCGACCTGGGCGTGGCAGCGCTCGTCCACCGTCCAGCTCGCCGCCGCCTTCGGCGCGGCGGGCGCGCTCGCGCAGGCGTGCAGCTGTTCGGGCAGGTCGGCGCAGTCGGCGATGAGTTCGCCGATGGTCTCGGGTTCGGTAGTGGTACGCACAGGCCGAACGTATGCGCGCTCGGCGGATTCGAACACCGGTACCAGGCGGTAATGTCGGCCGGGTGTGCCCGAAGCACCCGGATGGGGCATGACCGGGCGGTAACTTCGGGCCCCCAGACCGCCTGACCGACCCGAACAAGGAGAACCGGTGGCAGCCACGGCGCGGATAGCGGTATCCGGCAGCATCGCGACGGACCATTTGATGCACTTCCCGGGGAGGTTCGCCGAGCAGCTCGTGGCCGAGCAACTGCACCGGGTTTCCCTGAGCTTCCTCGCCGACGACCTGATCGTCCGGCGGGGCGGGATCGGCGCGAACATCGCCTTCGGCCTCGGTGTGCTCGGCGTCCAGCCGGTGCTGGTCGGCTCGGTCGGCGCGGACTTCGCCGACTACCGCTCCTGGCTCGAACGGCACGGTGTGGACACCGCCGGCGTGCACGTGTCCGAAGTGGCCCACACGGCCCGCTTCGTCTGCACCACCGACGACGACCTCTGCCAGATCGCCACGTTCTACGCCGGCGCGATGGCCGAGTCCCGCAACATCGAACTGGCCCCGATCGCCGACCGCGTCGGCGGGCTGTCGCTGACCCTGCTCAGCCCGGACGACCCGGACGGCATGCTGCGCCACGCCCAGGAGTGCCGCCAGCGCGGGTACGCGTTCGCGGTGGACCCGTCGCAGCAGCTGGCGCGGATGGAGGGCGCGCAGGTGCGCGACTTCATCGACGGCGCGAAGTACCTGTTCAGCAACGACTACGAGTGGGAGTTGCTGCTGCAGAAGACCGGCTGGACCGAGGCGGACGTGCTCAGCCGCGTCGGCCTGCGGATCACCACGCTGGGCGAGAAGGGCGTCGAAATCGTCGGCGCGGACGGGACGAACCTCCAGGTCCCCGCCGTGCCGGAACTGACGAAGGCCGACCCGACCGGCGTCGGCGACGGCTTCCGCGCCGGTTTCCTGGCCGGGTTGAACGGTGGTCTCACGCTGGAGCGATCCGCGCAGCTGGGTTCGCTGATCGCGGTGCTGGTGCTGGAGACCGTCGGCACGCAGGAATGGCTTTTCGAGGCGAAGAGCGCGCTGGCCCGCATTTCCGAGGCCTTCGGCCCCGAAGCGGCCGAGGACATCGCGCGCATCCTGCCCTGAGCTTCCCGGTGGGGCATCACCCGGCGGGTGGTGCCCCACTGTCCTTTGTGGATCAGTTCCAGGTCGCCGCGCCGGCGTGGCGGGATTTCGGCCCGCACACGGCGACGGTGTCGGCCGGATCGCAGATCTGGGCCATCCAGTCGCGGCGCTCCACCGCGGAAAAACGCAGTACCACCACGCGTGCGGCGATCTGCCCGGTGACGTCCTGCGCGGCCAGCCCGGCGAGCAGTTCGGCGGTGAACAGCGAATCGTCCCGGCTGGTCTTCACCACGTTGAAGTCACCGGACAGCAGGCCTTCCACCGCGCTCAGCGCGCCGACGGCCGGTTCGCTGCCCGCGACGATGTGCGTGTGCAGCCGCGCTTCGGTTGCGCGGCTTCGGAAACCGGTGTGCGTGAGCCGCGGCAGCGCGGTGAGCAGGCCGGTGAACACCCGGTCGATCTTGGCGCCGCTGACCCCGCGCGCCCGCAGCCGATCGGTCAGCCGCCCGCGCAGTTCGGTGCGCGGGGCGTTCAGCAGGGCCCGCAGCCGCCCACAGGCGGCGATCACCACGAGCGGGTTGAGCCGCGTGCCGTCCAGTACCCCGCGCGCGGTCGGGCCGAGCGCGCCGATGCGTCTGTCCACTTCGTCCTCATCGAGCCAGGCGCCGCGCCAGAAGTGCCGGTTGACCGCGCAACCGGACGAGACCGAACTCCGCTGGTGGTCGAGTACGTGCTTCACCGTGCCTCCTGGCGTGTTGTGGACGCGCGCGAACGACCGGCTCGCACGATGACGCGCGCCGGTCGGATTTCCCGGTGGGGGGTGGGCGGATCGGCCGTTGATCAGCCGCCGGTGACGATACTCGGTCTTGAACAAGCGTTAATCCACCGGTTTTCCGCCGAACTGCGGAAAGGGGGATCACCGGTGAGTCGTATCACGCAGAGCGCGCCCCGAATGCAGCAACGCGGCGCAGACAATCCGGGTGACGCACCAGAAAACTGGACAAGTTCTCCCGTGATCTGGGAAAGATGGTGTTGTCCAGATCACAAATGAGCTAGGGTCAACCACATTACGGAAACGCCTTCCACGATGTGGTGGAGGCGTGCGGCAGCTCGGGGAGCGGTGCCACATGGTCGTCGGGGACGCTCGGGCCGGAGTCCGCCAGCCGAGCCAGCCGATCCTGGTGCTGGCCAAGTCCCGGCGGGTGATCGACGTGGTGGCGGCCGATCCCGGCGGGCTGACCTGGCGCCAGGTGCAGCGCGCCACCGGACTGCCGGTGAGCACCACCGTCCGCCTGCTGCAGAACCTGGTGGCCGAAGGCTTTCTCGACGTCATCGCCGGCCGGTACCTGGTCGGCCTCGGGGTGCTGCGCTGGGCGCGCAGCCGTCGTGTCGAGTCGCGGCTGACCCTGCTCGCGCAACCCGAACTGGACGCGTTGCGCGACACCACCGGGGAAACCGCGGTGCTCTTCGTCCGCTACGGCGACCAGCGCGTGCTCGTCGGCATCGCCGAGACCCGCCACGAGGTGGTGCGGCTGGTCAGCATCGGCCAGGTCATGCCGCTGCACGCGGGTTCGGCGGGCAAGGTGTTCCTGGCCTACGAGGACGAGGTCCGCGACCGCGTGCTCGACTTCGGCGAGCTCACCGCGTACACCCCCGGCACCATCGTCGACGCCGAACGCCTGCGCGCCGAGCTGGTCGGCATCCAGGCCTGCGGCTGGGCCGACAGCGTGGCCGAGCGCGATCTCGGCACGGCTTCGATCAGTGCGCCCGTGCACGACCACACCGGTGAACTCGCCGCGGTGCTCGGCATCGGCGTGCCGGAACAGCGCTTCACCGACGCGAACCGGCCGATGTGGACCGAAGCGGTGGTCACCGCGGCGAGACGCCTGTCGGCGGCGATGGGACATGCGGAGCGAACTGCTGGCGGCTAGCCGGAGGTGACAGGGGTGGCAGACAACGGCAGGGGACCGGCGGTGGCACTGGAGGCGGTGACCATCGCCTACCCGGCGGCGACCGGGACCTACCCCGCGGTGTCCGAAGTGGACCTGAGCGTGGCCGGTGGCCGGTTCGTGGCCATCGTCGGGCCGACCGGCTGCGGCAAGTCCACCGTGCTCAACGCGGTGGCCGGGTTGCGCGAACCGTCGGCGGGCCGGGTGCTTGTCGACGGCGAGCCGTTGCGCGGGCTGAACCGGCGGGCGGGCTACCTGTTCCAGCAGGATGCCTTGCTGCCGTGGAAAACCGTGCTGGACAACGTGGCCTTCGGGCTGGAGCTGAAGGGCGTCGGCAAGCGCGAACGGCTGGCGCGGGCCGGGGACTGGGTGCGCCGCGTCGGCCTCGCCGGGTTCGAGAACTCCTACCCCCACCAGCTTTCCGGCGGTATGCGCAAGCGGACCGCGGTGGCGCAGACCTGGATCGGCGACCCGGACCTGCTGCTGATGGACGAGCCGTTCGGCGCGCTCGACGTGCAGACCCGGCAGGTGATGGAGAACGAGCTGCTGGGGCTGTGGACCGGCAGCGGCAAGACCGTGCTCTTCGTCACCCACGACCTCGACGAGGCGATCTCCCTCGCGGACGAGGTGGTGCTGCTCTCCGCCGGGCCGTCGAGCCGGGTGGTCGGGCGCTACCCGGTGGACCTGCCGCGGCCGCGCGACCTGCTGGACATCCGCACCGAACCCGAGTTCACCGAGATCTACCGGGCGATCTGGGCCGATCTGCGAGACGAGGTGATGGCGACCTATGACCGCGACGTCCACCGCACCCAGGCGTAGGGCCGGGCGGCGCAGCCCGGCGGTGCTCACCGCGCAGATCGGGCTCGCCGTGCTGCTGGTGGCGGGCTGGGAACTCGGCTCGCGCACCGGCGTGGTCGACGAGTTCTTCTTCTCCAAGCCGTCCGACGTCGCGGCGCGGGCGGGGGAGTGGTTCCGCACCGGCTACATCTGGGACCACCTCGGCATCACCCTGCTCGAAGCCGCGCTCGCCTTGGTGCTGGGCGGTTTCCTCGGCCTGGTGATCGGGTTCCTGCTGGCCCGCGTGGAGTTCGTCGCGCGCGTCTTCGACCCGTACATCAAGGTGCTGAACTCGCTGCCGCGCGTGGTGCTGGCGCCGATCTTCCTGCTGTGGTTCGGCCTCGGCATCTGGTCGAAGGTGGCCTTCGGCATCACGTTGGTCTTCTTCATCGTGTTCTTCAACACCTACCAGGGGGTGCGCGAGGTCGACCGGGTGCTGGTCGACAACGCGCGCATGCTCGGCGCCAAGGAGGGGCAGCTGGTGCGGCACGTGCTGCTGCCGAGCGCGCTCACCTGGATCTTCTCCAGCCTGCACATCAGCGTCGGCTTCGCCATCGTCGGCGCGGTGGTGGGCGAGTACCTCGGTTCGTCGGCCGGGGTGGGGTACCTGATTTCCCAGGCCGAGGGGACCTTCGACACCACCGGGGTGTTCACCGGCATGGTCGTGCTTTCGGTGGTGGTGCTCGTCGTCGATGCGGGAGTCGACCGCGTCGAGCGCCACCTGCTGCGGTGGAAGCCCCGCCGCGGCATCGAGTTGGGAGGACAACGATGAAGCGGGCGAGGGTGGGCGCGCTGCTGCTGGCGGCGGCGCTGGCGGTGACCGCTTGCCAGCAGAAACCGGGGGAGCGCGTCGAGGGGGGTGAACTGACCATCGGGGTCGGCGGGCAGCCGCTGCTGGTGTACCTGCCGACCACGCTCGCGCAGCAGCTCGGTTACTACGAGGAGGAGGGCCTCAAGGTCAAGCTGGAGGACCTGCAGGGCGGCTCGAAGGCGTTGCAGGCCATGCAGGGCGGCAGCGTGGACGTGGTCAGCGGGTACTACGACCACACCATCCAGATGCAGGCCAAGAAGAAGGAGGTGAAGTCGTTCGTCACCATGCTCCGGTACCCGTCGATCGTGCTGGCCGTCTCGCCGAAGGCCAGCAAGCCGATCGATTCGATCGACGACCTGGCCGGGGCGAACGTCGGCGTGACCGCGCCGGGGTCGTCGACCGACTTCTTCCTCAAGTACCTGCTGGGCAAGCACGGGCTGGCGCCCACCGCGGCGAACGTGCAGGGCATCGGCGGGGACGCCGGCGCGGTGGCCGCGATGGAGCAGGGCCGGGTGGACGCCGCGGTGATGATCGATCCGGCGGTTTCGGTGCTGCAGACCAGGGTCGGCGCGGAGAACGTGAAGATCCTCACCGACACGCGCACCGCGCAGGGCGTGCAGGAGGACTTCGGCGTGCCCGCCTACCCGGCCGCGGTGCTGTACTCCTCGGGCGAGTGGCTGGCCAACAACGGGGACACCGCGCGGAAGCTGGCCAACGCCATCGTCAAGACCCTGCGGTGGATCGAAACGCACTCACCGGACGAGATCGCCGCGCGCATGCCCGCCGAGTACGCCCAGGGCGACCGGGGGGTCTACGTGCAGGCGATCGGGCGGGCCAAGGAGTCCTTCTCGCGGGACGGCGCCATGCCCGCGGACGGCGCGCAGGCGGTGCACCGGGTGCTGTCGCAGTTCGACACCGAGATCGCCAGCGCCCCGGTGGACCTGACCCGCACCTACTCGAACGACTACCTGCCCCAGTGACGGACCTGCGAATAAATCTGTACCGATCGGAATAGAACTCGGCGGGCCGGGGTTGGTGCCGGTCATGACCGAGAAGAACCCGCGTGAGTTCTACGAGCGCTACCTCGAGGCCCTCAACGCCCACGAGTTCGACCGCATGGACGAGTTCGTGCACGAGTCGATCGTCCTGCACAGCGAGCCGAGTTCGCGGGCGGAAATGGTGGCGCAACTGCACAGCATCACCGACGCGGTGCCCGACTTCCGTTGGGAGACACAGGAAATCGCCGTCAACGGGGACAGCCTCGCGGTCCGGCTGAAGAACACCGGCACGCCGGTCAAGGAGTGGCTGGGCGTCGCTCCGACCGGCCGGCCGATCGAGATCGTCGAGTACGCGATCTACCGGATCCGCGACGGGAAGTTCCTGCACCTGTCGGCCGTGCACGACGCCGAAGCCCTGCGGGCCCAGCTCGCCGCCTGACCCCGTGCGGTGAATGTGGCTTTCACAGCGCCAGGCGCAGTGAAAGCCACATTCACCGCGATCAGAGCTTGACCGGGTAGACCGGCTCGGGGATCTCCGGCTTGATCCGGTTCTCCACGAAGATGCCGTGCCAGATCATGAAGACCACCAGCGCCCAGATCCGGCGGCTGTGGTCCAGCGTGCCCGCCTTGTGCTCCTCGAGCATCCGCAGCACGGCCGCCTTGTCGAACAGCTCCTCGGTCTTCGAGTCCGAGACGATGCCGCGCGCCCAGTCGTACATGTCGGTGCGCAGCCAGTGCCGGATCGGCACCGGGAAGCCCAGCTTGCGCCGGTTCAGCACGTGCGCGGGCACGATCCCGTCCAGCGCGCGGCGCAGCGCGTGCTTGGTGGTCTCGCGGGTGATCTTCTCCTCGAGCGGGATGCTCGCGGCCACCTTGAACACCTCGGCGTCGAGGAACGGCACCCGCAGCTCCAGCGAGTTCGCCATGGTCACCTTGTCCGCCTTGACCAGGATGTCGCCGCGCAGCCAGGTGAACAGGTCCACGTGCTGCATCCGCGCCACCGGGTCCCAGTCCCGCGAGATCCGGTACCACGGCTCGGTGACGTCCTGGTGCCCCACGCCGTCGGTGAAGTTGCGCAGCACGCCGCGCAGCTGGTCCTCGCGGAAGATGCGCGCGTTGCCGTAGTAGCGCTCCTCCAGCGACAACGAACCGCGCCGCAGCAGGTCCTTGCCGCGGGTGCCCTCCGGGATCTTGGTGGACACCTTGCCCAGCAGGCTCTTCACCGCTCCGGGCATCTTCTCGAAGCGCGCCAGCGAAAGCGGCTCGCGGTAGATGGTGTACCCGCCGAACAGCTCGTCGGAGCCCTCACCGGAGAGCACCGCCTTGACGTACTTGCGGGCCTCGCGGGCGATGAACCACAGCGGCACCAGCGCCGGGTCGGCCACCGGGTCGTCGAGGTACCAGACGATCAGCGGCAGCGCCTCCATCATCTCGTCGCTGGAGACGGTGCGGATGACGTGCTTGACCCCGATCGCCTCGGCCGATTCGGCCGCCACGTCCACCTCGGAGTAGCCCTCGCGCTCGAAGCCGGTGGTGAACGCGATCAGGTTCGGGTTGTGCCGCTTGGCCAGCGCCGCGGTGGCGGTGGAGTCGATGCCGCCGGAGAGGAACGCGCCCACGGTCACGTCCGGGTCGGCGATCATGTGCTTGGCCACCGAGTCCTGCATGACCTGCGAGATGCGCTCGTACAGCTCCTCGGAGCCCTTCGGCCCGGAGACCGGCTTCGCGGTGAACTCGGGGAAGAAGTAGCGCTCGGTCTTGACCTGGCCGCCGGGGGAGACGGTGAACGAGGTGCCCGACTCGATCCGGCGCACGCCCTGGTGCAGCGACTCGGGCTCGGGCACGTACTGCAGGGTCAGGTAGTGCTGCAGCGCGATCTGGTCGAGCTGCTGCTTGACCCCCAGGGTGTCCGACAGCTCCAGCAGGCTCTTCTTCTCGCTGGAGAACGCGACGCCGCCGGGGCCCTCGGAGTAGAACAGCGGCTTGATGCCGAACGGGTCGCGCGCGCCGTAGACCAGCTTCTCCTGCGAGTCCCAGATCATGAAGGCGAACATGCCGCGCAGCTTCTTGACCGCGTCCGGGCCGAGGAAGTGGTAGGCGGCCACGATGGCCTCGCCGTCACCCTCGGTGTTGAACTTCGCGCCGTGCTCGGTGGCGAGCGTCTCACGCAGTTCGAGGTAGTTGTAGATCTCGCCGTTGAAGTTCATCGTGTACCGGCCGGGCGACTCCGGCGGGCCCCAGGTCAGGGGCTGGTGGGAGTGCTCGAGGTCGATGAAGGCGAGCCGGTTGAACCCGTAGACCACCTCGGCGTCGGCCCAGGTGTCCGTCTCGTCGGGACCGCGATGCCGCTGGCAGCGCAGGGCCGCGCCCACCGCGTCCCGTGCCTTCGCCGCGTCTTCTTCAGTGGCGCACACCAGTCCGAGCAGGCCGCACACGTGTCTTCACACACCTCTGGTCGTAGCCGTAAGTCGAGTGGCCAAGTATGGACGACACGAACGATTACCCCTTGGTCGGGACCGCCCGGTTGCTCGGCTAGGCTCCGGAACGTCAAATGGATCGCGCTAGGAGGAATCCCGCAGTGGGCGTTGCAGAGCGCACCCCGGCCAAGAGGCGGTCGAAGGTCGGCAAGGTGACCGTGTTGGCCGCGCTCGTCGCCGCCACGGCGACCGGGTGCTCCGGGGATGAGGTCCTGCGCTTCGGCTGGCCGGAGGGGGTCACCCCCCAGGCCGAGAGCATGCGCAACCTGTGGACCTGGTCGGTGATCGCCGCACTGGTGGTCGGCGTCATCGTGTGGGCGCTGATCTTCTGGTCGGTCGCCTTCCACCGCAAGAAGAAGGCCGCGAACGGGGTGGAGGAGGAGCTGCCGAGGCAGTTCCAGTACAACGTCCCGCTGGAGCTCTTCTGCGTGGTCGTGCCGGTGATCATGGTCTGCGTGCTGTTCTTCTTCACCGCGACCACCGAGTCGAAGGTGCTGGCCAAGTCCGACGACCCGGACGTCACCGTGGACGTGATCGCCTTCCAGTGGAACTGGGAGTTCAAGTACCCGAGCGAGTCGCGGGACGCCGAGGCGCAGACGATCAGCACGGTCGGCAGTTCGGCCGAGATCCCGATCCTGGTGCTGCCGACGGACCGCACGATCCGGTACAACCTGCTCTCCACCGACGTGATCCACTCGTTCTGGGTGCCGGAGTTCCACTTCAAGCGCGACGTGATGCCGCACCCGGACAAGAACAACCAGGACTCCTCGTTCGAGAACACCATCGATCGCGAGGGTGCCTTCGTCGGCCGCTGCGCCGAGCTGTGCGGCACCTACCACTCGGTGATGAACTTCGAGGTGCGGGCGCTCTCGCCGGACAAGTACGACCGGTTCATCCAGCTGCGCACGCAGGTCAACCCGGCCACCGGCAAGCCGAACACCACGGCCGAGGCGCTGTCCGCGCTGAACTGTGGTGAGCTGTGCGCGCCGCAGGCGACCACCACGCAGCCGTTCAACACCGACCGCACCGCCCGGACCGCGACCGGCTGATCGCGGCCCGGTCCGCAGTCCGAAGTCCGCAGCTCAGAGTGAGGAAAGCCCCATGAAGGTCGAAGCCAGGATCTTCGACATCGTCACCCTCTTCGCCTTCCTGGTCGCCGTGGTCTACGGCGTGATGACCGGGACGATGAGCCAGTACGGCGTCGAGCCGGTCGGGCTGGTGGCGCTGATCCTCACCGGTGGCCTGTCGCTGCTGGCCGGCAGCTACCTCCGGTTCGTCGCCCGCCGCATCGAGCCGCGGCCGGAGGACCGGGAGGACGCCGAGGTCAGCGACGGTGCCGGTGAGCTGGGCTTCTTCAGCCCGGGCAGCTACTGGCCGGTCGGCCTGGCCGCCTCCGCGGCGACCGCGGGCGTGGCGATGGCGTTCTTCGAGATCTGGCTGCTGATCACCGCGATCGTGATGCTGCTGATCACCATCGGCGGCCTGGTGTTCGAGTACCACACCGGCCCGAACCACGACTGACCCCTTTTCGCCGAACGGCCCGCCACCCCTGACCGGGGAGGCGGGCCGTTCCGCGTGCCAGCGGCGCCCGGCGCCGAATGCTATGAGTGGGGCATTACTTGCAATCAACGCAAGTAATGCCCCACTCATAGCATTCAGGGAGCCGCGGCGGGGTTACTTCAGCGAGGTGGAGAGCGTCGCCCAGCGGGTGAGCAGGTCGGCGGCGGCGCCCGAGTCGATGGCGTCGGCGGCCCTGGCCAGTCCCGCGCCGATGTCCTCGGTGAGCGAGCCGGTGAACCCGGTGTGCGCGGCCAGCGCCCCCGCCGCGTTGACCAGGACGGCGTCCCGCACCGCCCCAGGCTTGCCGGAGACGAGCTCCCGCACCACCTCGGCGTTGAAGGCGGCATCCCCGCCCCGGAGGTCCTCAGCCGTCGAGCGGGCGATCTCCCACGCGGCCGGGTCGATCGACTCCTCGCGCACCTTGCCGCCCGAGACCACCCAGGCGGAGGTCGTCGTTGTGGTGGTGATCTCATCGAGGCCATCGTCACCGCGGACCAGCAGCACCGAGTTGCCGCGCCGGGCGAACACCTCGGCCAGCACCGCGGTCTTGTCCCGGTACGCGCAGCCGATCAGCGCCGACGACGGCTGCGCCGGGTTGGTCAGCGGGCCGAGCAGGTTGAACGTGGTGGGCACGCCCAGCTGCTGCCGCGTCGGGCCGGCGTGCCGGAACCCCGGGTGGAAGATCGGCGCGAAGCAGAACCCGATGCCGAGCTCGGCCACGCAGCGCTCCACCCCGGCGGGCGGCAGGTCGATGGCCACGCCGAGCGACTCCAGCACGTCGGCCGCGCCGGACTTCGACGAGGCCGCGCGGTTGCCGTGCTTGACCACCGGCGCCCCGGCCGCGGCCACCACCAGCGAGGTCATCGTGGAGATGTTCACCGAACCGGAGCGGTCACCGCCGGTGCCGACGATGTCCACCGCGGCCACGTCCACGTGCACCCGGCGGGCGTGCGCCAGCATCGCCTCGGCGAAGCCGGAGATCTCCGCGGAGGTCTCGCCCTTGGCCCGCAGCGCCACCGCGAACCCGGCCACCTGCGCGTCCGTCGCCGAACCGGACATCACCTGGTCCATCGCCCACGCGGTGTCCCTGGCGGAGAGGTCCGCGCCGTCGATGAGCTGGTTGAGCAGTACCGGCCAGCTGTGCTCGGGCACGCCGGGCCTCAGCCGCGGACGGCCGGGACCGGCGTGGCGCGCAGGACCTCGGCGACGGTCTCGGCGGCGGTCAGCGGGTCGAGCGGGTGCACCAGCACGGCGTCCGCCTGCGACCAGGTGGCCAGCCAGCGGTCGTCCTTGCGCCGGACCGCGACCACGATCGGGGGGCAGTCGGCGATCTCGTTCTTCAGCTGCCTGGTCAGGCCGATGCCGCCGGTCGGCTGCGCCTCCCCGTCGAGGATGGCGAGATCCGCCTCACCCGCGTCCATCGCCATCAGCACCTCGGCCACGGTGCCCGCCTCGGTGTAGTCGACGCGGCCCAGATCGGTGGCCGGGCGGCGGCCGACGGCGGAGATGATCGACTCGCGCACCTCGGCGCGGTGGCTGAAGACCAGGATCTTCTTCGCGGTCGACTCGGTCATGAAAACTGCCTCCGGCCTGGTAGTGGAGCGGGCTGCGCCGATGCTATCCGCTCGGTGCCCCCGCGCCCAGCACCAGGGCGGCGGCGAGTGTGATCGAGTCGGCCCGCGACGCGCCGGAGACCCGGGGGACGGGCGGTGGTTGCGAGAGGACATAATGCGACTCGTGACAACGGCTCCCACCATCAGCCAGCGCGTGCACTCGCTGAACCGGCCCAACATGGTCAGCGTCGGCACCATCGTCTGGCTGTCCAGCGAGCTCATGTTCTTCGCTGGGCTGTTCGCGATGTTCTTCACGGTCAAGGCACAGAACTCGAGCGGCCACTGGCCGCCGATCCTGGAGTCGACCGGCGAACCGATCCACCTCGATGTGCCGTACGCGCTGCCGTTCACGGTGATCCTGGTGGCGTCGTCGTTCACCTGTCAGCTCGGCGTGTTCGCCGCTGAGAAGGGTGACGTCTACGGCCTTCGCCGGTGGTACCTGATCACCCTGCTGATGGGGGCGATCTTCGTCGGCGGTCAGGGTTACGAGTACATCCAGCTGATCAACGAGGGCGTGACCATCCCGTCCGGTGCGTTCGGCACGGTCTTCTACCTGACCACCGGCTTCCACGGCCTGCACGTGATCGGCGGGCTCATCGCGTTCGTGTACCTGCTCATCCGCACCCGGCTGAGCAAGTTCACCCCGGCCCAGGCCACCTCGGCGATCGTGGTGTCGTACTACTGGCACTTCGTCGACATCGTGTGGATCGGCCTGTTCGCGGTGATCTACATCGTTCCCTGAGACCAGCCGTCCCGGCCGAACTGACAGCAAGGGTTGCCGCAGAGATGACCACCAGCAAGAAACCCGCCTCGGCGACGAAGCCACGGCGGCGCCGCACGAAGTTCCAGCGGCGGGTAGCCGGCCTTCTGGCGCTTTTCGTCGCGCTGCTGAGCGCGGGCGGGCTGTACGCCCTGTTCGCCCCCGAGCCCCAGACCGCGCAGGCGCAGGTCGACCCCGCGCTGCTGCGCAAGGGTGAGGAGATCTACAACAACACCTGCAGCACCTGCCACGGCGCGAACCTCGAAGGCGTGCAGGACAAGGGCCCGGCCCTGGTCGGCATCGGCGAGGCCGCGGTGTACTTCCAGACCTCCTCCGGCCGCATGCCCGCCGTGCGCCAGGAAGCCCAGGCCGCGCGCAAGCCGCCGAAGCTGACCCCCGAGGAGATCGACGCGCTGGGCGCCTACATCCAGGCGAACGGCGGCGGTCCGCAGCGGCCCGGCGAGAAGGGCGAAGCGCTGCGTGGGGAGAGCCCGGCCCGCGGTGGCGAGCTGTTCCGGCTGAACTGCGCCTCGTGCCACAACTTCACCGGTGCCGGTGGCGCCCTGTCGGAGGGCAAGTACGCCCCGCCGCTGGCCCCGGCCACCGAGGAGCAGCTGTACACCGCGATGCTCACCGGCCCGCAGAACATGCCGAAGTTCTCCGACCGGCAGCTCACGCCGGAGGAGAAGAAGGACATCATCGCGTACGTCAAGTCGGTGTCGGACGGCAACAACAACCCCGGCGGCAACGGCCTGAACGGGTTCGGGCCGGCGTCCGAAGGCGTCATCGCGTGGATTGTGGGGATCGCCGCGCTGGTCGGTGTGACCCTCTGGATTGGATCGAGGGCTTAGCGCATGAGTAGCGGCGAAGAGCCGAAGCCGCCGACCGAGGCGGAACTGGCGGACATGGACCGCGACCAGCTGGTGAAGCTGGGCACCAACCTGGACGGCGTCGAGCTGGTCCACTACGAGGACAAGTGGCCGGTCAAGGGCACCAAGGCGGAGAAGCGCGCCGAGCGCTCGGTGGCCATCTGGTTCCTGATCTCCGCGCTGTCCGGGCTCGGCTTCGTGGTGTCCCTGATCTGGTGGCCGTGGCAGTACGAGAGCCCGGACAACGAGAGCGGGCACTTCTGGTACTCGCTGTACACCCCGATGCTGGGCGTCACCCTCGGCCTCGCGGTGCTCGCGCTGGCCGTCGGCGTCCTGCTCTACACCAAGAAGTTCATCCCGGACGAGATCGCGGTGCAGGAGCGCGGGGACGGCGGGTCCAAGGAGGTCGACAAGGCGACGATCGTCGCCCAGCTGGCCGACGCGGGCAACCGCAGCACCATCGCGCGCCGCTCGGCGATCAAGCGCAGCGTCGGCCTCGGGGCCGGCGCGCTGGGCCTGGCCACCGTCGCGCTGCCGCTCGCGTCGTTCATCCGCGACCCGTGGAAGGACACCGAGAACCGCGACTCCCTGTGGCACACCGGCTGGCAGCCGAACTACCCGGGTGAGGTCGTCTACCTGCGCCGGCACACCGCGCACCTCGGCCACGAGCCGGAGGAGCCCTCGCTGGTGCGCCCGGAGGACCTCGAGGCGGGCGCGATGGAGACGGTGTTCCCGTTCCGCGAGTCCGAGCGCGGCAACCACGAGCTGCTGGCCAAGGCGCTGAAGCGGTCCGACAACCCGGTCATGCTGATCCGCCTGCGCCCGGCCGACGCCGCGCGCGTGGTCAAGCGCGAGGGCCAGGAGGACTTCAACTTCGGCGACTTCTACGCCTACACGAAGATCTGCAGCCACGTGGGTTGCCCCACGTCGCTGTACGAGCAGCGGACCAACCGGATCCTCTGCCCGTGTCACCAGTCGCAGTTCGACGCACTGCACTACGCGAAGCCGGTTTTCGGGCCGGCGACTCGCGCACTCGCCCAGTTGCCCATTACCGTGAACGAAGAGGGCTACTTCGTTGCGAGAGGTGACTTCATCGAGGCAGTCGGTCCTGGGTTTTGGGAGCGCAAGTCATGAGTTCACTGACCACCCCGACAAAGGGGACGAACCCGGCCGAGAAGGCCGCCGCGGCCGGTGCCACCTGGGCCGACGACCGGTACCACCTGGCCAAGGGCATGCGGCACCAGCTGAACAAGGTGTTCCCCACCCACTGGTCCTTCCTGCTCGGCGAGATCGCGCTGTACAGCTTCATCATCCTGATCATCTCCGGGGTGTACCTGACGCTGTTCTTCGATCCCTCCATGCAGGAGGTCATCTACGACGGCGCCTACAAGAACCTGCAGGGCGTCGAGATGTCCAAGGCGTTCGCGAGCACGCTGGACATCACCTTCGAGGTCCGGGGCGGGTTGTTCGTCCGCCAGCTGCACCACTGGGCCGCGCTGATCTTCGTCGCGGCGATGTTCGTGCACATGATGCGGATCTTCTTCACCGGTGCGTTCCGGCGCCCGCGTGAGGCGAACTGGGTGATCGGCGCGCTGCTGCTGGTCCTGGGCATGTTCGAGGGCTTCTTCGGCTACTCGCTGCCGGACGACCTGCTCTCCGGTACCGGTATCCGCGCCACCCTGTCCGGCATCGTGCTCTCGGTGCCGGTGATGGGCACCTGGGTCCACTGGGCGCTCTTCGGTGGCGAGTTCCCCGGGACGGAGATCATCCCGCGGCTGTACACGCTGCACATCCTGCTCATCCCGGGCATCATGCTGGCGCTGGTCGGCGCGCACCTGGCGCTGGTCTGGTACCAGAAGCACACGCAGTTCCCCGGGCCGAGGCGCAAGGAGACCAACGTCGTCGGCGTGCGCATCATGCCGGTGTTCGCGCTCAAGGGCGGGGCGTTCTTCGCGCTGGTCACCGGGGTCATCGCGGCCATGTCGGGCATCTTCCAGATCAACGCGATCTGGAACATCGGCCCGTACAACCCGTCGCAGGTGTCCGCCGGTTCGCAGCCGGACTGGTACATGGCCTGGGCGGACGGCATGCTCCGGATCTGGCCCGCCTGGGAGCTCTACCTCGGGAACTACACGATCCCGCCGGTGTTCTTCGTCGGTGCGCTGGGCATGCCGATCCTGATCGGGCTGCTGCTGGCGTACCCGTGGATCGAACGGAAGCTCTCCGGCGACACCGCGCACCACAACCTGCTGCAGCGGCCGCGGGACAACCCGGTCCGCACCAGCATCGGCGTGATGGCGCTGACCTTCTTCATGGTGCTGATGATGTCCGGGTTCAACGACATCATCGCGTTCACGTTCGACATCTCGCTGAACGTGACCACCTGGGCGGGCCGGATCGGCATCCTGCTGGCGCCGCCGCTGGCGTACTACCTCACCTACCGGATCTGCGTCGGCCTGCAGCGCGGCGACCGCGAGGTGCTGGAGCACGGGGTCGAGACGGGCATCATCAAGCGCCTGCCGCACGGTGAGTTCATCGAGATCCACCAGCCGCTGGGCCCGGTGGACGACCACGGGCACGCGGTGCCGCTGGAGTACCAGGGCGCGTCCGTGCCGAAGAAGATGAACAAGCTGGGCTCGGCCGGGCGCGCGGTGCCCGGTGGCTGGGTGATCGCGGACCCGGCGGAGGAGACCGCCGCCCTCGATCGCGCCCGCGCCAACGGCCACGGCAACGGGCACGGCCCGGGTGATGTCGACTCCTCCGCGGTGGGCGAAGGCGCCACCAAGGAGAGCAAGGAGATCACCAGCGGCCACTAGGGCTCGCTACGTCGAACGGGCCGCATCCCCTCGGGGGTGCGGCCCGTTTCGCGTGTTCGGCAGGTGTGCTGTGAATGTGGCTTTCACTGCGGAATCCGCAGTGAAAGCCACATTCACAGCACACCTGCGGACCGGCCCGAGGCCGTCAATCCACGCCGATGGAGAAGGCGGATTCGGTGTCCGCGCGGGAGTACGAGCGGAAGGCGATGTGCGTGTCGGTGTTGTGCACGCCCGGGATCTTCCCGATCTTCGCCGGGATCAGGTCGGCCAGGTCCTCGTGCGCGCTGACCCGGACGATCGCCACCAGGTCCACCTCGCCGGCGCACGAGTAGACCTCCTGCACCCCGTCGATGTCCGCGATCGCCTGCGCGGTTTCGGGGATGCTGTCCGCTGCGGCGTGAATCAGCACGATCGCGGTGATCACCGGGATGCCCTCCTGGCCTGTTCAACGAATGGGTGTCGCCGCGATCCTAATCTCAATTGGTGTGCTCCAGCGCCGTGGCCGTGCCCACCAGGTCCAGCCACGGGCGCCACGCCCCGGCCCCGCGCGCCGGCTCGGCCCACGGGCGGCTCGTGCGCACCAGCCGCACCCCCGGGCGGCACAGCCACCGCAGCAGGATGCCGACCTCCTCCCGCGGTGCCCCGTGCAGCGGCCCCGGGCCCGGCAGCACCGTCTCCGCCGACGCCACCAGCACCTCGACCACCGGCATCGGCCGCACCCCGCGCCGCGCCACCCCGGCGGAGGCGAGGCGCCCGTACCGGATCACCGCGAACTCCCAGCCGCCGTCCCCGTCCGGGTTCGCGGCGACCAACTCGGGAATGGTGGCCAGCGAGGCCAGCCGGTGCGCGCGGTCCACCGACCGCACCAGCAGCGCCAGCTCGTCCCGCCGCCGGGCGGCCTGCTCGAAGTGCTGCGCTTCGGAGAGCAGCTCCAACTGCCGCGCCGCCGAGCGCAGGGGAGCGGCGTCCCGCCCGGCGAACAGGTCCGCGACCGCGATCACCGCCGGCTCGTACTCGCCGGTGCTCTGCTGCCCCGCACACGGCGCCCCGCACCGCCCCAGCTCCGCCAGCACGCACGGCTTCCCGCTGGGCGCCACCGCCGAGATGCGCTGGGTGCAGGTGCGCAGCCCGGCGGCCCCGGACAGCGTGTCGGCGGCCAGTTTCGCGTCGGCCTGGCTGCGGAACGGGCCGAGCGCGCCGTCCCTCGGCAGCCGGATCACCGAGAGCCGGGGGAAGGCCTCCTCGGTCAGCGTGACCCACCACGAGTTGTGCGGGTTCTTCGACCGCCGGTTGTAGGCGGGCCGGTGCGCGGCGATCAACCGCAGCTCCCGGATCTCGGCCTCCAGCGCGTGCGCGCACTCGATGCCCTCCACCCCGGTGGCCAGCGCGACCATCTCGCGGATGCGGCCACGGCTCTCCGAACCGGTGAAGTACTGCCGCACCCGGCGCCGCAGGTTCGCCGCGGTGCCCACGTAGAGCACCTCGTCCCCGGGCCCGCGGAACAGGTAGACGCCCGGCGTGGTGGGCAGGTGCGCGGCCATGCCGCGTTTGCGCCGCTGCTGCGGGGTGACCTCCGGCAGGTAGTCCAGCAGCTCCTCGAGCGACTGCACACCGACCGAGCCGACCCGTTCGAGCAGGCCGTGCAGCACGTCGACGGTGGCGCGCGCGTCCTGCAGCGCGCGGTGGTTCGGCACCGTGCCGGAGTTGAACAGCGCGGCCAGCGCGGAGAGCCGGTGGCTGGGCGTCTCCTGCCGGGTGATCACCCGGCGCGCCAGCCGGACCGTGCAGACCACCGCCGGTTTCGGCACCGGGTACCCGTGGCCCTGGCAGGCCGCGCGCAGGAAGCCGACGTCGAACGCGGCGTTGTGCGCCACCAGCACCGCGCCCGAGATGAACTCCAGGAAGGCCGGGAGCACCCGGTCGATCCGCGGGGCGTCGTAGACCATCGCCTGGGTGATGCCGGTGATCGAGACGACCTGCGGCGGGATCGGCATGCCGGGATCGACCAGGGTGGCGAACTCCCCGAGCACCTCACCGCCGCGCACCTTCACCGCGCCGATCTCGGTGATCCCGTCCGGTCCCGGCTTGGTACCGGTGGTCTCCAGGTCGAACACCACGAAGGTGGTGTCCCGCAGCGGGGTGCCGAGTTCGTCGAAGGCGAGCTGGCCAGCCGGGGACGCGGTCATGGGTTCGCACCCTAGGCAGGGCCACCGACAATCTTCGATTGGTCACAACATGCCACAGGGGCGTGGACACGTCCTGCCCCGCCGTGGTGCCGGGTCTACCCTGGGCTGATGACCGCATCCGCGCACCCCGAACCGGAGCACGCCGGCCGCGTGCCACCGGCCCCCGAGGTGCGCGACCAGCCGGAACAGCCCGAGCACCCGGCCAGGCCGGTGAACTGGGTCGAGCTGCCCGAGGCCATCCGCGAGCGGATCGCCGAGCTCGCGGCGGCCGCGCTGGGCAAGCTCCCGGTCGCCGACATACCGCGCCAGCTGCGCCCGGTGGCGCGGTTCGCCCCGGCCAAGCGCGCCAAGCTGGGCGGCTCGGCGCTGCTCAGCACGCTCGGCGAGTCCAGCCGGTTCCGCACCGCGGTGCTGGAGTGGCTGCGCGAGCACCGTGCCGACGTGCTCGACCCGAACGCGCTCGATTCGATCGCCGCGGCCACCGCCGCGGTGCTGCTCGGCGAGGCCAGCGCGGACTCCCGCGTCCGCCTGGTGGCGAAGAACGCCGAGGAGACCAGCCTGCGGGCCGAGCGCGACGCCGCGCTGGCCCGGATCCACCGGCTCGAGGGCGAGCTGGAGCGGGTCCAGGCGGAGCTGACCGAGGCCCGGCGCGTGGTGGAGAGCGCGCGGGCCGATCGGGAGGCCGAGCTGGACCGGTTGCGCGGCCGCCTGCGCGAGCAGGGCGTGAAGCTGCGCCAGGCCAAGGACGCCGCCGAGGAGGCCAGGGCGGCCGCCGCCGAGGCGGGCGGGATCCGCGCGGAGGAGGTAGCCGCGCTGACCGCGCAGCTCGAACGCGAGCGCCAGCGTTCGGCCGCCGAGCGCGCCCGTGCCGACAACGCGGTCGCGGACGCCGACGTGGCCCGCCAGTCCGCCAGGGAAGCGCGTGAGGCCGACGAGGTCCGCCTGGCGCTGCTCATCGACACCATCGAGGGAGCCGCGAAGGGGCTGCGGCGGGAGCTGTCGCTCGGCCACGCGGGCCCGCTGCCCGCCGACGTGGTCCGCGGCGCCAGCACCCGCGCCGACGGCGGTGGCAAGGTCCAGGACCCGGCCGCGCTGGACCGGTTGCTCGCACTGCCCGGCGTGCACCTGATCGTCGACGGCTACAACGTCACCAAGACCGGCTATCCCGAGCTGGCGCTGGCCGACCAGCGCGACCGCCTGGCCCAGCAGCTCGGAGCGCTCTCCGCGCGCACGAGCGCCGAAATCACCGTCGTCTTCGACGGGGCGGGCGTGATCTCCGTGCCCGCCGCGGCCGCACGCGGGGTCCGGGTGCTGTTCTCCGACAAGGGCGTGCTCGCCGACGACGTGATCCGCACGCTCGTCGCGGCCGAACCGGCGGGCCGCCCGCTGGTGGTGGCCACCTCCGACCGCGCGGTCGCCGATTCGGTCCGCGCCCGCGGCGCGCACCCGGTGCCGTCGGCCGTGCTGCTCACCCGCCTCGGCCGGGTCTGACCCTCTCCCCGCTCCACCCCCCGCTGACCTGCGCTGTTGCGGTATTCACTCGGGGTATACCCGTGGTGTATACCTACCGTGTATAGTCCCTCGCACAGGCAAGCAAGATCATGGGGAAGGAGGTCGCATGTCGGTATCGCGCACATTGCTCGCCCTGCTGGAAACGGGGCCGCGACACGGCTACGACCTGAAGCGCTCGTACGACGAGCAGTTCGCCCAGGGGCGCCCGCTCGCCTACGGGCAGGTGTACTCGACGCTCTCGCGACTGCTGCGCAACGGGCTGGTCGTCGAGGCGGGCGTCGAACAGGGGGACGGTCCGGACCGCAAGCGCTACACCATCACCGACGCCGGGGTCACCGACGTCGAGTCGTGGCTGGCCACGCCGGAGAGCCCGGAGCCGTACCTGCAGAACACGCTCTACACGAAGGTGGTGCTCGCGCTGCTGTCCGGCCGCAGCGCCACCGACGTGCTGGACAGCCAGCGCGCCGCGCACCTGAAGGTGATGCGGGAGCTGACCAAGCGCAAGACCGGGGGAGACTTGGCCGACCAGTTGATCTGCGACCACGCGTTGTTCCACCTGGAGGCCGACCTCCGGTGGCTGGAGCTGACCGCGGCCAGGCTGGACGCGCTCGCCGAGGCGGTGCGCGCGTGAACCAGCCACTGCTGCGGGCGCGTGACCTGCACAAGTCCTTCGGCCAGACCAGCGCCCTGCGCGGGGCGGACGTCTCGGTGCGCGCCGGTGAGGTCCTCGCCGTGATGGGCCCGTCCGGTTCCGGCAAGTCGACGCTGCTGCACTGCCTCGCCGGGATCGTCACCCCGGACTCGGGCGCGATCGAGTACCAGGGCCGCGACCTGATCGGCATGAGCGACAAGGAGCGCAGCGCGCTGCGCCGCACCGATTTCGGCTTCGTCTTCCAGTTCGGCCAGCTCGTACCGGAGCTGACCTGCCTGGAGAACGTGGCGCTGCCGCTGCGGCTGACCGGGGTCAAGCGGGGCCCCGCCGAGGCCAAGGCCCGCCAGTGGCTGGACCGGCTCGAGGTCGGTGAGCTGGGCGGACGCCGTCCCGGTGACGTCTCCGGTGGGCAGGGGCAGCGGGTGGCGGTGGCCAGGGCGCTGGTCACCGGGCCGAAGGTGATCTTCGCCGACGAGCCGACCGGGGCGCTGGACTCGCTCAACGGCGAGATGGTGATGCGCATGCTCACCGACGCCGCGCGCACCACGCAGGCCGCGGTGGTGCTGGTGACGCACGAACCCCGCGTCGCCGCGTATTCCGATCGCGAGGTCGTGGTGCGCGACGGGAAGGCGAGTGATCGGGAGCTGGTCTCGTGATCCGCGACCTGGTGCTCGGGCTCCGGCTGGCCGTCGGGGGCGGCCGGATGTCCGGGCAGGCGCTGCTGCGGCTGGTGATGACCACCATCGGCGTGGCACTGGTGGTGGCGATCCTGCTGCCCGCCGCCTCGGTCGGGAACGTGGTTTCCGAGTACGACGCGCGGGAGGCGGCGAACGCCGAGGTCACCGACCCGCGGCCGGGGGTGGACCCGCTCCACTCCTACGGCTGGTACACCGAGCTGGACGACGACTACCTGGTCACGCACGTGGTCGCGGCGAGCGGGCCGAATTCGCCGGTGCCACCCGGTCTCGACCGGATCCCGGCGCCGGGGGAGCTGTTCGTCTCGCCCGCGGTGGCCGAACTGCTCGCCGGGCCGAAGGGCGACTCGGTGCGGGCACGCGTGCCCGGCACGGTGGCCGGGGAGATCGGCAAGGCGGGGCTGGACGACGCGGGCGACCTGAAGCTCTACCTCGGCACCACGGTCGAGCGGCTCAGCCAGACCGAGGGCACCGAACTGGTCACCGGCTTCGGGGTGCCGCCTGACGGGTTCATGCTCGACGCCACCACGGCGTTGCTGATGGCGCCGATCGTGGTGGCGCTGCTGCTGCCGCTGCTGATCTTCGTCACCACCGCGTCCCGGATGGGCGCGGCGCAACGCGAACGCCGGCTCGCCGCGCTGCGGCTGCTCGGCGTGGACGCGCGGCAGGTGCGCCGGATCGCCGCGGCCGAGTCGCTGCTCGGCGCGCTCGCCGGGCTCGTGGTGGGCACTGCGTTGTTCCTCGCGCTGCGCCCGCTGATCGGGCAGCTCGACCTGTTCGGGCTGAAGCTGTTCCCGGAGGACTTCGTGCCGCCGTGGCAGCTGGCCGTGCTGATCGCGCTGCTCGTGCCCGGGCTCGCCGTCGGCACGGCGATCTTCGGCCTGCGCCGGACCATCGTCGAACCGCTGGGCGTGGTGCGGCAGAGCAAGCCGATCAAGCGCCGGATGTGGTGGCGCTGGGGGATCACCGGGCTGGGCGCGCTGCTGATGGGGCTCACGCTGCTCGCCGAGGAGCGGGACAACGGCGACGCGGTGGGCATCGCGTTGAGCGTGGGCAGCGCGCTGCTGCTGATCGGGGTGGCCGCCCTGCTGCCGTGGGCGGTGGAGAAGGTGGTGCGCGGGTTGCGCGGCGGTACGCCGTCGCTGCAGTTCGCGGTGCGACGGCTGCAGATGGACGGGGGGACGGCGAGCCGGGTGGTGTCCGGGCTCGTGGTCGTGCTGGCCGGCACCATCCTGATCCAGACGCTGATGGTCTCGCTGACCGCCGACGACGCCAAGCGCACCGGCTGGCAGCCGCCCCAGGCGCTGGCCGCCGAGATCGTGACGGACGGCGGGCACGCGGACGAGGTGCGGCAGCGGCTCGCCGGGGTGCCGGGCCTGACCGGGGTGCACGAGGTGGCCTCGGCCACGCTGCGGCCGCCCGGGGCCAAGTCCGGGCGCGACTCGACCGGCGTGGAGATCGGGGACTGCGCCGCGTTGCGGACCATGGCGAACCTGCCTTCGTGCGCGGACGGCGACGTGTTCGCCGTCGGCGTCCCGGAAGGCTCTTCGCAACCGTGGACCGGGCCGCCGACCGGAGAGCTGCAGTTCTACGGCTACCAGAACGGCGAACCGCGGCCGGGTCCGATGTGGACGGTGCCGGCGCAGGTGCGGACGGTGCCCGGTGCCGAGGCCGCCCAGATGGTGACGGGGAACCTGCTGGTCACCCCGGGCGCGCTCGGTTCGGTGCGGCCGGACGGTTCGATCACCTTCACCGTGTCGGGGCCGGGGGAGCCCAACGCGGTGATCGACCGGGCCGCCGCCGCGCTCAGCCCGCTGGGCTGGGACGTCCACGTGCGGGCGGTCCAGCAACCCGGGGTGGTGAGCGCCCAGCTCGACGAGCGCACGGGCACCTTCCGCGCCGCGCTGCTGGCGGCCTCGGCGTTCGTGCTCTCGGTGGCGGCGCTGAGCCTGCTCATGCTGTCCATCGAGCAGATCGTCGAGCGGCGGCGGCCGCTGGCGGCGCTGTCGGCGTCCGGGGTGCCGTTGTCGGTGCTGGCCCGCGGATCGCTGTGGCAGAACGCGATCCCGGTGCTGGTCGGGGTGGTGCTGGCGATCGCGGCCGGGCTCGGGCTGACCGTGCCGACGCTGCGGTACGTCGGGCTGCCGTTCACCCTCGACGTCGGCCTGCTCCTCACCATGGGCGGCGCGGCGGTGCTGGCCGTGCTGGTCACCACGGCGCTGACCTGGCCGTTGCTGCGTCAGGTGACCAGGCTGGACGGCCTGCGCGCGGAGTAGGGGGGAGCGGTTGCGGTTCGGCAGCGCGTGGTCCTCGGGCCCCGATGCCGAACCGCAACCGTTCCGAGGAGTGACCCGAGTGGCCCTCGCCCGTTGATGACGGTAGGACAACAAGCGTTTGTCCGGTGTTGTCGACCAGGTGGAGGACGTGGATGCGGGCCAGAGCCGGCCTGGCGCTGCCGCTGGTGTTCGCGGGCGCGCTGCTCGTGGCCCCGACGGCGGGCGCCCAGAACGACGTGCCCGCGGATCCCGGGGATCTGCGCGTGGAAGCCGGGGTGGCGCCGGGGACCGGGCCGGGGGACCCGCGGCCGGGTGAGGCGTTCGCCGATCCCAAGGTCGCCGATCTCCAGCGCACCGCCTCGGACGTGCAGAAGGAACTCGGTGAGCTGGCCGGGCGGATCGAGGCCGCCGAAGCCGAACTCGGCACCGCGACCGCGCAACTGCAGCACGCCACCGCCGAGCGGCTGGACGCCGAAGCGCAGTTGACCGCCATCCGCGGGGAAGCCGACGAGTTCACCAGATCGGTGTTCACCTCGCTGGGGCGGCCCGACAACGTGCGGTTGTTGTTCAGCGCCACCAACGCCAGCGATCTGCTCAACGGCAAGTCCATGGTGGACCACCTGCGCGAGGACCAGGACGCTCGCCTCAACAGCGCGCTGGACCGGCAACGCAGGGCGGTCGAAGCGGAGGGCGTCGCGGCGGGTGCGGAGAAGACGGCCGCCGAGCGCAAGGCCGAATTGGACAGTCGCAACGGGGACGCCACCAACCGCGCGGACGCGATCAGCTCGGAACTGCGCGGCCCGATCGACGACGCCAACGCCGCGGTCGTCGAGCAGCAGCGGGCGCAGCGGGACCGGAACTCGCAGACCGCGTCGAACTGGAAGGCCTACACCGACCGGCTCGCGGCGGCCGGGATCAAACCGCCCTCGGCCGCGGCGCTGGCCGATCCGGCGAAGCTGCCCGCCGGGTTACGGCCGCTGGCCGGTTCCGGCGGCCCGCAGGCCGGCGTCGCGGAGTCCAGTGTGGACGGTCAGCGGATACTGGTGCTGCCGAAGGAGACCATCGACGCGGTGACCGCGGGCATCGGGGCGCTCGGCAAGCCGTACGTGCCCAAGGACGGTGGCGAGGGGCCGGTGGCGTACTCGTGCGACGGGCTGGTGCGCTCGGTGTTCTCCGGGGCCGGGTTGCCGCTGCCGGGTTCGGCGGGGGAGCAGCTGGCGGTGGGCAAGCCGGTGCCGCTCGCCGACGCCCAGCCGGGTGACCTGGTGTTCATCGGGCCGGCGAAGTACGGGGTGCAGTCGGTCGGGGTGGTGCTGGACAGCCGCACCATGCTCGCCGCGGACGCCCGGCTGGCCGGGGTGGTGGTCGCCGACCTGCCCGCCGGGGACAGCGTGCTCGGCGTGGCCAGGCCCGCGCTGGGCACGCGGGAGGCCGTGCCGGTGCCGCAGCGGGGTCCGGGGGAACTGACCTGGCGGTGTGGTGGCGTCGAACTGCCGCCCGCCGCCCCCGGCACCGACCAGGCGGCCGGCGCGTGGGGCGGGTTCCCGAACGGCCTGATCCCGGCGGGCGCGCTGTGCCCCATCGGCATCGGCTCCCACGTGCTGAGGTGCGACGCGGCGCAGACGTTCGCCGCGCTGTCGTCGGCCTTCGCCGGGACGTTCGGCCGTCCGCTGTGCGTGACGGACTCGTACCGCACGTTCGCCGGTCAGGTGGACCTGTACCGGCGGAAGCCCTCGCTGGCCGCCGTGCCGGGCACGAGCAACCACGGCTGGGGGCTCGCGGTGGACATGTGCGGCGGGGTGCAGTCGTTCGGCACGCCGGAGTACGGCTGGCTGGCGGCGAACGCGCGCTCGTACGGCTGGGTCAACCCGGGCTGGGCGCAGCCGGGACGGGGCCGGGAAGAACCCTGGCACTGGGAGTTCGCCGGGCGCTGAGCGTGTGCGGTGAAGGTGGCTTTCACTGCACATTCCGCAGTGAAAGCCACATTCACAGCGCCTCGCCGGGGCCTAGGCGCGGATCGAGCTGTCCCAGCGCCACGACGTCGGGCGCGGGTGGCCGGGGAGGTCGCCCCGGCCCGTCGCCCACAGCAGGGTCGGCCAGCGCGGGGTGTCGGTGGGGGCGTCCGGGAACAGGCGGAGCAGGGTGCGGTCGCACAGGTCCTCGGGCGGGGTCCAGGTGAGGCCCAGCCCCGCGGCCAGGTCGTGCGTGTGCACCAGGGTCTCCACCACGCCCATCGCCGCCGCGCCGGCGGCGTCGGCGGTGCCGAGCGAGTGGAAGCAGCGGGCCGTCGGCGGGGCCGTGCGCACCACCGCGGCGAGCAGCGCGCCGCACGAGTCGAGCACCTGGAGCAGCCCGGACGGCCCCGCCGAGCGATCGGCGAACACCACGCCGTCCGGTGCTTCGGGCCGTCGGCGGATCATTTCGAACGGCACGTACCGGTCCACCGGAGGCCGCCGCAGGCCCAGTTGCGCGGCATAGGCGAACAGGTCGTCGGCCAGGTGCTCGGCGGTTTCCCAGCAGGTCCACGCCAGCGTTCCGGCCGGGTTTTCCCACTTCTCCGCCGGCGCGCCGGCCAACGTAGTCAAAGCGAGCCCGACGGCCGTTTCCACATCCTCCGCACCAACCACGAACGCAGCTTAGTGAGCCATCTCATCCCGGGAATTTCCGACCGGCCCGAGCGATCGCCACACGGTAGAAAGAGCCCGGCGGACGGCCCGGTGATCGGCTTCACCCACCGGACGTTTCGGCGAGCGGTCGATCCCATCGGGTGAGCGGTTCTCTCATCGCAGAGTAGTGAACTGTTGCACTGGTCACACCGATCGTGTCCCCGCTGGTCCATCTGGTGATTCCTCTCGCTACTGAGAGTTTTTGTCGTTCCGATGGTGGACGCGCAGGCCCCTATTTCGTAACCTGGCCGAGATCTCGTGGCCGGTAGCCGTCGCACAAGGGATGGCGACACGGGATTGCCGCCGTAGCAGCTTTGTCGGGGAGCTGAACCGGAAATACTGCGTGCTCTGCCTGCCCTGCCTGGTGCGGTGGCTGCCGGGCGCGCGGTTGTCCGACGCCGGCCGGAAACGGGTGCTGTGTCCGCCCATCCGGCCAGTGACGAGGGCCCCCGACCTCGTCGCGCAGGTGTCCCGGTGAGGCGGCCGAACGCAAAGGAGACACGCGCGACGTGCAGTCGCATCCGGTAAAGCGCGTGGTTTCAGGCGCTCTGGCAGCCACCGCCGTCATCGCGGCCGTGACGCTGTCCCAGGCACCCGCCACCGCCACCCCCATCCTCGCCCCCCAGCAACCCCCGAGCAGCGAGTCCGAGGCGCTCAAGAAGTACCGCGAACTCGCCGAGCAGGCCGAGAAGCTCAACGAGGACCACCTCAACGCCGTCGAGGACGAGAAGGCCAAGCAGGGCGAACTCGACAAGGCGAACCAGGACCTCGAGGCGGCCAAGCAGACCGAGAGCACGGCCAGCGCCGACATCGAGCGCTACCGGGTCGACGTGGACAAGTTCGCCGGCGCGTCGTTCACCAGCGGCGCCCAGCTGAACAAGATGTCCGCGCTGCTGACCGGCAACTCGGCCCAGGACTTCCTGGACCGCTCGTCCGCGCTGGACGTGCTGGCCACCGACCAGAACAACGTGCTGCAGGGTTACGCCGGCTCGCTCAAGCAGGCCGCCGACGCCCGCCAGCTGGCCGCCGACGCCCAGGGCCGCGCCCAAGCGGCCAAGGACGAGGCCTCCCGGCTCAAGTCGGACATCGAGCAGCGCAAGGCCTCGCTCGAGGACCAGAAGGACAAGCTCGAGGACGCCTACGGCAACCTCAGCGACGGTGACAAGGCCGCGCAGAAGGACACCGGCGAAGACGTCGGCCCGATCAAGGCCCCCGGTGCCGCCGCCCAGACCGCGGTCGACGCGGCCATGGGCAAGCGCGGCAAGCCCTACTCCTGGGGTGCCACCGGCCCGAACTCCTTCGACTGCTCCGGCCTGACCGGCTGGGCCTACAAGCAGGCCGGGATCAGCCTCCCGCGCACCTCGAAGGCCCAGTCGACCTTCGGCAAGTCGATCCCCCGGGATCAGCTGCAGCCGGGCGATCTGGTGTTCTACAACTCGCCGGTCTCGCACGTCGGCATCTACATCGGCGGCGGCAACATGGTGCACGCCCCGACCACGGGTGACGTGGTCAAGGTCTCGCCGCTGCAGAAGAACTACGTGGGTGCCCGCCGCGTCGCCTGACGCCCAGGACAACCACACGCGAAGGCCGCCTTCCTCCCGGGGAAGGCGGCCTTCGTGCTTCCCGCTAGCCTCGCCTGGTGCGCCGAACGCTCTTGGTCACCAACGACTTCCCGCCCCGCCACGGCGGCATCCAGGCCTACCTGCACGCGCTGGCCACCCGGGTGCCCGCGGACGACCTGGTGGTCTACGCACCGGCGTGGCGCGGTGACGCGGAGTTCGACGCGGCCGCCCCGTTCGAGGTGGTGCGCCACCCGACCTCGCTGATGGTGCCGACGCCGGGCGTGCTGCGCCGCGCGAAGCAGATCATGCGGGCGCGCGAGTGCGAGGCGGTCTGGTTCGGCGCGGCGGCGCCGCTCGCGCTGCTCGGCCACCCGCTGCGGGCGGCCGGGGCGCAGCGGGTGCTGGCCAGCACGCACGGGCACGAGGTCGGCTGGTCGATGCTGCCCGCCGCGCGGCAGGCGCTGCGGCGGATCGGCGACACCGCCGACGTGGTCACCTTCGTCAGCGAGTACACCCGCAACCGGTTCGCCGCCGCGTTCGGGCCGATGGCCGGGCTGGAGCACCTGCCGTCCGGTGTGGACACCGAGCTGTTCCGCCCGGACCAGGCCGCGCGCGAGTCGATCCGCAAGCGCTACGGCCTCGGCGACCGGCCGACCGTGGTGTGCGTGTCCAGGCTGGTGCCCCGCAAGGGCCAGGACATGCTCGTGCTCGCCATGCTGGAACTGCGCAAGCGCGTGCCGGACGTGGCGCTGCTGCTGGTCGGCGGCGGGCCGTACCGCGCGAAGCTGGCCGGGCTGGTGGACTCGCTCGACCTCGGCGGGGACGTGGTGCTCACCGGTTCGGTGCCGTGGGAGGAACTGCCCGCGCACTACACCGCTGGCGACGTGTTCGCCATGCCGGCGCGGACCCGCGGCAAGGGCCTCGACGTGGAGGGGCTGGGCATCGTCTACCTGGAGGCGTCGGCGACCGGCCTGCCGGTGATCGCCGGGCGTTCGGGCGGGGCACCGGAGACCGTGCTCGACGAGGTGACCGGGCACGTGGTCGACGGCCGGGACCTGATGCAGCAGGTCGAGACGCTCGCCGCGCTGCTGAACGACCCGGCCCGCGCCCAGCGCATGGGCGAAGCGGGCCGGGAGTGGGTCAGCCGCAGCTGGCGCTGGGACGTGCTGGCCAAGCGGCTGGAGACGATGCTCGCCGGTGACCCGATCGCCGCTATCCGCTGACCGCGAGCTCGAGTTCGGCCAGCCGGCGCGGGGAGGCGATCACCTCGTACCCGGCGATGCGGTCGCCGTCGAAGGTGAAGGTGAGCACGAGCGCCAGCCGTCCGCCCGGGGCCACCACCACGCCGATCTCGCCGTCCACCAGCGCCACCTCGGCCAGGTGCGCGCGGCGGCCGAACACCAGCACGCCCTCGGCCACGGCCCGGGCACCACGCACCTCGGCCGGGGCGCTCGCGGGGAGCGCGCCGGGACCGGCGCGGCGGACGGCGTCGGGCGCCAGGATGGTGAGCAACGCGTCGAGGTCGCCGTCGCGCGAAGCGGTCAGGAACGCCTCGACGACCTTGCGCCGCGCGGCCAGTTCACCGGCGGGTGACGCCGGCTTCCCGCGCAGCCGTTGCCTCGCGCGGCTCGCCAGCTTCTTCGCCGTGGCCGGACTCCGGTCCACGATCGGCGCGATCCGCTCGAACGGCACCGCGAACAGGTCGTGCAGCACGAAGGCGATCCGCTCGGCCGGGGCCAGCGTGTCGAGCACGACCAGCAGCGCGCGGCCGACCGAATCGGCCAGCACCGCCTCGGTTTCCGGGTCCTCGCGCCCCCAGCCCGGCGCCGGCAGTTCGGCCAGCGGTTCCTCGCGGCGGGCCTTGCGCGCCCGCAGCATGTCCAGGCAGATGCGGGAGACCACGGTGTGCAGCCAGCCACCGAGGTTGTCGGGGTGGTCCCCCTCGAGCCGGTTCAGCCGCAGCCAGGCCTCCTGCACCGCGTCCTCGGCTTCGGCGACCGAGCCCAGCATCCGGTAGGCGATCGCGCGCAGGTGCGCGCGATGCGCTTCGAAGTCGTCCACTCCGTACTGACGATCCGGCGGGCGCGAAGGTGACACGGGTCAGGTCCGCTCGATCAGCGCCGGGTGCTTCGGGTCGTCCACGCGGACCACCACGTCGGCGAATTCACCGGGGCCGACCTCGGTGTCGTAGCGCGCGAAGGCGGGCAGCGCCCAGTGCTCCTCGGGCGGCAGGCGGCGGGTCAGCGCGCCGGGGGAGAGCCACAGGTGCACGGTGAAGTCGAACGGCAGGCCGTGCCCGAGCAGCAACTCGCCGTCCACCAGCACCACCGCGCCGGGCAGCAGCGGGACGCGGTCGAGCCGGGTGGCGCGATCGCGTTCGGCGTCCCAGAGCGCGGGGAGCGCGAGGCCGGTGCCGCCGGGACCGGCCGGGTCGAGCACCTCGCGGCGCAGACCGCCGACGTCGAGCCAGTCGTCGTAGCGGGCGTCGGGGTCGCGCTTGCCGCGTTCGAAGCGCAACGACGCCGCCCGCAGGAAGTCCTTTGTGGACACGCGAAGGGCTTGCCTGCCATGGGGGCGGAGCAGTTCGGCCACGGCGTCGGCGAGCACGCCGGGTGCTTCACCGGCACCGTCGATCGCCACCCTGGTGATCGAGCCGGCCAGGATGCGCTCGGTGATCTCGTCGGCGAGCACGTCGGGGGAGATGGGGCGGTATCGGCGGTCAGGCAACGGAAGCACCTCGCAGCACCACGTCCACGATCTCCCGCACGAACCCGGGTCGCGGGGCCTCCTGCCGGATCAGCGCGCGCATCCAGAGCGCGCCGCCGAGCAGGTCCATCAGCAGCGCGGGATCGGTGTCCCGGCTCAGTTCCCCGCGCTCGCGGGCGCGTTCGAAGATCGGCGACTCCTGGCTGAGCCGGTCGCCGAAGAAGTCGCTGAGCGCCTCCGCCAGCTCCGGCCGGTGCAGGGCCGCGCTCAGTGCCGCCGACGCGATCGCCCCGGTCTTGGCGCCGGTGAGCAGGCGGTTCACCTGGCGCAGCAACGACTCCAGGTCGCCCCGCAGCGATCCGGTGTCCGGAATGGACAGTTCGAAGAGACGGGCGTCCAGCAGGGCCGCGCCGAGCAGCGCGTCCTTCGACGGCCACCAGCGGTACAGCGTGGTCTTGTTCACCCCCGAGCGCGCCGCCACGCCCTCCACGGTCAGCCCGTCGTACCCGAGCTCCGTGAGCAGGTCCAGCGTCGCGGCGAAGATCTCCTGGGCCCGCCGCGGTCCGCGTCCTTCCGGCATCGCCGTCCTCTCGTCTGGTGTGGTTAACATAGCAACGCAACGGTGCGTTGTATTTGCTGGGAGGGTGGGAAGATGGCACGAGTACCGAAGGCGGCGACGCTGGGCCTGTTCGGCGCTTGGCTGGTGCATGACCTGGAGGAAGTGGCCACCATGCCGAAGTGGGCCGGGGTCTCGCGCGAGCACGCCGTGGTGGCGATCGGCCTGATGGGCGGGGTGGTCGCGGCGGCGTCGGTGGCGGGCGCGGTGACCGATGGCCGGAGCCGCTTCTACCAAAGTGCGTTGACCGGGTTCGGTGCGCACGGCTGGGTGCACCTGGCCGCTTCGGCGGCCCTGCGTGGTTATTCGCCGGGGGTGGCGACCTCGCCGCTGGTGGTGATCCCGTTCTCGCGCTGGGCGCGCAAGCGTTTGCGGCAGGCCGGGATCGAGCCGGAGGCGTCGTGGTCGAGCCTCGCGCTGCTGCCCGTGCTGCTCGGCGCGGTGCACGGTACGGCCGTCTTGGTGACTCGGGGCACCAAAGCGCGCCGGGCATCGTTGACCCACTGACAACACTGTTATCGAACCAAGGGGGCGACGATGGCGGCAGTCGTGGAACCGGTCCGGCTCGACGACGCGTTCATGCAGGACCCGCACGCGATGGCGGAGATCTTCCGCCGCGAGGGCCCGGCTCGGCAGGTGGTGATGCCGCGCGGTCTGCGCGGCTGGGTGATCACCGGCTACCACGAGGCCAGGGCGCTGCTGGCCGACCCGCGGCTGAGCAAGAACTCGGCGCGGATCTCCGACCTGTTCCAGACCCAGGTCGACGACAAACCGGACTCCGAGCACGTGGGCGCCCGCCCGTTCGCCTCGGCGCTGACCGCGCACATGCTCAACTCCGACCCGCCGGAGCACACCCGGTTGCGCAAGCTGGTGAACAAGGCGTTCACGCCGAAGTCGGTGGACCGCCTGCGGCCGCGGATCGAGCAGATCACCGACGAGCTGCTGGACCGGATGTCGGGCGAGGTCGACCTCCTCGAGGCCTTCGCCTTCCCGCTGCCGATCACGGTGATCTGCGAACTGCTCGGCGTGCCGGAGACCGAGCGCGCCCAGTTCCGCGACTGGTCGAACACGCTGGTCTCGGCCGATCCGGCGGCGCCGATCGAGAAGGCGGCCGGCGAGCTGGTGGTCTACCTGCGCGAGCTGATCGAGCGCAAGCGGGCCGAGCCGGGGCCGGACCTGCTCTCGGACCTGGTGGAGGTCTCCGAGGACGGTGACCGGCTCGGTGAGCACGAGCTGGTGCCGATGGTGTTCCTGCTGCTGATCGCCGGGCACGAGACGACGGTGAACCTGATCGGCAACGCCGTGCTGGCGTTGTTGCGGAACCCGGACCAGCTGGCCGCGCTGCGGGCCGATCCGTCGCTGCTGCCGGGCGCGGTCGAGGAGTTCCTGCGGCTGGACGGGCCGGTGAACCTGGCCACGCTGCGGTTCACCACCGAGCCGGTGCGGGTCGGGGAGGTGGTGATCGGGGAGGGCGAGTTCGTGCTGATCTCGCTGCTGGCGGCCAACCGGGACGGCGAGCGGTTCGAGGAGCCCGCGAAGCTCGACCTCAAGCGGCCCACCGGCGGGCACCTGGCCTTCGGGCACGGCATCCACTACTGCGTCGGCGCGCCGCTGGCCAGGATGGAGGCGGAGATCGCGATCGGCAGGTTGCTTGCCCGGTTCGACGGGCTGGCGCTGGCGGGGGAGCCGTCGGAACTCCGGTGGCGGGCGAGCACGCTGATGCACGGACTGGAGGCGCTTCCCGTCCGGCTGGGCTGAGTGCCCGAGCGGCGGGGTGCTCCTGGTCAGCCCGGGGTGCGAGCCGGTGCCCCGTAGGGTGCCAGCCATGACGAGCCAGGAGGAACTGCTCGCGCTCGACGCGCGTCACGTGTGGCACCCGTACGGCCCGATGCCCGGCACCGTGCCCCCGCTGCTGGTCCGCGAGGCGGCGGGGGTGCGCCTGCACCTGGCCGACGGCCGGGAGCTGATCGACGGCATGTCCTCGTGGTGGGCCGCCGTGCACGGGTACCGGCACCCGGTGCTCGACGCGGCGCTCGCCGAGCAGGCGGGCCGGATGAGCCACGTGATGTTCGGCGGCCTCACCCACGAGCCGGCCATCGTGCTCTCCCGCACCCTGGTGGACCTCACCCCGGACGGGCTGGAGCACGTCTTCCTCTGCGACTCCGGCTCGGTCTCGATCGAGGTCGCGGTCAAGATGTGCATGCAGTACTGGAGCTCGACCGGGCAGCCGGCCAAGCGCAGGCTGCTCACCTGGCGCGGCGGCTACCACGGCGACACCTTCCAGCCGATGAGCGTGTGCGACCCCGACGGCGGCATGCACTCGCTGTGGAAGGGCACGCTGGCCGAGCAGGTCTTCGTGCCGGAACCGCCCGCCGGGTTCGACGCCCCGCTTGACCAGTCCTATGTGGACACGCTGGCCGACGCGATCGCGGCGCACGCGCACGAACTGGCCGCGGTCATCGTGGAACCGGTGGTGCAGGGCGCCGGGGGAATGCGTTTCCACAACCCGGCCTACGTGCGCGCCCTGCGGGAGATCACCGCGGAAAACGACGTGCTGCTCATCCTGGACGAAATCGCCACCGGATTCGGCCGGTCCGGGTCGCTGTTCGCCGCCGGGCACGCCGGGATCACCCCCGACGTGCTGTGCCTCGGAAAGGCGCTGACCGGCGGTTACCTGAGCATGGCCGCGGCATTGTGCACGCCGGAAGTGGCGCGGGGCATTTCGCGGGGCGAACTGCCGGTGCTCGCGCACGGGCCGACCTTCATGGCCAATCCGCTCGCCAGCGCGGTGGCGAACGCCTCGCTGGGGCTGCTGCTCTCGCGGGACTGGCTCGCCGAGGTCCGCCGGATCGAGTCTGCACTCCACAGTGGACTGTCGGCGGCCGCGGACCTGCCCTCGGTGCGCGATGTCCGCGTGCTCGGCGCGATCGGCGTGGTGCAGCTCGACCACCCGGTCGACATGGCGACCGCGACCAGGGTGGTGACCGAGCACGGGGTCTGGCTCCGCCCGTTCCGCGACCTGATCTACACCATGCCGCCCTACGTCAGCACCGACGACGACGTGGCCGCCATCTCGCGGGCGGTGGTGGCGGCCGCGGCGGAGGCCTGAGCGAAATTCACCCGATCCTGTGACAACAAGGGTTAACTGAATGTTGCTCGGGTTAATTCTGTACGCAGAGCGACAATTCTTGCCGGTTGTCGTCTGGATCGGGTGAGACCCAGCCCACGTGATTGAGCGAGATAGCGGTTCGTGAGCCCGAATATGTAACGAAACCGCCCTGGGCAGAACATGAGGATGTCTTCACAAAGCGGACTTTTCGCGTTGTTCCGTGTTCTCTGGTGATCATGAGCTTCGCCACCCTATTGCGGCGTGACGTGCCCGCTTCGCTTGTTGTGTTCCTCGTTGCCGTGCCCCTGTCCCTCGGCATCGCGCTGGCCTCCGGGGCCCCGATCGTGGCGGGCTTGATCGCCGCCGTGGTGGGCGGGGTGGTCGCCGGTCTGTTCGGCGGTTCGGCCCTCCAGGTCAGCGGTCCGGCCGCGGGGCTGACCGTGGTGGTCGCCGAGACCATCGCCCGCTTCGGCTGGGCGGCCACCTGCGCCATGGTGGTCGCGGCCGGCGCGCTGCAGATCGTGCTCGGGCTGAGCCGGATCGCGCGGGCCGCGCTGGCCATCTCGCCCGCCATCGTGCACGGCATGCTCGGCGGCATCGGCCTGACCATCGTGCTCGGCCAGCTCCACGTGGTGCTGGGCGGGTCCGCGCAGAGCTCCGCGCTGGACAACCTGCTCGCGCTGCCCGGCCAGCTGGTCGGCAGCCACGACACGGCCGCCTTCATCGGCGTGCTGACCATCGGCATCCTGCTGCTGTGGCCGCGCCTGCCGCAGGCCGTGCGCAAGGTGCCCGGCCCGCTGGCCGCGATCGCCTTCACCACCGTGCTGGCGCTGGTGGCCGGCCTGCAGCTGGACCGCATCGAACTGCCCGGCAACCTGCTGGAGCTCTCGTTCGCCCCGCGCCTGCCCGGGGGCGGCTGGTTCGACATCGGCGTCGCGGTGCTCACCATCGCGCTGATCGCCAGCGTGGAGAGCCTGCTCTCGGCGATCGCGGTGGACAAGCTGCACACCGGCCCGCGCACCAACCTCAACCGCGAGCTGGTCGGGCAGGGCATGGCCAACATGGCCTCCGGCGCGATCGGCGGCCTGCCGGTCACCGGGGTGATCGTGCGCAGCTCCACCAACGTGGCCGCCGGGGCCCGCACCCGCGCGTCCGCGGTGCTGCACGGGATCTGGGTGCTGCTGTTCAGCGTGCTGCTGGCCGGGCTGCTGGAGAGCATCCCGCTGGCCGCGCTCGGCGGCCTGCTGGTGCACGTCGGCGCGAAGCTGCTCGACGTGGGCAACATCCGCCAGGTGCACCGCCACGGCGACCTGCCGATCTACCTGGTCACCCTGCTCGGCGTGGTTTTTGTCGACATGCTGTCCGGCGTGCTGCTCGGCATCGCCACCTCGCTGGTGATGATGCTGCTGCGCACCCGGTCGAAGATCCACGCCGAGGCCGACGGCGACCGCTGGCGCGTGGTGGTCGACGGCGCGCTGACCTTCCTGGCCATCCCCAAGCTGTCCAAGGTGCTCAGCGCCATTCCCGAGCGCACCGAGGTGACCGTCGAGCTGGTGGTGGACTACCTCGACCACGCCGCGTTCGAGAACCTGTCCAGCTGGCAGCAGGCCCACGAGCGGACCGGCGGGGTGGTGGTGGTCGACGAGATCGGGCACCCGTACTACGAACGCGGCAAGTCGGGCGCGCCCACGGTGAGCAGGCTGGCCGCCACCCCGGTGGTGCCGCGCTGGCTGGCGTCGTGGTCGGACTGGCAGGCCAAGGCGGGCCCGCACCTGCCGGACCAGCGCAGCGCGCCGCCGTCCACCGCGCAGCTGGCGCTGGGCACCTCGGAGTTCCAGCGCCGGACCGCGCCGCTGGTGCAGGGCACGCTGAGCGGGCTGGCCGACGGGCAGAACCCGCACACCCTGTTCATCACCTGCGCCGACTCGCGGATCGTGCCGAACCTGATCACCACCAGCGGTCCCGGTGACCTGTTCGCCGTGCGCAACATCGGCAACCTGGTGCCCGCCGACAGCGGCGTCACCGGGGACACCGGGCCACCGCTGGACAGCTCGGTCGGCGCCTCGATCGAATACGCCGTCGGTGTGCTGCGGGTCCCGGAGGTGGTCGTCTGCGGCCACTCGGGCTGCGGTGCGATGAAGCTGATGCTGGACCCGGCCGCCGAGCTGCCCGCGGTGCGCGAATGGCTCCGCCACGCCGAGCCGAGCGTGCGGCGCTACGAGAAGAACTCGCCGGTCTCGCTGGGCGGGGAACCGCCCGCCGCCGAGGGCGACCGGCTGGCCCTGCACAACATCCTCCAGCAGTTGCGCCACCTGCGGCGCCACCCGGTGGTCGCGGAGGCCGAAGCCCGCGGTGAGCTGCATCTGACCGGCATGTACTTCGACGTCGGCGCGGCGCAGGTCTACCTGTTCGACCCGGAGTCGGGCAGTTTCGAACCCGCCGGGGACCGGGCCGCTTGCCGTCAGGACTAGGGTCGTAGCCCGTGACTGTGCTGGTGATCTCGGGTACCGGAACCGGAGTCGGCAAGACCGTGGTCACGGCGGCGATCGCCGCACTGGCCAGGGCCGATGGCAGGCGGGTCGCTGTGCTCAAACCGGCGCAGACCGGGGTGGCCGAGGACGAGCCCGGTGACCTGGCCGAGGTCCGGCGCCTGGCCGGCGACGTCACCACCCGCGAGTTGCGGCGCTACCCCGACCCGCTTTCCCCCGAAGCCGCCGCGCGGCGCAGCGGGATCCCGCCGGTGACCCCCGGCGAGGCCGCGAGTGCCGCCGGTGAGCTCGACGAGTCCCACGACCTGGTGCTCGTCGAGGGCGCGGGCGGGCTGCTGGTGCGGTTCGACCCGGCCGGCGGCACGCTGGCCGACGTCGCGTGGTCGCTCGGTTCGCTGGTGCTGGTGGTCGCCGAACCGGGGCTGGGCACGCTCAACGCGACCGCGCTGACCGCCGAGGTGGCCACCCGGCGCGGGCTGAACGTGGGTGGCGTGCTGATCGGCGCCTGGCCGGCCGAGCCGGATCTCGCGGCCCGCTCCAACCTCGAGGACCTGCCGGTCGCGGCGGGCGCGCCCCTGCTCGGGGCGTTGTCCGCCGGGGCCGGGCAGGCCGACCCGGTGGAGTTCCTCGCCGAGGCGCGGCGCGGCCTTTCGCCGTGGTTCGGCGGCGAATTCGACCCGGAGTGCTTCGCGAAGGGTGAATCCGCCCAGAAGTGACTTGGGTCGCTTCTTCGGAGCGGGGTGTTCGGGCACACTGTGCCGGACGTGCCCGAGCGAGAAGGAGAACCCGTGACCTCAGCACCCGAACGCGCGACCGACGTCCTCACCACGGCGCGGGAGCAGGTGCTCGAGCGTGGCGAGGGGCTGACGCAGGCGCAGGTGCTCGAGGTGCTGCGCCTGCCCGACGAGCAGCTGTCCGACCTGCTCGCGCTCGCGCACGAGGTGCGCATGCGCTGGTGCGGCCCGGAGGTCGAGGTCGAGGGCATCATCAGCCTGAAGACCGGCGGCTGCCCGGAGGACTGCCACTTCTGCTCGCAGTCCGGCCGGTTCCCCACCCCGGTGCGCTCGGCCTGGCTGGACATCCCCGGCCTGGTCAAGGCCGCCCGCCAGACCAAGGAGACCGGCGCCACCGAGTTCTGCATCGTGGCCGCCGTGCGCGGGCCGGACAAGCGCCTGCTGTCCCAGGTGCGCGAGGGCGTCAAGGCCATCCGCGAGGACGGCAACGACATCCAGATCGCCTGCTCGCTCGGCATGCTCACGCAGGAGCAGGTGGACGAGCTGGTCGAAATGGGCGTGCACCGCTACAACCACAACCTGGAGACGGCGCGCTCGCACTTCCCCGAGGTGGTCACCACGCACACCTGGGAGGAGCGCTGGGAGACCCTGCGCATGGTGGCCGAGGCGGGCATGGAGGTCTGCTGCGGCGGCATCATCGGCATGGGGGAGTCGGTCGAGCAGCGCGCGGAGTTCGCCGTGCAGCTGGCCGAGCTGAACCCGCACGAGGTGCCGATGAACTTCCTCATCCCGCAGCCGGGCACGCCGTACGAGCACTACGAGATCGTCGAGGGCAAGGACGCGCTGCGCACGGTCGCCGCGTTCCGGCTGGCCATGCCGCGCACCATGCTGCGCTTCGCCGGCGGCCGCGAGCTGACCCTGGGCGACCTCGGCGCGGAGCAGGGCATGCTGGGCGGGATCAACGCGATCATCGTCGGCAACTACCTGACCAACCTCGGCCGGCCCGCCGGGCGGGACCTCCAGATGCTCACCGAGCTGAAGATGCCGGTGAAGGCACTGAGCGACTCCTTGTGACGCAACCGGAGTACTGCGTCCACTGTGGACTGGACCGGACCGGCGACCACACCGCGTGCGACAACCCGCGCACGGCGCTGGAGCCACCGCGGTTCTGCGCGTCCTGCGCCCGCCGGATGGTCGTGCAGATAACCCCGGTCGGCTGGACGGCGCGCTGCAGCAGGCACGGGGAGCTCACCGGTTAAACTCGGTGCTCCCCAGTCAGGAGGTACACCGGTGGCAGAGCCTTCGGTCGGGGTGCGCCCGCCCGCCGAACCCGCGCACCACTTCTTCGCCATCCCGCGCGAGCGGGCGAAGGTGGTGGTGGCCGCGGACATCCTGCCCGCGGTGACCGTGCTGTCGATGGTGATGCTCACCGGGATCCCGCTGGCCGCGCTGTGGGCGGTGCTGGCCCCACCGCAGCGGATGCGCGTGGTCTCCGCCAGCGAGCAGCCGGTGCCGCTGCAACTGGAGAGCTGGCACCGCTTCGACGACCTGGCCGTGTTCGCGCTGCTGGCCTTCGGGTTCGGCATCGTGGTCGGCGTGGTGATCTGGCTGCTGCGCGAGCGCCGCGGCCCGGTGGTGCTGCTGGCCGCGGTCGGCGGTTCGGTGCTGGCCTGGTGGCTGGCCTCGATGCTCGGGCCGGGCACCTTCGCCGGGATGATCTACGAGATCTCCGCCGCCCCCCAGGTGGGTGACGTGCTGGAAACCGCGCCGGTGCTGGAATCGGCGTGGGTGCTGCTGGCGCAGCCGCTGGCGGTGGCCGCCACCTACGGCCTGCTGGCCGGCTGGAACGGCCGGGACGACCTCGGCCGCCGCCTCGGCTGAATTCGGCTGATCGGCAGCGGGCGCCCGGCGGTTTCCGTAGGCTGGCCGCAACCGAGGGAGGCCTGCAGCACATGACCGACGACGTAGTTTCCGGCTCGAACGGGCGCATCCGGTTCCCGGGCATCAGCCCGCGCGCCTACGAGCACCCGGTCGACCGGGGCGCACTGGCCACGCTGCGCACCATTCCCGGCTTCGCCGAGGTGCTCAAGGCGGTGGCGGGGTTCTTCAGCGAGCGCGGCGAGCGGCTGATGGCGCTGGCGTCGTCGATCCGCGTGGGGGAGAAGCAGTACCCGGAGCTGAACAAGCTGCGCCTGGAGTGCGCGCAGGCGCTGGACATCTCGCCGGCGCCGAACATCTTCGTGGCGCAGGACCCGGCGGTCACCGCGTACACCATCGGCATGGACGAGCCGTTCATCGTGCTCAGCACCGGGCTGGTCGAACTGCTCGACACCAACGGCCTGCGCTTCGTGATCGGCCACGAGATGGGGCACGTGCTGTCCGGGCACGCGGTGTACCGGACCATGCTGATCCGCCTGATCAACATGCAGATGTCGATGTCGTGGACCCCGGTCAGCGCCTTCGGCCTGCGGGCGGTGATCGCCGCGCTGAAGGAGTGGTACCGCAAGTCGGAGCTGTCCTGCGACCGCGCCGGGCTGCTCTGCGGGCAGGACCCGGCCGCCGCACTGCGGGTGCACGTGCTGCTGGCGGGCGGCATCGACCCCGGCCGCATCGACATCCCGTCCTTCCTGCAGCAGGCCGAGGAGTACGAGTCGGTCGACGACATCCGGGACAGCCTGCTCAAGCTGCGCAACGTCGAGCACATGTCGCACCCGCTGGCCGTGGTGCGGGCCGCCCAGCTGCAGAAGTGGGCCGCCTCGGAGGAGTACCGGGCGATCCTGGTCGGCGACTACCCCCGGCGGGACGCGGACAGCCCGTCGAGCACCTGGTCGGACGACGTGAAGTCGGCGGCGAAGTCGTACAAGGACTCGTTCAGCAACTCGACCGACCCGCTGGCGAAGGTGTTCACCGACGTCGGCGAGGCCCTGTCGGGTGCGGCGGGCAAGGTCTGGAGCAAGTTCGGCGGCGGTGGCCGCGCGAACGGCGACGCGGACGCCTCGTAGGAGTCAGTTCAGGCTGGCCGGCCGGGTCAGGGCGGTCAGCTCGGCCGGGGGAGCCGGGACCGCGCGCAACGTCGTCAGGAAACCCGCCTCCCGGGTGAGCAGGCGGCAGACGTCCCGCAGGCGCCGCAGCGGCTGGGTCTGCTCCAGCAGCGCCTGCCGGTCGTCCAGCGGCAGCAGGCAGTCGGCCGCCAGCTGGTAGGCCAGGTCGGCCAGCGGGGTGTCCGCGGGCGGCTCGGTCCAGGCGTCGTGTTCCCAGGCGGACCGGCAGTACCGCCGGTGCGCGGCCCGCGCCACCTCGGCCATCCGCTGCCCCGCCTCCGCCGAACCACGCGGCAGCGGCGCGTCCGTCACCCACTCGACGGTGCCGACCAGGTACGGCGCGGATTCGGCGTCGATCTCCAGCAGCCGGAACCGCCGCTGCCCGGTGGTGACCACGTCGAACCGCCCGTCGGGCAGCCGCTTGGCCTCGCGCAGCCGGGTGGTGCAGCCGATCGCGTGCACCTGGTCGAGGCCGGTGACCTCGCGGGTCAGCGAGGTGCGCATGGCGATCACGCCGAACTCCTGGTCCGGCACGGTGCCGGTGACCAGGTCGACGGTGAGCTGCCGGTAGCGCGGCTCGAAGATGTGCAGCGGCAGGTGCGCGCCGGGCAACAGCACGGTCTGCAGCGGGAACAACGGCAAAGTCGTCGTTCCCGTACTGTCTCCCGCTGCGCCCTCTGCCACGGGTACACGGTACGACGAAGCCGTCCGGCGCGCAGGGCTTCACTCGAATGCCGTGCCGGACAACGGAAAACGTGCGCGTGGTGACCAGTTATCGCGCAGCGGGCGGGGGACGCAGGACGGCGAACGGGTCGGTCACCTGGATTCCCTTGCACCCGAAGGAGAACAGCGCGGCCGGACGGCCGCCGCTGCGCCCGGGCGGCGCGGTGTGGCCGGTCGGTTCGAGCAGGCCGCGGCGGGCGAGCACGCGCTGCAGGTTCGTCGCCGAGATCCGGTAGCCCAGCGCCGCGGAGTACAGCCCGCGCAGCTCGGAGATGGTGAACACGTCCGGCGCGAGCGCGAAGCCGAGATTGGTGTAGCTGAGCTTGGACCGCAGCCGGTCGCGGGCGCGCACCACGATCTCGGCGTGGTCGAAGGCGGTGCGGGGGAGTTCGGCCACCTGGTGCCACGAGGTGTCCTCCGGCACCTCCGGGTCCACGTCCGACGGCACCAGCCCGAGGAACGCGGTGGCCACCACGCGCGGCCCGGGCACCCGGTCCGGCGTGCTGAACACGGCGAGCTGCTCCACGTGCTTGAGCTGCTTGATGTCGACCTTCTCGGCGAGCTGGCGCCGGATGGAGGTCTCCACGTCCTCGTCGGGTCGCAGCCTGCCGCCCGGCAGGGACCACCGGCCGATGTGCGGATCAAGGGCGCGGCGCCACAACAGCACCTGGAGTGTGTCCGATCGCACTTGAAGTACCGCCGCCAAAACCTCGTGTGCCAGGGGGGCGCTGCTGTTAATATGGCTCCGCACGGTTTTCGATTGTAAGGCGAAAACCCGCGTCAGTCTAGGAGGGCCACCATGGCCGGCACGACGACCCTGCGGGCGAGCGAGCTCGCCGAAGCCGATCTCATCCCGTTCGACGGGGTGGAACCGGACGCGAGCTGGGCGGAGGAGGTGCGACGGCTGGCCGAGGAGCGCGACGCCGTGCTGCTCGCGCACAACTACCAGGTCCCGGCGATCCAGGACGTCGCGCACCACACCGGCGACTCCCTCGCGCTGAGCCGGATCGCGGCGAAGAGCGAGGCCTCGACCATCGTCTTCTGCGGGGTCCACTTCATGGCCGAAACGGCCAAGATCCTGGCCCCGGAGAAGACCGTGCTGATCCCGGACGCGCGGGCGGGCTGCTCGCTGGCGGACTCGATCACCGGTGCGCAGCTGCGCGAGTGGAAGGCCGAGCACCCCGGCGCGGTGGTGGTGTCCTACGTGAACACCACGGCCGAGGTGAAGGCCGAGACCGACATCTGCTGCACCTCGTCGAACGCGGTGGACGTGGTCGCCTCCATCCCCGCCGACCAGGAGGTTCTCTTCCTGCCGGACCAGTTCCTCGGCGCCCACGTCAAGCGCGTGACCGGCCGCGAGAACCTGCACATCTGGGCGGGCGAGTGCCACGTGCACGCCGGGATCAACGGGCCCGAGCTGGCCGAGCGGGCCGCCTCGAACCCCGACGCCGACCTGTTCATCCACCCCGAATGCGGCTGCGCCACCTCGGCGCTCTACCTGGCCGGGGAGGGTGCGGTGGCCGCGGACCGGGTGAAGATCCTGTCCACCGGCGACATGGTGCACGAGGCCAAGGCGACCAAGGCGGGCTCGGTGCTGGTGGCCACCGAGATCGGCATGCTGCACCAGCTGCGCAAGGCCGCGCCGGGCATCGACTTCCGCGCGGTGAACGACCGCGCGTCCTGCCGGTTCATGAAGATGATCACCCCGGCGGCCCTGCTGCGCTGCCTGCGCGAGGGGCTGGACGAGGTCCACGTCGACGCGGAGACCGCGGCGAAGGCCCGCGCCTCGGTGCAGCGGATGATCGAGATCGGCCAGCCTGGCGGCGGGGAATGAGCAACCAGGTTACTGCCCGTGAGGCGAAAACCACACCGCGATGGGAGGCCGCGGCCGATCTCGTGGTGATCGGCAGCGGGGTCGCCGGGCTGACCGCGGCCCTGCGCGGCCGGGCGCTCGGCCTGCGCGTGCTGGTGGTGACCAAGGCCGCGATCGAGGACGGCAACACGCGCTGGGCCCAGGGCGGCGTCGCGGTGGTGCTGCCCGGCGAACACGACGACGGCGACTCGGTGGCCCGGCACGTCCAGGACACGCTCACCGCCGGGGCCGGGCTCTGCGACGAGGTCGCGGTGCAGTCGGTCCTCGACGGCGGGCCGGGCGCGGTGGCGCGGCTCCGCGAGCTGGGCGCCAGCTTCGACGCCGGGACGAGCGGCGGCCTGGCCAGGGCCCGCGAGGGCGGGCACACCGCGTTCCGGGTGATCCACGCGGGCGGCGACGCGACCGGGGCCGAGGTGGAACGCGCGCTGGTCGCGGAGACCACCGGCAGGCGGTTGCCGGTGCTGGAGCGGCACGTGGCGGTGGACGCGCTGCGCACGCCGTCCGGTGCGGTGGCCGGGGTGTCCGTGCTCGACCCCGATGGGGTGCTCGGCGTGGTCCGCGCGCCCGCCGTGCTGGTCGCGACCGGTGGACTGGGGCAGCTCTACCAGGCGACCTCCAACCCGGAACCGGCCACCGGCGACGGGCTGGCGCTGGCGCTGCGCGCGGGTGCGCAGGCGGCCGACATGGAGTTCGTGCAGTTCCACCCGACCGTGTTGTACACCCCGGGCGCGCGCGGGCGCTGCCCGCTGGTCACCGAGGCGGTGCGTGGCGAGGGCGCGCGCCTGCTCGACGGCGCGGGCGAGCTGGTGATGCTCGGGGTGCACCCGCTCGGCGACCTGGCCCCGCGCGACGTGGTGTCGGCGGCGATCACCCGGCGGCTGGCCGAGGCGCCGGGCGGCATCGACGACCACGTGTTCCTCGACGCCACCCGCATCACCGGGTTCGCCAAGCGCTTCCCGACCGTGTACGGGGCCGCGCTGGCCGCCGGGGTCGACCCGCTGACCGAGCCGATCCCGGTCACCCCCGCCGCGCACTTCGCCTGCGGTGGCGTGGTGACCGACACGACCGGGCGCACCGGGGTGACCGGGCTGTACGCGGCCGGTGAAGTGGCGCGGACGGGGTTGCACGGGGCGAACCGGCTGGCGTCGAACAGCCTGCTGGAGGGCCTGGTGATGGGGGAGCGGGTGGCCGAAGCGGCGGCCGCCGACCTGGCCTCGGGGGTGCTGGCCGAGCCCCGGCACGGGCTGGCGCCGGAATGCCGTCACGTCGAAGCGGCCGAGCGGGACGCGTTGCAGCGGGCGATGAGCCGCTACGCCGCGATCGGCCGGGACGCCGACGGGCTGGCGGTGCTCGGCTCGGTGCTCGATCTGGCCACAAGCGACAGTCCACTGAGGACGCAGGCGGAGGTGGAGGACGCGGCGCTGACGCTGGCCGCGCAGGCACTGGTGATCTCCGCCGCGCGGCGCACCGAATCACGGGGTTGTCAGGTGCGGCTGGACTTCCCCGAGCGCGACGAGCCGGGGTGGCGGCGGAGCCAGCTGATCCGGTTGAGCCCGTCGGGGCAGCCGGTGCTCGCCGATCCGATCCTGCAGGAAGTGGTGGCATGAACGAGCTGACCCGGGAAATCCTGGCCGACGGCGGCCTCGACGCGGCCGACGTGCTCCGCGTGGTCGACACGGCGCTGGCGGAGGACCTGCGCTACGGCGCCGACGCGACCACGCGGGCGACCGTGCCCGAGGGCGTGGTGTCCACCGCGGCGTTCACCCCGCGGGTGGCGGGCACGCTGGCGGGCGTCGGCCCGGCGCTGGCCGTGCTGGACCGGGTGCTGGAGTCGTACGAGGTGGTGGAGCGGCGCGTCGACGGGAGCTGGCTGGCCGCCGGGGAACCGGCGCTGGTGGTGCGCGGGCCGGTGCGGGGCCTGCTGACCGCCGAGCGGACCGCGTTGAACCTGCTCTGCCACCTGTCCGGCGTCGCCACCACCACCGCGGCCTGGGTGTCCGAAGTGGAGGGTACGGGCTGCGCCATCCGCGACTCCCGCAAAACCCTGCCCGGCCTGCGGTTGCTGGAGAAGTACGCGGTGCGCTGCGGGGGCGGGGTGAACCACCGGTTCGGCCTCGGGGACGCGGTGCTGATCAAGGACAACCACGTGGTGGCGGCGGGTTCGGTCACCGCGGCGTTGCGGGCCGCGCGCGAGCACGCCGCCGAACTGGCGTGCGAGGTCGAGGTCGACGACCTGGTGCAGTTGGAGGAGGCGCTGCGGGCGGGCGCGGACGAGGTGCTGCTCGACAACTTCACCCCCGCCCGGTGCGCGGAGGCCGTGCGCCTGCGCGACGAGCTGGGGTCGAAGGCGCGGCTGGAGTCCTCCGGCGGGCTGCGGCTGGAGAACGCGCGGGAGTACGCGGCGTCCGGCGTGGACTACCTGGCGGTCGGGGCGCTGACGCACTCCGCGCCGGCGTTGGACCTCGGCATGGATCTCGGCTGAAAGCTCGCCGAAACGGGGAAAATTACCCGCGCGGCGTGGGGGTCGCGCGGCTTAGGGTCGCCGCGTGAGGTGGTGGAGTGCGGTGTCGGCCGTCCTGGTGGCGTCGACCGTGCTCGTCCCCGGCGCGGCGGCCCAGCCCCCGTCGGCACCGCCGCCGCAGAGCACCTGCGCGAACCCGTCCGGGGTGTACCCGGGCGCGGTGCCGTGGGGGCAGCGGGTCATCGACGCCTCGCGGGTGTGGCCGCTGACCGACGGCACCGGCCAGCTGGTCGCGGTGATCGGCACCGGGGTGGACGCGGCCAACGCGCAGTTCGGGCCCGAGCAGGTGCTGCCGGTGCGGGGCATCGGCGCGGGGGCGACGGCTCCGGCGCCGGACTGCGACGGGCGCGGCACGGTCGCGGCGGGCATCGTCGCGGCTCGGCAGAACCGGTCGACCACGTTCGCCGGCGTGGCGCCGGGGGCGAAGGTGCTGCCGGTGCGCTACCTGCGTCCCGGCGGCAATGCCGCGGACAGCGCCGATCCGGACGCGCTGGCCGCCGCGATCGTCACCTCGGTGGAGGCGAAGGCGGGCGTCATCCTGGTCGCGGTGCCGTCGCCGGTGGACTCGCCCGCGCTGACCGCGGCGGTGAACGACGCGCGGCGGCGGGGTTCGGTGGTGATCTCGGCGGCTTCGGCCAAAGAGGACGGTGCGCTGACCTATCCGACGGCGACGCCGGGGGTGCTCGCGGTGGGGTCGTTGAACCAGCAGATGCAGCCGGTGCAGCGGGAGGCGGGCAGGCACCTGTCGCTGTCCGCGCCGGGGGCGGAGCTGGTCAGCGTTTCGGCCGGGGGACAGGGAAAGCTGGCACACCGCTGGCCGGTGACGGACCCGTCGATGGCGGGTGCCTACGTGGCCGGGGCGGCGGCGTTGCTGCGCGCGTACCACCCGGAACTGACCCCCGACCAGGTGATGACGCGGCTGACGCTGACGGCCAGCCGCCCACCCGGCGGCAAGCACGACCCTCGGCAGGGCTGGGGCCTGGTCGACGCGTACACCGCGGTCTCGGCCGACATCCCCCCGGACGCGGTCGGCCCGGGTGGCCCGGTGCCGCCGCCGGCCGCGGGCGCCATCGTGCCGGCCGCCGCCCCCGCCCGCCCCCCGGTGAACGAGGCGGCGGGCGTCCTGGCGATCGCGGGCGTGGGGGTGGCGGCCTTGGTGGGTTTGGTCGTGGCCACCTTCCGCCGAGGCCGGACCCGAGGCTGGCGCCCGGGACGACGCGCCTGAGCGTGCTGTGAATGTGGCTTTCACAGCGGAATCGGCTGTGAAAGCCACATTCACAGCATGCGCCGAGGCGCGGAGCCCGGTCGGGCGCGTGTCGCGACGGCGGAGCCCGGCTGGGCGTGTGTCGCGACGGCGGAGTCCGGCTGGGCGTGTGTGTCGCGACCCAGGGTCAGAGCAGGTGGGCGTTGGTGGCGCGGACCGCGGGCGCCAACTCCGGGAGCTCCACGACGGTGACCCCCGCCGCGGTCAGGGTTTCGGCGCCGACGCAGTCGACGAAGACGGCGGGTTCCCGCCAGGCGAAGACGACGCGGGGGATGCCCGACGCGAGGATCAGCGCGGTGCAGGAACGCGGCCGCGAGGCGCGGCTGCTGCACGGCTCCAGCGACGTGTACATCGTGGCCCCAGGGAGCTGGGGGAAACCCAGCTTCGCCAGCGCCGCCTCTTCCGCGTGGTCGTGCGGGTCGGTTTCACCGGAGTAGCCGGTGGACAGGACCGCGCCGTCCGCGTCGACGATCACCGCGCCCACGCGGAAAGTGGTCGACGGCGGGCACTTGTCGCCGAGGGCGATGGCGTCGGAGAGCAGTGCGCGATCATCCATGGTGAACCCGGTATTTCAGCAGGACCAAATCGCCGGTCTGCCGGGCTTCCACCAAGGACATGGGCCGGGCGGGCGACTGCGGAAAAGAAGCGGGATGCACAAAACGCGGCGCCGAAGCCGAGCCGATGAAAAAGGGCGCGTAGACCAGATGGATCTCGTCCACCACGTCGGCCGCCAGGAACTGCGTGTGGATGTGCCCGCCGCCTTCGACCATCAGCCGGGAAATGCCGCGGGAATGCATATCCGCCAATGCGTCGTGCACCGAGGAGGCCCCGATGACCGTTGCCGCCGGGCCCAGTGCGAGTGAGGACGCCACCGAAGAAGGCGCGTAGACGAGCTTCGGCACATCGCCGGCGGTGAAGAACTGCGAAGAGGGATCCAGCGAACCGGTGCGGGTGAAAGTCACCTTCGCCGGGGAATACGGCTTGCCCGCGGCGACCCGCTCGGCCTGCCGCGAAGGGGACCGCACCAGCAGGCGCGGGTTGTCGGCGCGGATCGTGCCCGCGCCGACCAGGATCGCGTCGGCAGCCGCCCGCTCGGCGTCCACCCGGTCGAAGTCGTCCTCATCGGACAGCACGAGCCGGGTGGCGCTGGTGTCGTCGATGCACCCGTCGAGCGAGGCGGCTACCGACAGCAGTACGTATGGCCTGGGCACCAGGCCACCGTACCGCCGCTCAGCGCTGCGCGTCCGGCTCCTCGCCGATCACCGACGGCGCCACCACCGAGGATTCCCCCCACACGTCCTCGGTTTCCACCAGCCACGGCGGGATCCGCCTGCCGGACCCCATGTCACCGGCACCCATGCCCATCGGCATGAACGGCATCATCGGCATCATGCCCTTGGCCGCGGCGGCACCGGCCGCACCCGCCGCGCCACCGGCCAACCCGGACAGCCCAGGGGCCGCACTACCGGAACCGGCCATGCCGGGGGCCGCGGCCGCGCCGTCACCGACCCCGCCGACGTCCACACCGCCGATCCCGCCACCGCCGAGACCGCCGACGCTGCCACCACCGATCGGGACCCCGCCGCCACCACCACCGGTACCGCCACCGCCGAACCCGTCACCGAGCTTGCCGGTGCCTTCACCGGGCGGCTTCTCCTCGCCCTCTTTCTTGCCACCGGCCCACGGCGGCACCTTCGGCATGATCGACCCGAACCGGCCGAACGCGGCCGCCGAAGCCGCGGCCAGCCCGGCGGTGAACATGTTGCCGAACAACGGGCTCGACGGCTTGCCCTGGTCGGTCGGCATCGGCATCGGCTGCGTGCCGTCACCGGGCAGGGTCGGGGGCGCGCCGGGCACCACCGAAACCCCACCGGGCGGCGGTGCCACCGGCGCCCCGCCACCACTGGAGCCGCCCCCGGGGGAGCCCGGCGGGAGCACGGGCGGGGCGGCGGCGTTCGGCGACGCGGGAATGGACTCCTCGGCGGCGGTGTAGTCGCCCGCGAGGTTCGTCATCACCTGGATCGCCTTGCTGTGCGCGGCGTTCGCCGCGTTCGACGCCTGCTGCTGGGCTTCGACGTTGCCGATCGCGGTGGCCCGGCGTTGCGCCGCCGCCTGCATCAGCTCCGGCGAGGCGTCCGCGGGCAGCAACGGCGGGTTCACCGCCAGCGACAGGTCCGCCGGCGACACCTCCGGCACGTTCACCGGCGGCGGCATCTCGGCCTTCGCGGTGTCCAGCTCGTCGGCCGCGTCCTCCAGCAGGTGCCGCATGGAGACCGCGGTCTGGCCCACCTTGCGGATGCCGCCGACCAGGTCGTCGATCATGATCTTGTACTTGTCCGCCGCACCACCGGTCCAGTGGCCGTCGAACTCGGTGAGCTGCGACATCAGGTTGTCGGCCTGCTCGAACAGGCCGAACCCGGCCGCCCGCCACTTCTCCGCCGCCGCGCGGGCGCTGCCGGCGTCACCGGCGTGCAGCATCGCGTACAGCTGCTGGTGGCTGAACGAGCCGAAGTTGGTGTGCGCGGTCATCCCTTGGCCCCCTTGCCGTCCCCGCCGCCGAGCAGGTTCCCCAGCCCGGACACGATGCCGCCGATCACGTTGCCCGCGGTCACGTGCAGATCGGTGGCCACGTTCTGGTCAGCCTGCTGGTAACCCTCGGCCACGGTGTGGGTGACGTCCTGTGCGAAGGTGATCGCGCCCTTGACCTGGTCGAGCAGGCCCTGCATCTCGGCGACCGCGGCGTGGTGCGCCTCGGCCAGCGAACTCGCTTCGCCGAACTCCCCGAACCGCAACGGCTCACCGCCGAGGGTGAGCAGGAAGTCGTTCGGCTTGGTCATGCACTCGAGCTGGATCTCCAGCTCCCTGGCGAAGTCCTTCAAGGACTCCAGGTGAACGTAGTACGACCGGTCTTGCATCCCGACTCCCTCGTTCTCCTTCTCTCACCTCAGGGACGGCAGGCCGGAAGGCCGGTGCGAGTGGGGGGTTGGCTCGCACCGGCCATCCGGGATACTCCGCCGGTCACACGGCGAAGTAGTTGGTGTTCCGGTTCTCCAGCGCGTACTGCGTGTCGTGCGCCTCGCCCACCTTGCCGCCGAACTGCGCGATGATCGCGACGATGTCGGCGGTGGCCTGGCGGAGCCGGGTCTCGGCGGCTTCCGCGGCCTGACCGGCCGAGCTGCCCGAGGCGTACCAGGTGGCCTTGATCGGCTGCAGGTTCTGCTGCAGCGTCTCCAGCTGACCGGTCAGCGTCTTGGCCTTCTCCGCCAGCGAGGCGGAGCTGAACTGCAGTGCGTTGAAATTGACTTCGACCATGTCGGCCATGTCGGATTCCCCTCTGGGTCAGTTCGCGCCGGACAGGCGGCCGAGCACGGAGCCACCGGCGTCGGAGGCGAGGCTGGAGACGCTGTGCAGCGACGAGGCCACCTCGGCGTCACCGCTGCCGTAGTTGTGGAAGCTCTGGTTGACCAGGCTGGACATGGTGTCCAGCTCGCGGACGGCGAGCTGCATCTTCTCCTGCAGCCTGCGCTGCAGGTCCCAGAACGCCACCGCCTGGTCGCCCTTGTAGTTGCGCAGCGTTTCGGTCAGCTCCGCTTCCAAGCTGGCCATGGTGGTCTTGGCGCCAGAAGCGGTCTCCTCGAACCCCTGGACCGCACGCGTCATGGCCGCGGCATCACTCTGGTAGCCGGCACTGCTCACGGGCTGGCCACCTCCTCTCAACTCGCGGGAAAAGATCTCCGGGAGAGCCAGAGCGGGAAAAACCTCCGGCTCGTTGCGAATCACACGCTAGAAAAGCCCGCAGTACGTTCAAACGGCACAACTGCCGGTCGCGGTGGCGGTACTTGTACCCACGAACTCAGTCCACCGGCGGGGTCCAGGCCACCTGCAGCAGCCCGGTGCCGAGCCGCCTGCTGACCAAAGTGCCTCGTCCCGGCGGTAGCGGGCCCGCCTTGACGTCCCCGATCAGCGGTCCCTCGTCCTTGGACCCGGACATCACCAGCCCCGGCGAGCCGAGCTCGCGGACCCGCTGCAGCACCGGCTCGAACAGGGCCCGCCCGGCGCCGCCGCTGCCGCGCGCGATCACCAGGTGCAGCCCGATGTCACGGGCCTGCGGCAGAAACTCCAGCAGCGGCAGCAGCGGGTTGTTGCCCGCGGTGGCCACCAGTTCGTAGTCGTCGACGAGCACGAACAGCTCGGGCCCGGTCCACCAGGACCGGTTGCGGAGCTGCTCAGCGGTCACGTCCGGGCCCGGGAGCCGCAGGCGCATCGCCTGGACCACCTCGCTGATCAGCCCGTCCAGCACGGGCGCTGAGCCCGCGTACCCGAGCAGGTGGCGCCCGGTGACCGCGTCGAGCAGGCCACGCCGGTAGTCGGCGACGATGATCGCCGCGTCGTCGCCGTGGTAGCTCGACATGATGCCCTGGCCGATCACCCGCAGCAGCGCGCTCTTGCCCGATTCCACGTCGCCGAACGCGAGGAAGTGCGGATCCGCGCCGAAATCGAGCAGCACGGGCTCCAAAGTGGACTCCGCGACGCCGAGGGTGACCTTCTTCGGCGGTGCCGGTGGCAGGCCGGCCAGTTCGATCCTGGCGGGCAGCAGGCGGACCTGCGGCGCCGGGCCACCGGGCCACGACTCGCTGATCCGGCGCACCAGATCGGTGGCGCCCACGCCGATCGTGCCCGCCCGCTGGTCGCCGTCGATGCGGGGGAGCCCGCCGAGGAAGTGCAGCTTGTCCGCGGTGATGCCGCGCCCGGGTGCCTCGGCGGGCACGTTGCGGGCCGTCTTGCGGTCGATCAGCGAGTCGCCGGGATCGCCGAGCCGCAGCTCGAACCGCGTGCCGACGGCGTCCCGCAGCTGCGCGCGCACGCCCATCCAGGTGTTCGCCGAGAGGATCACGTGGATGCCGAAGCCGAGCCCGCGCGCGGCGAGCGCGGTGATCTGCTCCTCCAGCTGCTCGTAGTCCTTGCGGACCGTGGCCCAGTCGTCGACCACCAGGAACACGTCGCCGAACTCGCGCCCGTCGGTGCTCTCGGTGAACTCCGCGCGGCGGTTGCGGAACTCCGCGGCCGACTCGATCCCGTTGGCGGAGAAGAACTCCTCGCGCTGTTCGAGCAGGGTGGTCAGCTCGGCGACCACGCGGCGGCAGCGCTGCGCGTCGCGCCGGGTGGCGTACCCGGACACGTGCGGCAGCCCGGCGACCGGGGACAACGCGCCACCACCCATGTCCAGCAGGAAGAACTGGGCTTCGGCCGGGGTGTGGGTCAGCGCCAGCACGCCGACGATCGCCCGCAGCAGCGTGCTCTTGCCGGTCTGCGGGGCACCGACCACCAGCGCGTGCCCGCCCGCCCCGGAGAAGTCCGCCCAGAGCAGGTCACGCCGCTGCTCGATCGGCTTGTCCACCAGCGCCACCGGCACGGTCAGCCGTCCGTTGCCGCCCCAGCCGACCGGGCACAGGCCCCGGTCGGGGTCCTCGCCGAGCGGCGGCAGCAGCTGGTCCAGAGTGGGCGGTTCGGCCAGCGGCGGCAGCCAGATCTGGTGCGCGGCCGGGCCGTCGAGCCGGGAGAGCATGGCGTCGATGACCGTCTCACCGGTACTGGGTTCCTCGTGCACCACTTCGACGGTGTCCACCGGCTCGACCGGCACCGGCGCGCTCACCGGCCCCAGCGTGAACGGCACGATGTGCTGCGCGGGCGCGCCCTTCTCCCGCACCACCTGCCGGGGCGGCAGCTCGCCGGAGACGTAGGCGGCCTTGAGCCGGATCAGCGAATCGGTGTCCGCCTTGAGGTACGCCGAACCGGGCACCGGTGGCAGCTGGTAGGCGTCGGCGACACCGAGCACGGCCCGGCTTTCCGAGGCGGAGAACGTCCGCAGGCCGATCCGGTAGGACAGGTGCGAGTCGAGCCCGCGCAGGCGCCCTTCCTCCAGCCGCTGGGAGGCGAGCAGCAGGTGGATGCCGAGGCTGCGGCCCAGCCGTCCGATGGAGACGAACAGGTCGATGAACTCCGGGCGCGCCGAGAGCAGCTCGCTGAACTCGTCGATGATCACCAGTAGCGAGGGCAGCGGCCGCAGGTTCGCCCCGGCCTCTCGCGCGCGTTCGTAGTCGCGGGCCGAGGCGTAGTTGCCCGCCGCGCGCAGCAGTTCCTGCCGCCGGATCACCTCGCCGTTGATCGCGTCGGCCATGCGGTCGACCAGGATCAGTTCCTCGGACAGGTTGGTGATCACCGCGCAGGTGTGCGGCAGGTGGGTCATCCCGGCGAAGGTGGCGCCACCCTTGAAGTCGATCAGCGCCAGGTTGAGCCGCTCCGAGGAGTGCGTCACCGCGAGCGCGGTGACCAGGGTGCGCAGCAGCTCGCTCTTGCCGGACCCGGTGGCGCCGATGACCAGGCCGTGCGGGCCCATCCCGCCCTCGGCCGACTCCTTGAGGTCCAGCTCCACCGGGCGCCCGTCGGGGTCGACGCCGAGCGGGACGCGCAGCCGGTCGCGGGCGGCCCTGGCCGCCCAGGTGACCGCGGTGTCCACGTCACGCGGGTCGCCGATGCCGAGCAGGCCGGACAGGCCGAAGGTGGACGACATCGGGTTGTCGCCGGTGACCACGGTGCCGATCTGGTGCAGCGGGGTGAGCCGCCGGGCCAGCGCTTCGGCGGCACCGGCGTCCAGCCCGTCCGGCACGCCGAGGAAGCCGAGCTGCTGCTCGCTGCCCTCGCCGACCAGCATGCCCAGCTGGGTGCGGTCGGTGTGCAGGCACAGCGTCCGGTCGTTGGGCACGGCACCGGGTTCCTCGGAGCTCACGTCGAGCACGGTGACGCCGTGCTTGCCGCCGTAGGGCATCAGCCGGGTGTCACCCTCCGTAGCGCCGCCGTCGACCACCAGCACGATGTGCGGCAGGTCGTGGCCGTGCCCCGGCGCGCGGGTGAACGCCGCGCGCTCGCCGAGGTCCTGGCCGAGTGCCTCGACCAGGCCGGCCAGGTCGTCCGCGACCAGCCGCGCCGGGCCCGCCGCGTCGGTCCCGCTGGCGGATCCGGTGTGCGGCAGCCATTTGAGCCAGTCCCATTCGGGACGGCGCTCCTCGGCCACGCACAACGCGATGCGCAGGTCGTTCGGTGAGTGGAAGGTGGCCAGCTGGGCCAGCACCGCCCTGGCCAGGTCGAGCACCTCGCCGCGGCGTCCGCTCAGCGAAACCGTGGCGAAGGACCGCAGCGAGATGGCCACCGGCAGACCGTTCACTGTGGAGTAAGTGCGGATGAAGTGGCGCAGGCTGGTCGAGGACACCGGGTCGAGGTCCTCCAGCGGGACCGTCTGCGGAGCCTTGAGCGGGGTCATCAGCCGCTGCGGGCCGGTGCCCACGCGCACCTGGCCGAAGTGGCCGTCGGCGCGCCGCCGGTCCCACAGCCTGCCGCTGGTCACGTAGGCCCACAGGTCGGCGGGCTCGGGCTGCAGCGAGATCATCGCCGAGCGCTGGTTGTCCGCGATGTCGCGCACCTGACCGCGCAACCCGGCGAGGTACCGCTGGTAGTCGCGGCGCTCCTCGTTGATCTGCGCCTTCTTCTGCTGTCCGCCGCGCGCCAGCGACATCACGATCATGCCGCCCATCGCGGTGATGAACAGGGCGCCGAACACCCAGGTCATCGCGCCGCCGTCGCGTCCGATGTAGACGAACGACATGGCGCCCATGCCGAGCATCATGGGCAGGAACAGCATCAGTTGGAGCGCGCCACCGCTGCCGCCCTTGGGCAGCATCGGCGGCGACTGCAGGACGATCTCGCTCGGCTGCTCACCCGATAGTGGCAACCGGTCTCGGGCCAGGGTCATGAAACGCCGTTCCCCTTGGTGCGTGTGGGTACTTTGCCGCTCATTTTGGCCACTCGTGAGGCGGTCACGGTGGGTACTTTTGCCGTCCGTCGGCCTTCTCGGCCGTCCTTACGCTGGTCCGCGACCGGTGGAAGGGAGGGTGATGGGCGGCAGCCAGGAGTTCCGGGCGGAGCCCGAGGCGATGCGATCGGCGGCGGGCAACGTCGGCGGGATCATCATGCGCGGCGTGAACTCGGTCGGTGACCTGGAACGGCTCGAGGTGCCCCCGGCCTCCTTCGCCGGCATCGGTGACGCCGTCGCGGCGGCCGGTGCGGCCCTGCAGCACCAGCAGGTTTCCGCGGTCCGCACCCTGCTGTCGGTGATGCAGGAGGTGAACGACCTGGTGCGCCAGTGCGCCGACGAGTACCAGGCCGCCGACGAGGCGGCCGCGATCGGCTACGGCGGCAAGCCGTACTCGGCCGGTCCGGTGCTGCCGGCGATCTGGGGCACCCCGGTGGCGGCCGAACTGGCGGCCTGCGCGGTGCGCGACAGCGCCGGCGCGGGCGGCGAACCGGGCTCGGTCGGCAACGTGTTGCGCTACATGGAACAGGCGGGACTGGCCGAGCCGGGGGCGAGCTTCGCCGACGCCGCCCAGTTCAACGCCTGGCTGGAGGGCAACGCGGACAACCAGGCCAGCGTCGGCGTGATCGAGGTCTACTCGGGCACCGCGCGCGACCTGGGCGACGTACCCGGCGGGGTGCGCGGCGGTGACGTGGTCATCGTGGCGGACTCGGTGATCGGGGTCGCGGGCAACAACGGCCAGCTGTACAACCACGGCCTGGTGGACTCCGATGTCCACGGGCCGGCGAAAGTGAGCGTCTACCGACCGGCGTTCGCCTGATCACGTTTCCGGCTCGTGGATGAAAAAGAGGTGTGCAGTGTATTTCCCGAACTCCAGCGCGATGGACGCGACCGCTTCGTCCGGCGGGCCGATCACCATTCTGCCGCAGATCGTCTCCGGTTCCCCGGAACAGATCGCCAAGCACGTCGGTGATCTGCTGAAGAAGGCGACCGAGTTCGCCACGCTGCTCAACGAGTTCGCCGGTGCGGCGAAGCAGTTGGAAAAGGTGTGGGAGGGCAAAGCCAGCGAATCCGCGCTGAAGAAGATCGCCGATTCACTGGCTTCGCTGAACAAGATCATCGACGTGGTGCGCAGAGGCGCGGACCTGCTCGGCATTTCCGGCACCCTGGTCCAGACCGCGCAGCAGGCCTACCGCTCGGTGGTCGCCGCGGTCAACCCGACGGTGGCCTCGCTGATGTCGAACCCGTGGACCTACGGCGCCGCGGTGGCGCTGTCCACCGCGACCAGCGCTTCGCTGAAGGGCTTCATCCAGGCCATCGCGGCGCTGCTCAAGACCCTCGGCGTGGTCGACCTGGCCGGGCAGATCAGCCAGCTGGTCACCATCATCAGCGAGATCGAGAAGCTCTTCGGCGGGGGTGACAAGGGCACCGGCGCCGCGCCGGGCACCGGTGGCACGGGCGGGATCGGGGCCACCCCGGTGGCGCCGCCGCAGAGCCCGCCCTCGGTGGCCAGCCCGTCCGGCCAGCAGGTCGCGGGCAACGGCGGCCTGCCCGGTGGCGGATATCCCGGCGGTTACCCGGGTGGCACCGGCGGTTACCCCGGCGCCGGTGGTTATCCCGGCGCCGGTGGTTATCCCGGTGGGGCCGGCGGTGGGTTCGGCGGTGGTGGTGCCGCGCCCGGCGGGTTCACCAACTACCTGCCGCCCGCGCTGAACGGGTTCACCGGCAACCAGGGCCAGTCGCCCTGGGAATGGGCCGCCGGCGGTGGGGGCACCGCCGGTGGCTCGCTCGCCCCCGGCCTGATCGACCCGCGCAACGCGTGGATCCCGGTCGACCCGTCGGCGAACGCGGTGCCGGGCCAGACCCTGCCCGCGCCCGCCGACCCCGCGCCGTCGCAGCCCGCGCCCGGCGGGGACGGCGGTGGCGAGGAGATCGTCATCCGCACCGAGCAGGGGGACGTGGCCACCTCGATCGAGGTGCCGATGGGCCGCGACATCGAACTCGACCTCGAGTTCACCGTGGACGGCAAGGAATACGAGCAGCACATCGACATCGACGCCGACGGCACCGTGTCGGTCGACCGCTGAGACCGCTGAGAGGGAAGCAGATGAGCGATCCGTACCAGGTCCCGGACATGAACGCGCTGATGGAGGAGGTCCGCGCGCAGACCGAGCAGGTGCAGCGGATCCAGCGGTCGGTGGAGAAGATGGAGGTGAAGGGCTACTCGCGCGGCAACGAGGTGGTCGCCACCCTGCGCGGCGACGGCCGGTTCACCGAGATCTCCATCGACCCCGACGCCGCCCGGCGCTTCCCGGCCAGGGAACTGGGCGAGATCGTGCTCGAGGCGGTCAACAACGGGCTGACCAAGCTCGGTGAGGCCAGCCGGGCGAAGTTCGCGCCGGTGATCGACGCCGCAGGGGCTTCGCAGCGGTGACCGAGACCGTCGCACCCGGGTCCGCCACCCGCCGGGTCACCGTGGTGACCCCGCTCGCGCGGGTGGACGTGGCCCTGCCCCCGCAGAGCACGCTCGCCGAACTGGTGCCGCAGCTGGTCCGGCTGGCCGGCGCCGACGGGCAGGCCAGCCCGGAGCACCCCGGCTGGGCGCTGACCCGGCTCGGGGGCGCGCCGCTGGCGCCCGGGCTGACCGTGGCCGCCGCCGGGATGCGCGACGGCGAGGTGCTCTACCTGACCCCGCGCGAGCGGCCGCGCGCGCCGCTGCTGTTCGACGACGTGGTGGATTCGATCGCCAGCGCGAGCGAGTCCGACCGCGAGTGGGGCGCGGACCTGGCCCGCCGCGCCGGGATCTCGGCCGCGGTGGTGCTGTTGCTCGGCGCGGCCGTGCTGGTGCAGGCCAGCTTCGCGGGCACGATGTTCGCGCCGATCTCCTGCGGGCTGCTCGCGCTGGTGGCGTTGCTCGGCGGCGGGGCGCTGAGCCGTGCCTACGGGGACGCGCAGGCCGGTGCCGCCGCCGCACTGGCCGGGATCGGCGCGGCCCTGCTCGCCGGGATGTCGGCCTTCCCGCCGCACCCGTTGTTCTCGCTCGACGCCGGGCCGCTGGGCATCGGGCTCGCCGCGGTGGCGGTGTTCGGCGCGCTGTCCGCGGTGACGGTGGCCGACCGGCTGCCGTGGTTCGTCGCGGTCACCGTGTCCTCGGTGCTGTCCGCGCCCGCCGCCGGGATCGTGCTGCTGGCCGGGGTGCGCCCGGTCAGCGCGGCTGCGGTGCTGGCCGTGCTCGCCACCGCGATGGCCGCTTTCGCGCCGATGCTCGCGTTGCGGCTGGGCCGTCTCCCGCTGCCGCGCGTCCCGGACGACATGGCTTCCTTCCGCGCCGACGAACGCCCGTCGCTGGGTGCCGCGATGGCCGGGCAGACCGCGTACGCGCAGCGCCTGCTCACCGGGCTGCTGGTCGCGCTGGGCACGGTGGTGCTCGGCTGCTCGGTGGTGCTGGTGACCCAGGGCGGCGCGTGGGAGGCCGGGCTGACCGCGTTGCTCGGCCTGGCCTGGGTGCTGCGGTCGAGGTCGTACGCCGGTGGCCCGCAGCGGCTGGTGCTGATCGGTTACGGCCTCGCCGCGCTCGCCTGCGCCGGGATCTGGCTCGGCATCGAGGCCGACCGCTCGCTGGTGTTCGGGGTCGCGCTGGCCGTCGTGCTGGCCGCGGTGGTCTGCCTGGTCTACGCCGCGCGCGTGGCCAAGGGGCACCGGTCGCCGTACTGGTCGCGCCTGATGGACATCATCGAGTTCCTCGCGCTGCTGTCGCTGGTGCCGATCACCGGCGTGATCATCGGCGTCTACGAGGCTGTCCGGGGTTAGTTCCCTTTCACGGCAGTGCCAGCGGGAGCGAGCGGCGCACGTGTTCGGCGTGCCGCCCGTTCACCGCGACCAGCGGCACCCCGCACAGCGTCGGGGAGCCGGTGGGCGGGGTGGCTTCGCCGCGGGTGCCGACCCGCACGGTCACGTCGGCCCGTTCGCGGCCCGCGGCGGTCCGGCTCAGCGTGTACGAGACGGTGGTGAACGCCGCCGTCGGCACGTGCCCGGTGACCAGCTTCGGCAGGTCGCGATCGGACAGCGGCCGGAAGCAGGACTGCCGGATGCGCCCCTCGCCGGCTCCCGACGACCACCAGCGCCAGTCGTCGGTGAACTCCGGAATGTCTTGTGCCGCACCGAAATCCGGTTCCGCGGCGAGGGCGACGCGCAGTTCCTCGCCGAGTTCGCCCGCCTCCAGCACGGTGCTCTCGTATCCCACGTCGGCCAGCGCGCCGGCCAGGCCCAGCGCGGCGCTCGCGGTGGTCCGCAACGCACCGAGTTCACCGCCACCCCTGGCCAGCGCGGCGATCGGCGCGTCGGCGGGCCGGTAGCGCACGGCCAGCCAGCACACCCGCAGCGGGTTCTGGCCGGGCCGCGGCGCGGTCCAGACCACCAGCTGAGCGCTGTCCAGCGGGATGTCGGCGCGGCGGTAGGTCGCGCCGAGCACGTCGAGCAGGGTGCCCACCGCGGGCAGCCCGCCACCGGTCAGCCGGACCACCGAGGTCCAGCCGTCACCGACGCCGACGATGCCGAGCCGGTTGCCCGCGCGGTCGGTGTGCTGGCGGATCGGGAACTCGCCGACCAGCGAGTGCATCGGCCCGGCCCCGGCGCGGCGGTCGTCGTGCTGGCGCAGGCGGAAGGTCAGCCAGGTCCACGCCCACCCGGCCAGGTGCTTGCCGGTGAACCGCACCGAGGTGGTCAGGATGACCAGCACGGCCACCGCGATCGCGGTGATCGACAGCGGGGTGAAGCCGTCGCCGAACCCGTAGGCGGCCAGCGCGCCCAGCGCGGCCACCTCCCAGATGGCGACCTGGCGGGCGCGGATCGGCAGGATCCACGGCGCGGCGGCCGGATCGGCGATCGAACCCGGCTCACGGCCACCGGACGGCAGCGGGACCGCGGCGGTCCGGCTCCCCCAGGGGGCAGGTGAAGACAATGACACAGGATGGCCCCTCTCACGCTCCCCTGTGTAACGGTATCGGGGCACACACCGTGGCGCTGCCGGAAAAATTGCCCACATCACCGAGTGCATTCATACCTAGCATTAGCTCCGGCGCACGGCCTTCTTCTTCGGGGGTAACAACCGGTGTGGACTCAGCGGGACCAGATCCAGGCGTACCAGTTCCTGCGCCGGAGACTGGTCTCGGCACTCGTTTCGGCCGATGCCAATCACCCGGTGTCACCGGGGCGCAGGCTGGTGCTCGGCACCGTCATCGGCGTCGCGGTGGCGTTGCTGATCACCGCCGTGTTCGGGGTGATCGGCCTGCTGAAGCCGTCGGGCGGCAAGGACTGGCTGGCCGGTGGCAAGGTGATCGTCGAGGAGGAGACGGGCGCGCGGTTCATCCTCGGTGAGGAGGGCACGCTGCACCCGGTGCTCAACTACGCCTCGGCGCGGCTGCTCGCCGGTGGCGACGGCTCGGCCACGGTGAAGGTGCCGGCGAAGAACCTGGCCAAGGCCGGGCGCGGGGCCAGGGTCGGCATTCCCGGCGCCCCGGATTCGTTGCCGGGCAAGGAAAGACTGCTGACCAGCCCGTGGATCTCCTGTTCCCGCACCAGTCGCGACCAGCCGACCGACGCCGAACCGGCCACCTCGGTGCTGCTCGGCGCCACCGCCACCGGACGGCCGCTCGCCGCTGGGGAGGGCCTGCTGGTCCGGCTGCCGGGCGGCGAGCGGTACCTGATCAGCTCCGGCCACCGGTTCCGGCTCAGCCCGGAAGCCGGTGCCGCGCTCGGGTACGACCGCCGCGTGCCGATCGTGGTCTCCAGCCGCTGGCTGAACACCGTGCCGGCGGGCCGGGACCTGGACTTCGTCGAAGTGGACGGAGCCGGGCGCAAGGGACCGCGGGTCGGCGTGCGCGACACCGAGATCGGGCAGGTGCTCAGCGTCGCGGGCACCAGCTCGCCCGGTTACTACCTGGTCCGCGCCGAGGGCCTCACGCCGATCACCCAGACCGAGGCCGCGTTGATCATGCAGGCCCCGGCGAACGCGGCGGCGCAGGTGTCCAGCGGCGGCGGCCAGACCATCGAGGTGTCCGCGGCCGACGTCGCGGCGGCGGGACTGGCCGCGGACGCCGGGACCGCCGGTGGTGCGGACCCCGCCGGATACCCGGACCGCATCCCGGTGGCGGTGGAGGTCAACGGCGACACGGTGGCGGTGTGCGCCGAGGGCGACGGCTCCGGCTCGGCGAAGGTGACCATCGGCGCGAGCGCGCCGCTGCCCGCCGGTGCGCGGCCGCAGCCGGTCGCGGTCGGCGACGGGCGGACCGCCGACGAGGTGTACGTTCCACCCTCCGGTGGGGCGGTGCTGGCCGAGCAGCCGTCTGGCACGGTGTACGTGCTCACCGATCTCGGCACCAAGTACCCCGTCGCGAGCGGTGAAGCATTGGCCGCACTGGGTTATGGTGCTGTACCTAAGCTGCCGGTGTCCGCCGGCCTGCTCGCGCTGGTGCCGAGCGGGCCCGCGCTGGACCCGGCGGCGGCCGCCGGATTCGGGTGAACTGGGGTGAACGAGCAGTGGTCAGCACGCAGGCGATCAGGGTCGGGGTGATCGAGGACCACCCCCTGTACCGCGCGGCCGTGGCGAGAGTGCTCGAAGAAGCCGAGGACATCGAACTGGGCGCGGTCGCCGACTCGGTGGCGCGCTTCGCGGTGTGCCGCCAGCCCGCGGGCAGCGTGGTGGTGCTGGACCTGAAGCTGCGCGGGATCGCCGACGCCGCCGCGGTGATGGAGGTGGTCGGCATGGGGCACAAGGTGCTGGTGGTCTCCGCGCACGCGGGGCAGTCCGAGGTGCTGGGCGCGATCTCCGCCGGGGCGCGGGGTTACCTGTCGAAGGACGCCGACGGCGAGGAGATCCTGCGGGCGATCAGGGAGATCGCCTCGGGCAACTCCTACGTCTCGCCGACGCTGGCCTCGTTCGTGCTGAACTCAACCCGGGATCGCAACGCCGGGCCGAAGCTGGTGCTGTCCGAACGCGAGCGCCAGGTGCTCTCGCTGGTCGCGGCGGGGGAGCGGGACCAGGACATCGCCGAGGCCATGTCGATCAGCGTCCGGACCGTGCGGTCCTACCTGGACCGGATCCGCGACAAGACCGGACGGCGGCGACGCCCCGAACTGACCCGCCTCGCCATCGAAGAAGGCATCGCCCACCCTTCCTAGCCGGTGCCCGGTGCCCGGTGGCCGGTGGCCGGTGCCCGTCGCAGTGCTGTGAATGTGGCTTTCACTGCCGATTTCGCAGTGAAAGCCACATTCACTGCGTTCGTCAGACGCGTCGGTTCGGGAGGACCGCGGTGGCTTCCCGGGAAGTGGTGGACAGGGCTGGGTCGATGTCGACGACGAGCAGGTCCGCATCGGCGGCCAGTTGCGCGTGGACCCGGCCGAATGGGTCGGCCACCGTCGAGTAGCCGATGCCGGTCGGCGCCTTCGGGTTCACCGATACCCCGGTGACCGCCGGGTCGGCCTGGTCGCAGGCGAGCACCCAGCTGCCCGAGTCCAGCGCCCGCGCGCGCACCAGCAGTTCCCACTGCTCGCGCTTGCCCTCACCGGCACCCCACGACGCGGGCAGCAGCACCGCCGAGGCACCCGCCTCCGCCAGCTTGTGGAACAGCGACGGGAACCGCACGTCGTAGCAGGTGGCCAGGCCCAGCACGGTCTCGTCCACCTTGACCGTGGCGATCGAGTCACCCGGCGCCACCGTGTGCGACTCCTTGAAGCCGAAGGCGTCGTACAGGTGGATCTTGTCGTAGCCCCGGTGCTCACCGAGCCCGGTGACCAGCAGCGTGTTCCGCACGCGGTCGCCGGCCGGGGTGAACATGCCCGCGACGACCAGCACGTCGTGCTCGGCCGCCACCGCGGCGACGGCGGTCGCCCACGGCCCGTCGAGCGGTTCGGCGAGCGGCCCGAGCGGCACGCCGAACCCGGCCATGGTCGCCTCCGGGAAGACCACCACCCGGGCACCTTCGGCGGCGGCACGGGCGGTCCACTCCCGGACCAGGTCCAGGTTGGCGGCCGGCTCGGCACCGGTGGTCAGCTGGCAGAGCGCGATTCGGGGCACGGGCGTCTCCTCTCCGCCCCCGAAGCTACCCTCAGTACCATGCTCAACCGCACGGACCTGCGTGGTCGTACCCCGTCTCCCGCCGAACTGCGCGCCGCCCTGCCGCGTGCCGGAACCGACGTGGACGCGGTACTGCATCTGGTCCGGCCGATCGTGGACGCGGTCCGCGACCGGGGTGCCGAAGCCGCGCTGGAGTTCGGCGAGAAGTTCGACGGCGTCCGCCCGGCCGCGATCCGCGTGCCCGCCGCCGAGCGCACGCGCGCGCTGGCCGAGCTGGACCCGGCGGTCCGCGAGGCGCTGGAGGAGGCGACCACACGCGCCCGCAAGGTGCACGCCGACCAGCGCCGCCCCGACGTCACCACCACCGTGGTCGACGGCGGCACGGTCACCGAGCGCTGGGTGCCGGTCGAGCGCGTCGGGCTGTACGCGCCGGGCGGGCTGGCGGTCTACCCGTCGACCGTGGTGATGAACGTGGTCCCGGCGCAGACCGCGGGGGTCGGCTCGCTGGTGGTCTGCTCACCACCGCAGGCCGCGTTCGGCGGCCTGCCGCACCCGACCGTGCTCGCCGCCGCCGAACTGCTCGGCGTGGACGAGGTGTGGGCGGTCGGCGGCGCGCAGGCGGTGGCCCTGCTGACCTACGGCGGCACCGACACCGACGGCGCCGAACTCACCGGCGTGGACGTGGTGACCGGACCGGGCAACATCTACCTGACCGCGGCCAAGCGCCTGCTCCGCGGCCTGATCGGGATCGACTCCGAGGCGGGCCCCACCGAGATCGCGGTGCTCGCCGACGACACCGCCGACCCGGCGCACGTGGCCACCGACCTGATCAGCCAGGCCGAGCACGACCCGCTGGCCGCCAGCGTGCTGGTGACCGACTCCGAGCGGCTCGCCGACGCGGTGGACGCCGAGCTGGCCCGCCGCGTCCCGGCCACCAAGCACACCGAGCGCGTCACCGAAGCGCTGACCGGCAAGCAGTCCGGCGTGGTCCTGGTGTCCACTGTGGACGACGGGCTCCGGGTGGTGGACGCCTACGCCGCCGAGCACCTGGAGATCCAGACCGCCGACGCGCGCGCGGTGGCGGCCAGGGTGCGCAACGCGGGAGCGGTCTTCGTCGGGGCCTACGCGCCGGTCTCGCTCGGTGACTACTGCGCCGGCTCGAACCACGTGCTGCCCACCGGCGGCTTCGCGCGGCACTCGTCCGGCCTGTCGGTGCAGAGCTTCCTGCGCGGCATCCACGTGGTCGACTACAGCGAGCAGGCGCTGCGCGAGGTGGCGGGCAAGGTGGTCGCGCTGGCCAACGCCGAGGACCTGCCCGCGCACGGCGAGGCCGTCACCGCGAGGTTCGAGAAGTGATCTTCCTCGACAGCGCCGGGTCCTCGCTGCCACCGCCCGAGGTGCTCGACGAGGTGGTCGGGCACCTGCGCCGCGAGGCCGAGGTCGGCGGTTACCGCGCGGCCGCCGAACGCCAGGACGACCTGGAGCGCGCCTACCCGGTGTTCGCCGAACTGCTCGGCTGCGCACCGGACGAGGTCGCCTTCACCGACAGCGCCACCCGGTCCTGGCTGACCCTGGTCGACTCGGTGCCGCTGGAACCGGGTGACCGGGTGCTGATCAGCGAGGCCGAGTACGGCGCGAACGCGGTCGCGCTCATGCGGCTGACCGAACTCGCCGGTGCCCGGCTCGACCTGGTGCCCTCGGACGCCTCGGGCCAGCTGGACGTGGCCGCGCTGCGCGACCGGCTCGACGAGCGGGTCAAGCTGGTCTCGCTGGTGCACGTCCCGACCAACGGCGGGCTGGTGAACCCGGTCCGCGAGGTGACCGAGGCCGCGCACGAGGCGGGCGCGCTGGTGCTGCTGGACGCCTGCCAGTCGGTGGGCCAGCTGCCGGTGCACGCCGCCGGCCTGGGCGTGGACATGATCACCGGCACCGGGCGCAAGTGGCTGCGCGGGCCGCGGGGCACCGGGTTCCTGGTGGTCCGGCGCGAGGTCGCCGACCGGCTGCGGCCCCGGCTGTTCGACCACAGCGGGGCCGACTGGTCCGGGCTGTGGGAGTACCGCCCGCGCCAGGACGCGCGGCTGCACGAGCTGTGGGAGTTCGCCGTGGCCGAGCGACTGGGCCTGCTCAAGGCCGCCGAACACGCGCTCGACCTGGGTATGGACCAGATCGCCGCGGAGATCGGCGAGCGGGCGGGGCGGTTGCGCACCGGGCTGTCCGCGATCCCCGGCGTGACCGTGCACGACCTGGGGGAGCGGCCCAGCGGCATCGTCACCTTCACCGTCGACGGGCTGGAGTCCGCGCGCGTGAAGGACCTGTTGTGGGACAAGGACATCGTGGTCAGCGTGACCTCCGAGGGCTCGACCAGGTTCGACATGGGGCGGCGCGGCCTGAGCTCGATGGTGCGGGCCTCACCGCACTACTTCGTCACCTCGGACCAGCTCGACGAGTTCCTCACCGTGGTGACCGGGCTGCGGTGAGGCCTTCGCCACGCCTTAGGCTGGTCGATGTGGACGAAGTAAGCCTGGACGAGCTGCCGTTGCGGGAGGACCTGCGCGGACGCAGCCCGTACGGTGCGCCCCAGCTGGACGTGCCGGTCCGGCTGAACACCAACGAGAACCCGTACCCGCCGCCGGACGCGCTGGTCGACGACGTGACCGAGGCCGTCCGCGAGGTGGCCGCCGGCCTGCATCGCTACCCCGACCGCGACGCCGTCGAACTGCGCCGCGACCTGGCCGCCTACCTGTCCGCGAGCACCGGTGTGGCGCTGTCCGAGCGGCAGCTCTGGGCGGCGAACGGGTCCAACGAGGTGCTCCAGCAGATCCTGCAGGCCTTCGGCGGGCCGGGGCGCAGCGCGCTCGGCTTCGAGCCGTCCTACTCGATGCACCCGATCATCTCGGCGGGCACGCGGACCGAGTGGGTGCCCGAACCGCGTCGCGACGACTTCACCCTGGACACCGAGGCCGCCGCGCGGGTGGTCGCCGAGCGCGCGCCCGACGTGGTGTTCCTGACCAGCCCGAACAACCCGACCGGCGGCTCGATCCCGACCGCCGAGCTGGAGGCCGTGCTGCGGGTCGCGCCGGGCATCGTGGTGGTGGACGAGGCCTACGCCGAGTTCTCCGCCCAGCCGAGCGCGGTGACCCTGCTGGAGCGCTACCCGGCGAAGCTGATCGTCTCCCGCACGATGAGCAAGGCGTTCGCGTTCGCCGGGGGACGGCTGGGCTACCTGGCCGCCACACCGGCCATTGTGGACGCACTGCAGCTGGTCCGGCTGCCGTACCACCTGTCGCTGCTGACCCAGGCCGCCGCGCGCGCCGCGCTGCGCCACGCCGAGGCCACGCTCGCCTCGGTGGCCAAGCTCGCGGCCGAGCGGGACCGGGTGGCCGACGCGCTGCTGGGCCTCGGCGCCACGCCGGTGCCCAGCGACGCCAACTTCATCCTGTTCGGCCGCTTCGCCGACGCGCCGGCCGCCTGGCAGTCCTTTGTGGACCAGGGTGTGCTGATCCGCGACGTCGGCATCGCCGGGCACCTGCGGGTGACCATCGGCACCCCGGAGGAGAACGACGCCTTCCTCGGCGTCGCCAAGGACGTGTTCACGAAGGAGGTGCCCAGGTGAGCCGCGTGGGCAAGGTGGAGCGGACCACCAAGGAGTCCTCGATCTCGGTCCAGCTGGACCTCGACGGCACCGGCGAGGTGGAGATCGGCACCGGCGTGCCGTTCTTCGACCACATGCTCACCGCGTTCGGCGCGCACGGTTCGCTGGACCTCAAGGTGGACGCCACCGGGGACGTGCACATCGACGCGCACCACACGGTCGAGGACACCGCGATCGTGCTGGGCCAGGCGATCCGCCAGGCGCTCGGGGACAAGAAGGGCATCCGCCGCTTCGGCGACGCGTGGATCCCGATGGACGAGACGCTGGCGCACGCGGCGATCGACGTCTCCGGCCGCCCGTACTGCGTGCACCTCGGTGAGCCGGAGCAGTTCAACTCCTTCACCATCGGCGGGAACTACCCGTTCGTGCTGACGCGCCACGTGTTCGACTCGCTGTCGTTCCACGCGCAGATCGCGCTGCACGTCCGCGTGCTGCACGGGCGCGACCCGCACCACATCGCCGAAGCGCAGTACAAGGCGGTGGCTCGGGCGCTGCGCGCGGCGACCGAGGCCGATCCGCGGGCGCAGGGTGTCCCGTCGACCAAGGGTGTGCTGTAGTGCCGAAGGAATTCATCGTCGTCGGGCTGCTGGCGCTGGCCGGTTTCCTGATCGGCGGCGTGTACAGCACGTGGAAGACCGCGAAGGTGCTCGCCGTGCTGCTCGGCGTCGGCGCGGTGCTCGCGGTCGGCGGCGCCATCGCCTGGCTGGTCGGCTAGCTCAGGCCGATGCAGTGAATGTGGCTTTCACGGCGAAATGTGCAGTGAAAGCCACATTCACTGCGCTACGGCCGGGCCCAGGTACTCCGGCGGCACCGCGTCGGTCAGCCAGACGCCGTTGGCGCTCAGCTGGAACACGTGCCCGGCCGCGGCCATGCGCCCGGCGGCCACGCGCAGGATCACCGGCGCACCCCGTCGCGCGCCCACCCGGCGCGCGGTTTCCTCGTCGGGCGACAGGTGCACGGCGTGCCGTCGCATCGGGCGCAGGCCCTCCGCCCGGATCGACGGCAACGCGGCGGCCACCGTGCCGTGGTAGAGGATCTCCGGCGGCTCCGCGGTCGGCAGGCCGAGGTCGACTGCCACGCTGTGGCCCTGGTTCGCCCGGACGCGGGTGCCCGTCCCGTCGAACGAGAAACGCCGTTTGTCGTTGCGCGCCACCACTTCCGCGAGCTGTTCCCGGCTCATGCCGAGTGCGGTGAGCACCGCGTCCACCTCGACCCAGCCCGCTTCGTCCAGCACCAGCCCGGCCGCCGCCGGATCGTGGCGCAGGTGCTTCGACAGGCGTTTGGACAGCCGGACCAACTGCTGGTCGTCCATCACCGCAGCACCGGCAGGATCGTGTTCAGCCCGGTCACCGCGAGCAGCCTGGCCAGGAACGGCGGCACCCCGCTCAGCCGCACCCGCCCGCCCCGCGCGCTGGCGCGCTTGTGCGCGGCGATGAACGCGCTCAGCCCGGTGGAGTCCACATAGGTCAGTCCGGCGAGGTCGAGCACCAGCTCGGGGTGCCGCTCCGCGAGTTCCCGCAGCGCCACCTGGAACTCGGCACCGGTGTGCGCGTCCAGCGCCCCGGCGGTGGTGACCACCACCCGGTCGTCGTCCAGCGCCACGTCGTAGCTGAATTCGGTCATCGCGCCCCGGCCAGTAGTTCGCTCGACAACGGGAAGTCCACCAGCACGGTGGCGAGCAGGTCGCGGAGTTCGGCCACCAGCCGGGGGTCGGCACCGCGGGCGTCGAGCAGTTCGGCCACCCACGCCGCGGTTTCGCCGATCGGCCGCGGGTCCCCGGTGAGCAGGGCCGCCCAGACCGCGTGCAGCGACTGGTCGAGCACGTCCTTCACCACCGATTCCAGGCTGTCGGCCACCGCCGGCGCGCCGGTCAGCACCCCCGCGGCGAGCGACCACCCGCTGCGCAGCCTGGCCAGCAGCCGGGGGTGCGCCTGCTCCAGCTGGGCCTGCTCGGCGACGGCCGCGGCGGGCAGTGGTGGTGCCGCCGGGACCACCGGGGGCAGTGCCGCGATCGCGTCGATCGCCGCGTAGGCGCCCGGAGCCCAGGCCGTGGCGCCGAGTGCGAGCGCGCGCCGGTCGTCCGGGCCGAAGCCGGAACCGCCCGCCAGCACGGGAATCCCGGCGGCCGTGGCGGCTTCGATGAACCGGCGGCTGGTGGGCAGCGCGCCCAGCACCGAGCAGCTGACCGCGGTCGCGTCCGGGCCGAGGTCGTGCAGGTACTGGCTCAGCCGCGCGGCCGGGGTCGAGGCACCGAGCAGGGTGACGTCCCAGCCGTGCGCGCGCAGGGCGTGGCCGACGAGCGAGGCGGGCAGCGCGTGCCACTCGCGTTCGGCGCAGGCCACCACCACCCGGCCGCGGCTCACCGGCACCCGGCGGGCGTGGGCGGCGACCACCGCCACCGCGGCGGCCGAGACCCCGGTCGCCGCGTGCTCCTTGGCCACCGTCCATTCCCCGCGCTGCCAGTGCATGCCGACCTCGCGCTGCCCGGCGGCGATCACCTCGACCAGCACCACCACCGGATCGGCGCCGTGCGCCAGCAGGTCGCCGACCAGTCCGGTGGCGGACCGGGTGTCCACCGAGACCAGCGCCCGGCCGAACCGGGCCGCCGCTTCGGCCGTGTCGAAAGCGCTCATCGTCCCCAGGTCACCGCGAACAGGGCCATGTCGTCGTGCGGGCGGCCGCCGAGGTAGTCGCAGACGTCCTGCTCGACCGCCTCGCACAGCGGCTCCGGGCCGGCGCCCGCGTACCGGGGCAGCAGTTCCACCAGCCGCTCCATGCCGTAGAAGTCATCCGCTCCGCGTGCCTCGTAGATGCCGTCGGTGAACAGCAACATGGTGTCACCGAGGTGCAGGCGCACGTCGACCTCCCGGAAGGCGAGGTCCGGCAGCACCCCGGCGACCGTGCCGACGGCCTCGATCTGCTCGATGGTGCCGCCGGCGCGGATGATCACCGGCGGCGGGTGCCCGGCCACCGCCACGCTCGCCACCGCCGAGCTGCCGTCGCCGATCGGGCGCAGCCGCACGCACACCACGGCCACGAACCGGCTGGCTTCGGCTTCGTAGAGCACGGTGTTCAACGCGGTCAGCACCTGGCTGGGCCGCCGGTCGAAGTAGGCGGCGGTGCGGATGCTCTGCCGGGTGCGGCCGGTCAGCACCGCGGCCTCCACCCCCTTGCCGCAGACGTCGCCGAGCACCACCAGCCAGTCGTCACCGGAGCCGAGCACGTCGTAGAAGTCGCCGGCCAGGTCGAGGTGCGCGGCCGCCGACCGGATCCGCGCGGCGATCCGCGCGCCGGGCAGTTCCGGCAGCACCGGCGGGCGCAGCCCGGCCTGCAGCACCGAGGCCACGTGCGTGCGGTCCTCGTAGAGCTGCGCCGAGTCGATGGCCAGCGCGGCGCGGGCGGCCAGCCGTTCGGCGAAGGCGATGTCCTCGGCGGGGAAGCCGCGGCGCGCGCCGCGCACCAGGATGAGCACGCCGATGGTGGTGCCGCGCGCGGTCAGCGGGATCCCGGCGACATCGGCCGGGCGCAGTTCGGCGGCCTCGGCTCGCAGCCCGGCGTGCGGGATCATCGCGTCCAGCCCGCCCACCGCGTCGGTGTCCTCGGCGACGTGCAGCACGTCGGTGCGCCCGGAGGTGAGCACGTGGCCGAGGCCGCGTTCCCGGTCGACGCGGGCGGTGATCGGCGTGGTGGCGGTCAGGTCGGCGCCGCCGTGCAGCACCAATCTGCCGGTGCGGAGCTCGGGCAGCGCGAGCACCACCCAGTCGGCGAACGCGGGGCGGAGGAGGTCGAGCAGGCGCAACGCGGTGCGGCGCAGGTTCAGCGAGCCGGCCAGCTCACTGGTGACCCGCTCGGTCAGGCCGGGCCACGGCCCGGTCGAGGCGGGGGCGTCCGTCCCAGGGTGCATCAGGCTCCTTCTCCGGCGATCGCGCCTTCGAGGGTACTTCCCGGGCGCCGGATTCAGACCCCGCCTTCGGCAGCGGGTTTGAGCAGCCGGGCGCCGGGGCCGAAGCGGGCCATCTGGTCGTCGTGGTTGTAGAGCCCGCAGACCCGCAGCGACAGGCAACCGCAGCCGACGCAGCCGGTCAGCCGGTCGCGCAGCCGCTGCAGCGCGTCGATCCGCGCGTCGATCTCGGCCTGCCAGTTGCGCGAGAGCCGGGTCCAGTCCGCCTTGGTCGGGGCGTGGTCCTTCGGCAGCGTGGACAGTGCCTCGCTGATCTGCTCCAGGCTCAGCCCGACCCGCTGCGCGGCCCGGATGAAGGCGATCCGGCGCAGCACCGAGCGGGCGTACCGGCGCTGGTTCCCGGCCGAGCGCTCGGAGTGGATCAAGCCCTTGTCCTCGTAGAAGCGCAGGGCGGTGTGCGGTACCCCGCTGCGCTCGGAGACCTGCCCGATGCTGAGGTGGTCGGCGAGTTTGGTCACCCGGTCACCATAGCCTTGACTTCGACTTAGGTCGAGGTTGCACCTTCGTGAACATGACCACTGGAACACGGCCGACCACCGGCTACCGCGAGCTGCCCCGGCTGATCGGCCTGATGACCGGCGACGAGAAGCACACCGCGGCGGCGACGTCCACTGTAGACGTTCTGTGGGTGCTCTACGACCGGGTTCTCGAAATCTCGCCGGAACGCCCTGGCGATCCCCGGCGCGACCGCTTCCTGCTGTCCAAGGGGCACGGTCCGATGGCCTACTACGCGGTGCTGGCGGCCAAGGGCTTCCTGCGCGAGGCCGACCTGCCCGGCTGGGGCGGGGTGGAGTCGCGGCTGGGCATGCACCCGGACCGGATGCGCGTGCCGGGGGTGGAGATCTCCAGCGGATCGCTCGGGCACGGACTCGGGCTCGCCGTCGGTGAGGTCTACGGGCTGCGCGCGCAGCGGATCGGCGCGCGGGTGGTGGTGCTGCTCGGTGACGCCGAACTGGACGAGGGGTCCAACCACGAGGCGATCGCGCTGGCCGGGCGGGAGGGCATGGCGCAGCTGACCGCGGTGGTGGTGGACAACCGGTCGGCCAGCCGGGGCTGGCCCGGTGGCATCGGGCGGCGCTTCGAGGTGGAGGGCTGGGTGGCGCGCACGGTGGACGGGCGCGACCACGACGCGCTCCACGCGGCGTTCACCGAACCGCACCCGGGGCAGCCGCTGGTCGTGGTGGCCGAAGTGGAAGCGAAGGGTTGAGGCGATGGTGAGCATGCGGGACGCGTTCACGTCCACAATGGACGAAGCGATGGCGGTGGATCCCCGGCTGGCGCTGGTGCTCGCCGACATCTCGGTGGACCGGGTGCGCCCGGCCATGCGCAGGCACCCGGACCGGGTGATCAACGTCGGCATCCGCGAGCAGCTGCTGGTCGGGGTGGCGGGCGGGCTGGCGTTGTCGGGGCTGCGGCCGGTGGTGCACACCTTCGCGTCGTTCCTGGTGGAGCGCGCGTTCGAGCAGGTGAAGCTGGACCTCGGGCACCAGGGCGTCGGCGCGGTGCTGGTGTCCTCCGGGGCGTCGTACGACATGTCCTACGCCGGGCGGACGCACCAGTCGCCGGGCGACGTGGCGCTGATGGACTCGCTGCCGGGGTGGACCGTGCACGTGCCCGGCCACGCCGAGGAAGCACGCAGGCTGCTCTGCGAGTCGCTGCCCGGCGACAGCAGTGTCTACTTGCGACTGTCCGAAGCGGCCAACGCGGAACCGTTCATCGGCGCGGGTTTCCAGGTGCTGCGCCGCGGTTCGACCGGCGTGGTGCTGGCCGTCGGCCCGATGCTGGACCGTGTGCTGGCGGCGACCGGTGGCCTGGACGTGACCGTGCTGTACACCGCGACGGTCCGCCCGTTCGACGCCGCGGGCCTGCGCGCGGCGGTGGACGCCTCGGCCGCGGACGTGGTGCTCGTGGAGCCGTACCTGGCCGGGACCTCGGCGCACCAGGTCGCCGAAGCCCTCGCCGACCGGCCGCACCGGCTGCGCTCACTCGGCGTCCGGCGGGACCGCGAAGTCCGCATCTACGGCGGCATGGCCGACCACGACGTCGCCCACGGCCTCGACGCACAGGGCATCGCCGCTTCGGTGCGGGACTTCCTGGGGTGAGCGGCGTCAGCCGCGGCGCCAGTAGTCCGGCCGCCACCAGTAGAGCGTGGTGAGTTCGGCCGGCCACGGCGCCTCCCGGACGCCCCGGGGCTCGAAGTGATCGGTGTCGAGGTCGATCGGCCGCCAGCCGTCGTCCCGCGGTTCGCCGTCGGTGGGCGGGCGCACGAGGCCCGTGAAGCGGAACTCCATCGCCCCGAGTTCGGCGTAGGCGCGCTGCGCGTCGATCAGGGAAAGGCTGTTCGCGCCGCCGCTGTCCGGCCACCGCAGTTGGACGGCGTCGTCCTCCCAGAAGCAGACGCCGCAGATTTCGTAGGAGCCAGGGGGATCGCCGAAGACCAGGTGGCCGCAGCACGGGCAGGGGTGGTTCACGGCTAGCCGGGGTAGTCGGCCAGTACGCAGGTGATGTTGTCCGGGCCGCCGCCCGCGTTGGCCAGTGCGATCAGCCGGTGCACCGCGGCTTCCGGGTCGGCGACCTCGTCGAGCACCTCGCGGATGGCCTCGTCGCGGACCACGTCGGTCAGGCCGTCGGAGCACAGCAGGTACCGGTCACCCGGCGCCGCCTCGTGCTCGGAGAGGTCGGGGTCGTGGGTGCTGCCGCTCTGCAGCGCGCGCACCAGCATCGACCGCCGCGGGTGGACCTCGGCCTCCTCCGGCGTGATCCGGCCTTCGTCGACCAGGGTCTGCACCAGCGTGTGGTCGCGGGTCATCTGGTACAGGATGCTGTCCCGCAACAGGTAACCCCGCGAGTCGCCGACGTGCGCCAGTCCGAAGCGCGGACCGTCCCACAGCATGGCGGTGACCGTGGTGCCCGCACCGGCCGGCGCGTGCTCGTTGAGCAGCCTGCCCGCCTCCGCGACCGCCTTCGCCAGCGCGCCGGTCAGGTCCTCGTGCGGTCCCTCGTCCAGCTCGCGCAGCGCGTCGACGGCGAGCGCGCTGGCCACCTCACCACTGGTGTGCCCGCCCATGCCGTCGGCGAGCACGAGCACCCGGGAACCGGCGAAGGCGGCGTCTTCGTTGCCCTTGCGGTTGAGCCCTGGATCCGTGCCGACCACCGCACGGAATTCGTGTGTCATGCCACCAGTAGAGCATGGTGTGAACTCAATACACAAGTCATTGGCTCGTGGATTAGCATGTCCGTTATGAACCAGGAAGCGACCGTGACCGCCGGCGACATCGCGCGGCTGGTCGACGTCGGCCGGGCGGCGGTGAGCAACTGGCGCCGCCGGTACGACGACTTCCCGCGTCCGGTCGGCGGAACCGCGTCCAGCCCGCTGTTCTCCCTGGCCGAGGTCGAAGACTGGTTGCGCCGCAACGGTAAGCGGTTCGAGGTTTCGCGCGCGGAGCGGGTCTGGCAACGGCTGCGCGCGGCCGCCGACGACCTCGGGCTCGGTGAACTGGTCGCCGACACCGGCGCGGCGCTGGAGAACGGCGCCTTCCACGCCGACGAGCAACTCGACGGCGCGGTCGCCGAACTGGGTGCCCGCGAGGTGTTCGAGTTCCTCTACGAGCGCTACCAGGAGGTCCACGTCCGCCGGTTGCCGGTGACGCCCGGCCCGATCGCCGAGCTGATGGCCCGCCTGGCCGGCCGGGTGGACACCGTGTTCGACCCGGCCTGCGGCACCGGCGCGCTGCTGCTCGCGGCGACCGCGTCCCACGCCTTCGGGCAGGACCTCGACGAGACGGCCGCCGCGATGGCGGGCACGCGCCTGCGCCTGGCCGGGATCGACGCGCGGGTCAGCGCCGGTGATTCGCTGCGGCAGGACGCTTTCGCCGGCGAGCTCGCCGACGCGGTCCTGTGCGACCCGCCGCTCAACGAACGCGCCTGGGGCCACGAGGAACTCGCCGGGGACGGGCGCTGGGAGTTCGGCGTGCCCCCGCGCGGGGAACCGGAACTCGCGTGGGTGCAGCACTGCCTGTCCCACGCGCGGCCCGGCGGGACCGTGGCGATCCTGCTGCCGCCCGCCGTCGCCGGGCGCCGGTCGGGGCGCCGGATCCGCGGGAACCTGTTGCGCGCCGGGGCGTTGCGCGCGGTGGTGACCATGCCGGACGGCACCCGCGACCTGTGGTTGCTGCGCCGCCCGGAACCCGGGACCGGCGGCGACCGGGTGCTCCTGCTGGAGTCCACAGAGGACTTCGCGGCGGTGGAAAAGGCTTGGGCGGCACCGGAATCCTGGCCGACCAAGGTGATCGACCTGATCGACGACGACGTGGACCTGAGCCCGGCGCGGCACCGCGGTTCCGAGGGCGGGGAGAGCTTCGTGGCCGCACTGGCCGGATTCCGCGCGCGGGCACTGGTACCGCCGGACCTCGAGGTGCTCGACCACGACCGGTCCTGGCCGCTGACCACCATCGGCGAACTGATCAAAGCCGGGCTGGTGCGCAAATCCGGCGAGGGCGTGCCGGTGAAATCCCCGGCGGGCACCGAATACCGGGTCGATCCCGAGCGCATCGACCCGGACTTCCTGGCCGGGCTGCTGCGTTCGGCGATGCACCGGATGACCTCCAACTCGACCAGGCTGGACCTGCGGCGGGTGCGCGTGCCCCGGCTGCCGCTGGCCGAGCAGCGGGCCTACGGCCGGGCGTTCCGGCGGCTCGCGGAGTTCGAGGCGGAGCTGGCGGAGGCGGCCGCGCTGGGGGAAAGGCTGGTGCGGCTAGGCTTTGACGGGCTGGCGGACGGACACCTGCAGCCGGGTCACTGAGGGAGGGTCGCATGCTCATCGCCGATCGGTATGAGCTCGACGACCTGCCGCTGGGCCAGGGCGGGATGGGCGCGGTGCACGCCGGGCACGACAAGCACCTCGGGCGCCGGGTGGCGGTGAAGTTCCTGCGCCTGCCCGGCGGTCCGGACGACGAGCTGGAACGCCGGTTCGTCCGCGAGGCCAGGATCCTGGCGCGGCTGGAGCACCCCGGTGTGCCGGTGCTCTACGACTTCGGCATGTTCGACCAGCGGTTGTTCCAGGTCATGCAGTTCATCGACGGGGTGACGGTGGCCGATCTGGTCGGCGAGCACGGCCCGCTGCCGGTGCCGTGGGCGGCGGCGATCGCGGCGCAGGCCGGCGCGGTGCTCGCGGCGGCGCACGAACTGTCGATCTGCCACCGCGACCTGAAGCCGACGAACCTGATGCTCTGCCCGGACGGCAGCGTCAAGGTGCTCGACTTCGGGCTGGCCATGTTGCGCGAGGCCGACGTCGCGCAGTTCACCAAGGCCGGGCAGATCCTCGGCACGCCCGCGTACATGGCGCCCGAGCAGATCCAGCGCGGGGTGGCCGAACCGCGCAGCGATCTGTACGCGCTGGGCTGCGTGCTGCACGAGATGCTGACCGGGCAGCAGCTGTTCACCGGGCCGACCGCGTTCGCGGTGTTCGAGAAGCAGGTCAGGGCGCGGCCGCCGCGGTTGCCGGGGGAGCTGGGCGCGCTGCTCGGCCAGGTGCTGGCGAAGTCGCCGGAGGACCGGCCGTCGAACGCGGCGGAGTTCTTCGAGCGGCTGCGGCCGTTCACCGCGGACCCGCCGATGCTGCCCGGGTACCTGTCGCCCGCGGTCAGCCCGGCGCGGATGTACGCCAGCATGGTGGGGCAATTGCACGGTATGGCAGGGTGACCCCCGTCCGTGATCGGCCGGGGATGGGGAGCGCACACGATGGAGCGACGGTTCGTTTCGGCTGCCCTCCTCAGTGCGGTTCTGGTCACCGGCTGTAGTTCCACCCCGGAAACCCCGCCCTCCGCGGAGGCCCCCGCGCCGGCGCCCGCCGCGCCCGCGGCGCCCGGTTTCTCCGTGGTCGCCACCGGTGACGTGCTGGTGCACCCGGCGCTGACCGAGCAGGCCGAGGCCGACGGGGGCGGCAAGATCGACTTCCGGCCGCAGTTCGAGGGCGTCCGGCCGGTGGTCTCCGGCGCGGACCTCGGGTTGTGCCACCTGGAGGTGCCGCTGGCCGACCCGGGCGGGCCGTACAGCGGGTACCCCTCGTTCAACGCGCCGCCGGAGATCGCCGGTGCGCTGAAGGACACCGGGTACGACGCCTGCTCGACCGCCTCGAACCACACGCTCGACCAGGGCGAGGAGGGGGTGGAGCGCACGCTCGACGGGCTGGACGCGGCCGGGCTCAAGCACACCGGCTCGGCGCGGTCGTCGAAGGAGGCGGGCACCCCGCTGGTGCTGGACGCGGCGGGCACGAAGGTGGGGCACGTGTCGTTCACCTTCGGCTTCAACGGCATCGAACTGCCCGAGGGCAAACCGTGGATGTCGAACACGCTCGACGCGGACGACGTGATCGCGGCGGCCCGCAAGACGCGCGAGGCCGGGGCGGAAGTGGTGATCGCGAGCCTGCACTGGGGTACCGAGTACCGCTCGGAGCCGACGAAGGAGCAGACCTCGACGGCGAAGAAGCTGCTCGAGAACGACGCGATCGACCTGATCATCGGCCACCACGCGCACGTGGTGCAGCCGTTCGAGAAGATCGGCTCGAAGTGGGTGGCGTACGGGCTGGGCAACCACATCGCGAAGCACTCGGAACCGCGGGGCACCACGGAAGAGGGCGTGGCGGCGCGGTTCCACTTCACCAAGGGCGCCGGCGGCTGGACGGTGGACAAGGCCGAGTACGTGCCGACGCTGGTCGAGCTGGGGCCGCCGATCCGCCTGCAGGACGCCACCGCCGGCGCCACGGCGCGGCAGAAGGAAGCGCTCGCGCGCACGGACGAGGTCGTTTTGAGCCGGAAGGCCGACGCCGATGGCCTGACCCGCCCGGGCGCCACCCGGTAGCGGCACCCCGCCCGCCCGCCCGCCTGCTGTGAATGTGGCTTTCACTGCGAAATCCGCAGTGAAAGCCACATTCACAGCGCGTCAGCCGGGGGCGAAGCTGCGGCGGTAGTCCTTCGGGGAGACGCCCACCACGCGGTGGAAGTGGTGCCGCAGCAGGGCGGCCGTGCCGAAGCCGGTTTCCGCGGCGATCTCGTCCACGCCCAGCGTGGTCTCCTCCAGCAACCGCCGGGCGTGCAGGACGCGTTGCGTGGACAGCCACCGGTTCGGCGTCGTGCCGGTTTCGGCGGCGAAGCGGCGGGCGAAGGTCCGTTCCGACATCTTCGCCTGCCGCGCCAGGCCGGCGACGGTGTGCTCGGCGGTCAGGTTCTCCAGCAGCCAGGCCAGGAGCGGCTGCAGGCTGTCCCCGGTGCACTCCGGGATCGGCGTCTCCACGAACTGCCGCTGCCCGCCCTCCCGCTGCGGCGCGACCACCATCCGCCGCGCGATGCGGGTGGCGATCTCCGTGCCCAGTTCCCGGCGCACCAGGTGCAGGCAGGCGTCGATGCCCGACGCGGTCCCGGCGCTGGTGATCAGGTCGCCGTCGTCGACGAACAGCACGTCCGGGTCGAGTTCGGTCCGCGGGAAGCGCGCGGCGAAGGCCTCGGCGTGCCGCCAGTGCGTGGTGCACCGGCGGCCGTCGAGCAGGCCCGTCGCGCCGAGGAAGAACACGCCGCTGCACACCGTCAGCACGGTGGCGCCGCGCGCGCTGGCCGCCCGCACCGCGGCGAGCGCCGCCTCCGGGTACTCGTCGCGGATGTCGTAGGCGGGCAGCGCGACGAGGTCGGCGCCGTCGAGCCCGTCCAGGCCGTGGTCCGGCGTGAGCGACATGCCCATGCTGGTCCGCACCGGCTCGCCCGCCCGTTCACCGCAGACGCGGAACTCGATCGGCGGCACCCCGCCATCCCTCCGGTCGACGCCGAACACCTCGCACAGCACGCCCAGCTCGAAGGGTGCGACCCCGTCGATCACCAGCGCGGCCACCGTCTTCAGCATCCGGGCAGCCTAATTGGCAGGATTTTGCCGCACAAGGTCGGATCTGCCACTGTTGGCAGCAATTAGTTGAGCGAACAATTCATGCCATGAGTTACCTGGTGCTGATCCTGTTGCTGGCCCTGTCCGTCTACGCGCTCGAACGCAACCACCGCCGCCAGGCCCGGCCGTCCGTCACCGGCAGTGGGCGTGCCGAGGACCGCGACCTGACCAGGGTGCGGACCGAACTCGCCGCTCAGGCGGGCCGCAGCCGGGGCGCCGCCCGCGCCGGCTCGACCGTTTTCGGGCGCGTCTCCAGTTCGTCGGCGAGGCTGGCGGCCCACTGAACGAGCCCGGGGATGTCGATGCCGTACGGCTCCCGGGGGCGATAGGGCTCCACGTTCGCGGCACCGCGGCGCAGCAGCGAGGCGCCGCCGACGGCGTTGCCCCGCGCGGCGTGCGTCAGCCCGACGGCGAGCTGGGCCATGCCGCGCCACAACCCCTCGTCCGCCTCGGCGCCGGTTTTCCAGGCGTCCTCGAAGACCTCGTGCGCGTGGAACGGCATGCCCGCGTCGAGCAGCCGCTGGGCTTCGGTCAGCGTCTCCGCGGGGGTGCGCTCGATGCCCTCGGGCTGGCGCTCCACGCCGGGTGAGCCATAGGGCAACGGGCGGCCGAGGCCGTCGCGTGGCCTCGCGTTGCGCGCCCGTCCTTCCGGATCACGGTCTCGCATACCCGGAATTCTTCCACGGGGTGGGCGTCAGCGAACGCGCCCGCGCCTGCCGGCCCTGGTGCCCGCGGAGAACTTCGCCGCCCCGGACGCGCTGGAAGCCCCCGAGGTACCCGTCCCGCCGGACTGTCGGCGCCGCTGCTGCCCCGACTGCGCCTTGCCCTGGGATGGGGCCTGGGACTGCCCGTCCCGCCGCCCCTTCCCCGCCTGCGACTTGGCCCCCGAGCGCCCCTGCTTGTCCGCGCCCGACCGCGCCCCCGAGCGCGCCGCGGACTCCGAGCGTGCCGCCGAGCCGGATCGTGTCGTCGACTCCGAGCGTGCCGTGGCCCCGGACCGCGCCCCCGACCGCGCCTGGCCGCCGGATCGCTGGGGCGTCCCCGACTCCGCGCGCGTCTGCTTCGCGCCTCCCGAGCGGCCCTGGCCCGAGCGCGTCTGCGCGTTCGGCCGCGTCTTCGCCTGCGCCTTGGGCGGTGCCTTCGGTGCCTTCGCCGCCGGCTTCACGTACGAGCGCTCTCCCGGCGCGAGCTCGGCGAGCAGCGGGTGCCCGGCGTCCAGCCGCGTGGTGCGCGGCTTGATCCCGGCCTTCCGCGTCAGGTCCCGGACGTCCGGCACCTGCTCGTCCGTCATCAGCGTGATCACCGTGCCCGACGCCCCCGCCCGCGCGGTCCGCCCGGATCGGTGCAGGTACGCCTTGTGCTCCACCGGCGGATCCGCGTGGATCACCAGCGTCACGTCGTCCACGTGGATGCCGCGGGCGGCGATGTCGGTGGCCACCAGCGCCTTCGCCTGGCCGTCGGCGAACGCGGCCAGGTTGCGCGTGCGCGCGTTCTGCCCCAGGTTGCCGTGCAGTTCGACGGCGGGCACCCCGGCCGCGACCAGCTTCCTGGTGAGCGCCTTGGCCCGGTACTTGGTCCGGGTGAACACCAGCGTCCGCCCCGGCGCCGAGGTCAGGTCGACCAGCACCGGCAACCGGTCGTCCTCGTGGACGTGCAGCACGTGGTGCGTCATCGTGGCCACCGGCGACTGCGCGGAATCCACGCTGTGCGTCACCGGATCGCTGAGGTAGCGCCGGACGATGACGTCGACCCCGGCGTCCAGCGTGGCCGAGAACAGCAAGCGCTGGCCGTCCTTCGGCGTCGCGTCGAGGATGCGCCGGACCGCGGGCAGGAAGCCGAGGTCGGCCATGTGGTCGGCCTCGTCGAGCACGGTGGTCTCGATCGCGTCGAGGTGCGCGTGCCCGGAGGCGACGTGGTCGTTCAGCCTGCCGGGGCAGGCGATCACGATGTCCACCCCCGCCTTCAGCGCGGCGATCTGCGGATTCGGGCTGACCCCGCCGAACACCGTCATCGTGCGCAGCGACAGCGCCTTGGCCAGTGGCGCCAGCGAAGCCTCGATCTGCGTGACCAGCTCACGGGTCGGCGCCAGGATCAGCGCGCGCGGGCGCCCCGGCCGCCGTTCGACCGGCTTCGCCGCGAGGCGCGCGAGCACGGGCAGGCAGAACGCGTAGGTCTTGCCGGAACCGGTGCGGCCGCGGCCGAGCACGTCGCGCCCCTCCAGCGAGTGCGGCAGCGTGGCCGCCTGGATCGGGAACGGCTCCAGCACGCCCACCTCGGCCAGTGCGGTGACCAGGGGGGCGGGCAGGCCGAGATCGGCGAAACCGGACTGGGGGCGGCGGCCCGACATGTGCTCTCCGAACGTGGATGGGGCCGCGAAGCCCGGCGCCAGTTGACGATCAGTGTAGGCGGCGGGCCCAGGTGGCCCGCGTCACCGCGCCGGTTGTTGGTTACGGTCCCGTAGGTTACGGTGGCGTAGGTTCACTTCCTCGCACCGGAAGGCGTTGGCCCATGCCGATTTCGGAGACCACCCGCCTGCTGCTCGAACTCGAACCCGTCGCCGAGGCCAACCTGGAGCGGCACCTCGGGGTGGCCAAGGAGTGGATGCCGCACGAGTACGTGCCGTGGAGCCAGGGCCGGGACTTCGCCGAACTCGGCGGTGAGCCGTGGGATCCGGAGCAGTCGCGGGTCTCGGCGATCGCGCGCACCGCGCTCGAGGTCAACCTGCTCACCGAGGACAACCTGCCCAGCTACCACCGGGAGATCGAACGCGCCTTCGGCCGGGACGGCGCCTGGGGCACCTGGGTGCACCGCTGGACCGCCGAGGAGGGCCGCCACGGCATCTGCCTCCGCGACTACCTGCTGGTGACCAGGGCGGTCGACCCGGACGAGCTGGAGCGCGCCCGGATGGCCACCATGCAGGCCGGGTACGACAGCGAGGACAAACCGCTGCTGCGCGTGTTCGCCTACGTCTCGTTCCAGGAGCTGGCCACGCGGCTGTCGCACCGCAACACCGGCCGGTACACCCAGGACCCGATCGCGGACAAGCTGCTGGCCAGGGTCTCGATGGACGAGAACCTGCACATGATCTTCTACCGCAACCTGGTCACCGCCGCGCTGGAGGTCTCGCCGGACGCGATGGTCCGCGCGATCACCGACGAGGTGGTCGGCTTCCAGATGCCCGGCAGCATCATCCCCGGGTTCGTGCGCAAGGCCGCGCAGATCGCCAAGGCCGGGATCTACGACCTGCGCATCCACCACGACGAGGTGATCTGGCCGCTGCTGCGGCACTGGCGGGTCTTCGAGCTGGAGGGCCTTGGTGAGGTCGGCGAGCGGGCGCGCGAGGAGCTGCACGAGTTCCTGACCGGCCTGGACAAGCAGGCCGCGCGGTTCGTCGAACGCCGCGCGCAGGCGCTGGCGCGGCAACCCGGCTGAAAGCCCGCCGGTTCTGTCGGTGGGCTCGGGTAAGTTCGATCCCATGGCGACATTGGTGACCTTTCACGCCCATCCCGACGACGAGTGCATCACCGTCGGCGGCGTGATGCGCAAGGCTTACGAGGAGGGGCACCGGGTGGTGCTCGTGGTCGCCACCCAGGGCGAGCACGGCGAAGTGCAGGAGGGCTTCCTCACCGAGGGCGAGACGCTGCGTGAGCGGCGCATCGCGGAAACCCACGCCGCCGCCGGGATTCTCGGCGCGCAACGGGTGGAGTTCCTGGGGTACACGGATTCCGGGATGATGGGGGAGCCGGAGAACGACGCCGAGGGCTCGTTCTGGACGGCGCCGGTGGAGGAAGCGGCGGAGAAGCTGGCGGCGATCCTCCGCGAGGAGAACGCCGACGTGCTCACCATCTACGACGACAACGGTGGCTACGGCCACCCCGACCACATCCAGGTGCACCGGGTCGGGATGCGGGCCGCCGAACTGGCCGGCACCGAACGTGTCTACCAGGCCACGCAGAACCGCGACGAGATCCGCCGCGGGATCGAGGCCGCGCAGGCCGAGGGTGCCGACCTGGGGGACTTCGGGGAGGACCTGGAATTCCTCAGCACCATCGGCAAGCCGGAGGCGGAGCTGACCGCGAAGGTCGACGTCACCGCGTACCTGGAGCACAAGCGGCAGGCGATGCGCGCGCACGCCAGCCAGATCGCCGAGGACTCGTGGTTCCTGGCGCAGTCGGAGGAGGCGTTCCGGTTCCAGTTCGGCACGGAGTGGTTCATCCGCGCGGGGCACGGGCCGGGGATCACCGAGAAGGATCTGCTCGCCGGGTTGTGAGCCGGGCGAGTTCGGCCGGACGGGAGAGGAAGGGGTGGTGCCCGCTGTCGAAGTCGACGGTTTCGGTGGCGTGCGCCGCCCACGCGCGCTGACGCTCGGGCGGCGTGGCCCGGTCCCGCGTGAGCACGATGTAGGTGGACGGGATCGTCCGCCACGCCAGTCCTCGTGGTGCCTGGGCGAAGGCCGCGGCGGACTGCGGCACGAGCTTGGTCGCGGCCTCGGCGGCGAGTTCCTCCGTGCAGTCCTGGAGGAAGATGCCGGTCAGGTCGAGCCCGGGTTTGACGGCGACCGTGCCGTCTTCGTGGGCGTCGAGCCACGGTGATGGTTCCGCGGTGATTTCGGCCAGGGAGCGGCGTTCCGCCGGGACCACCGCGGCCAGGTAGACCAGACGTTCCACAGTGGACTCGAAGCCGGTGGCCGCGTCGGTGATCACCATGCCGCCGTAGGAGTGTCCACTGAGGATGGTGGGTTCACCGCTCGCGGCGAGCACCTCGCGTACGGCGTCCGCGTCGTCGTGCAGGTTCGCCGTGGTGGTGCGGCAGCTGGGCAGGCTCACCGCCTCGGTGTGGAACCCCAGTGCGCGCAGGGGTTCCACCATGCGGTGCCACCACCAGGCGGCGTCCCCGGTACAGGCCCCGTGCACATGAACGACTCGCATGGGGCCAGCAGAGCACGGCGTCCAGCTTCGGCGCAGCACTTTTCGCGCAGGGCGTGACGGCGGGGCACGGTGTCACGAATCGGGGTGCTGCCCAGTCAACCAGGCGACAGCATCCCCGGCAGAAACGGACGAAGCATGTTCGCCGCCTACGTCACGGTCACGATCCTCGGCGCGCTCATCAACGGTGCCGCCGCCACCCTCTACCTGATCGGCCACGAGTACCCCAAGGCCCAGGCGGACATGAAGGGCGTGCCCCGGAAGTTCGTGCCGTTGCTGGGCACCCTCGCCGCCTCAGGCCTCGTGCTCTACTTCGTCGGTGCCATCATCGCGCACCTCAGGGTGGGCTCCCGCGACATCGTGGGCGGGATCGTGTTCCTCACCGTCGCGGCGGCCGCGTTGGTGCTCGGCCTGGTCCACCACGGTTAGAGCGTCTGCCACCACCCGTCGACGGCGGGTGGTGCCGAGACGTCCACGCGCTCCCCGGGACGCGGGACCGCCAGGTCGACGTCCTTGGCCTTCGCCTCGCGCCAGAGGCGGTCGGCGGGGTCGGTCCACGCGTGCATCGCGAGGTTGAACGTGGCCCAGTGCACCGGCACCAGCAGACCCCCGCGCACGTCGAGGTGGGTGGCGACGCCCTCCTCCGGGGTCATGTGGATGTCCGGCCAGCTCGGCGCGTAGGCACCGATCTGCACCAGCGTCGCGTCGAACGGGCCGTACTGCTCGCCGATCTTCGCGAATCCCGGGAAGTAGCCGGTGTCGCCGGTGTAGAACACCCGGTGGCGCGGGCCGATGATCGACCACGACGCCCACAGCGTGCCGTCGTTGGCCAGCCACCGCCCGGAGAAGTGCTGCGCCGGCGTGGCGACCAGGCGCAGCTCGCCGGCGGTGAACTCGGCGTGCCAGTCCAGCTCGACGATCCGCTCCTCCGGCACCCGCCAGCGGCGCAGGTGCGAACCCACGCCGAGCGGCACCACGAACGGCACGTCCTGCTGCTCGACCAGCGCGCGGATGGTCGGCAGGTCGAGGTGGTCGTAGTGGTCGTGCGAGATCACCACGGCGTCGAGCCGCGGCAGGTCCTCGAGCGCGATCGGCGGGGCGTGCATGCGCTTCGGCCCGATCAGCGGGGACGGCGAGCAGCGGTCGCTCCAGACGGGGTCGAGCAGCACCCGGGCGCCGTCGATCTCGACCAGCGTGGAGGCGTGGCCGTACCAGGTCAGGTGCAGGCCGTCGGCGGAGGTGGCCGCGGGCGCGGAGACCACCGGCACCGGGCCGCCGGGGTGACGCGGCTCGTTGCCGAAGAGCATGTCGTGCAGGATCTTCCGGTACGTGCCCTGCTCGACCACACGGCGGGGGGCCTCGTTGCGGAACCGGCCGTCGCGGAACTGCGGTGAGCGCCGCAGCTGTTCGGGATCGGGGTGCCCGCCGATGGCCTCGACGAGGCCGCGGGCGGCGACCGCCACCCCGAGCCCGACGGCACCCGTGGCGGCGACTGCCGCCGTGACCAGGTTTCTTGTGCGCATACCTCCATTTTGCCCCCGGTTTCGAGCACCCCGCAGGGCGACGAAGCGGTGTGCGTCGCTTCACAACGGCGAAGTGTCACGGTTTGTCCGGCTGCCGTGTCTCGATGGGTGAACCGAAGCGAGAGGAGGCGGGGTTGCCAGCCCACGACGACGCGTTCGCCGAGCACCGGCCGCTGCTGTTCACCATCGCCTACGAAATGCTCGGCGGCGTCGCCGATGCCGAGGACGTGCTGCAGGAGAGCTACCTGCGCTGGAGCGCCGTCGACCGGGCGACGGTCCGGCACCCGCGCGCGTACCTCGTCCGGCTGGTGACGCGGCAGGCGCTCAACCACCTGCGCGCGCTCAAGGCCCGGCGCGAGGAGTACGTCGGCAGCTGGCTGCCCGAGCCGGTCCGCACCGAGCCCGACGTGAGCGAGGACACGATCCTCGCCGAATCGGTGTCCATCGCGATGATGCTCGTGCTGGAAACGCTGAACCCCACCGAGCGCGCGGTTTTTGTGCTGCACGACGTGTTCGGCTACACCCACGCCGAGGTGGCCGCGTCGGTCGGCCGGACGGAGGCCGGGGTCCGGCAGATCTGCCACCGGGCCCGCGAGCACGTCCACGCGCGGCGACGCCGGTTCGAGCCCGACTCCGAGACCAGCCGCGAAATCGCCCGGCGGTTCCTGCGCGCGGCGTCGACCGGGGACGTGCGGGCGCTGATGGACCTGATGGCGCCCGACGTGGTGGCGCTCTCCGACGGCGGGGGCAAGGTCAGCGCGGCCCGGCGGCCGGTGGCCGGCCGGTCGGACGTGGCCCGGTTCGTGGCCGGGGTGTCGCGGCGGCTGCCCGAGCCGAGCGTCGAACTCGCCGCCTACAACGGCCTGCCCGCGGTGCGTTTCCTCACCGGCGGTGCGCTCGACTGGGTGCTCGCGCTCGAACTCCGCGACGGCCGGATCACCGGGCTCTACGGCATTCGCAATCCCGACAAACTCCGCCGCGCCGACGCCGCGCGGCCGCTCACCCGAGGAGGAAACCCGTGGAAACCATGACCGTCGAACGTGTGGTGCACGCCCCGATCGAGGAGGTCTTCGCCTGGCTGACCACGACCACCCACTACACGGCGTCGCCACTGGTGGTGCGCTGCGCGCTCCGGCGCCGGGGTGCGGGCACGCCCTACGGCGTCGGCGCGGTGCGCAGCCACCTGTGGGTGATCGGCTGGTTCCGCGAACGGGTCACCCGCCACGACGCCCCGCACACCACCGAGTACGTGGTGGACCGGAGCTTCCCGCCGTCCCGGCACGAACTCGGCCGCATGCGGTTCACCGCGGTCGACGGCGGCACGCACGTCGAGTGGACCACCCGCGCGGAGATCCGGATGCCGCTGATCGGCGCTCAGCTCACCCGCCTGCTCGCCCGGCCGATGATCACCAGGGCCTTCGGCACCATCCTGGACGCCGCCGACGCCGCCCTCAGCGGAAAGCGGGGAGCGAGGTGACCGACTGGCCCAGCGTCAGCGCGTGCATCTCCTCGGTGCCCTCGTAGGTGAGCACGGTCTCCAGGTTCGCCATGTGCCGCATGACCGGGTACTCCAGGGAAATCCCGTTCGCGCCGAGCATGGACCGGGCGGTGCGCGCCACGTCCAGCGCCGACCGGACGTTCGACAGCTTGCCGAAGCTGACGTGGTGGTGGTGCAGCGAACCGGCGTCCTTGAGCCGCCCGATCCGCATCGCGATCAGCCCGGCCCGGTTCACCTCGACCAGCAGATCGGCCAGCTTGCGCTGGGTCAGCTGGAACCCGGCCAGCGGCTTGCCGAACTGGCTGCGCGAGAGGGTGTACTCCAGCGCCGACTCGTAGCAGGCGCGGGCCGCGCCGACCACGCCGAACAGGATCCCGTACCGCGCTTCGTTCAGGCAGCTCAGCGGCCCGCGGAGGCCGCGCACCTCGGGGAACGCGGCCGATTCGGGCAGTCGCACGCCGTCGAGCACGAGTTCCGCGGTGAGCGAGGCCCGCAGCGAGAGCTTGTGCTTGACCTCGTTCGCGGTGAAGCCCGGCGTCGAGGTCGGCACCACAAATCCGCGGATGCCGTCCTCGGTCTGGGCCCACACCACGGCGACCGCGGCCACGGTCCCGTTGGTGATCCACATCTTGGTGCCGTCGAGCACCCAGTCCGAGCCGTCGCGGACCGCGCGCGTGCGCATGCTGGCCGGGTCGCTGCCCGCGTCCGGTTCGGTCAGCCCGAAGCAGCCGAGCGCCTCCCCGGTGGCCATGCGCGGCAGCCACTCCGCCTTCTGCTCCTCGGAGCCCCAGCGGTGGATCGCGTACATCGCCAGCGATCCCTGCACCGAGACGAAGCTGCGCAGGCCCGAGTCCACCGCCTCCAGCTCGCGGCAGGCGATGCCGTAGGCCATCGCGCTGGTGCCCGCGCAGCCGTAGCCCTCCAGGTGCATGCCGAGCAGGCCCAGCTGCCCGAAGCCCTTGGCCAGCTCGGCGGCGGGCAGTCTGCCCGTCTCGTACCAGTCCGCGACGTGCGGTGCGAGCTGCTCGGCAGCGAACCCGCGCACGGCGTCGCGGATGTCCCGCTCCTCACCGCTCAGCTCGGCGTCGAGATCGAGGAAGTCGTGGGGATCGGGATTGCTCATCGGGTCATGCTAACCGGCGCGGCGGGCCGAATCGTGCTGGATGGCGTGCTGGACCACGGAGATCAGCACCTGCTTGGCCGACTCCCGGTCCCGCGCGTCACAGGCCATGATCGGCACGTTCGGCGAGATCGTCAGCGCGTGCCGGACGTCCTCGATCTGGTGGTGCAGCAGGCGGTCGAAGCAGTTGATGGCGACCACGTACGGCAGCTTCCGGTTCTCGAAGAAGTCGATCGACGGGAAGGCGTCGGCGAGGCGGCGGGTGTCGATCAGCACCACCGCGCCGATCGCGCCGAGCGCCAGGTCGTCCCACATGAACCAGAACCGGTGCTGCCCCGGCGTGCCGAACACGTACAGCACGATGTCCGAGTCCAGGGTGATCCGGCCGAAGTCCATCGCCACCGTGGTGGTCGTCTTGTTCGGCGTGGCCGAGATGTCGTCCACCCCGGCGCCTGCCTCGGTCATCGACGCCTCGGTGGTCAGCGGGTCGATCTCCGAGATCGCCCCCACCAGGGTGGTCTTGCCCGAACCGAACCCACCGGCGACCACGATCTTCGCCGATGAGGTCGGCCCGGTGGACGGGCGTGGTGCGTTCACCGCGGTTTCTCCTCGTTCCGGGTTCTACAGGGAAACGACCGGTTGGGGGCCGTTCGCGCCACGCAACTGGGCGCGCTGGGCCGGGGTCAGCTGCTTGCCGACCCGGTCCACCAGCAGGGTCATCTCGTAGACCACCAGCCCGATGTCGCTGTCCGGCGCACCCAGCACGGCCAGGCAGGAACCGTCGGAGACCGACATCAGGAACATGAAGCCGTTCGCCATCTCCACCACGGTCTGCGCGACCGTGCCGCCCTCGAAGATCTTCGACGCGCCCCGCGCCAGGCTGGTCAGCCCCGACGCGACCGCGGCCAGCTGGTCGGCCTTGTCCTTCGGCAGACCGCGGGAGTGCGCCAGCATCAGCCCGTCCGCGGAAACCACCACCGCGTGCGCGGCACCGGGCACCCGCTTGACGAAATCCGTGATCAACCAGGCGAATCCACCGTTCGCCAGCGTGCTCGGCTGGCTCGTGCCTTCCGGCTGCGCCCCTGTCACTGCCACTCCCTAGTGCCTTGCTCTGTTCTGCTGTTGCCCGCTCCCGGATAGGAGCCCGGCTCGGCCGAGCTCTCCGAGAGCGCGTGCCTGCCGGTGGTGAAACCGCGCTGGAAACTGGCCATCCGGCTGCGGGCCGCGGCCGCCGAGCGGGAGATCGCGCTCGGGCTCGGCTGGCCGACGGAGGTGTCGCGGAAGGCGTCCTGCTCGGGCGCGTTCACCGAACCGGGCACCAGGTACGCGTTCGGCACGCGCTTGGGCAGCCCGGCCTCGGTGACCTCTTCGTTCCGCGTCTCGAGCAGCGCCTGCGCCGCCTGCCAGCCCTGGTCCGAAGCGCTCTGCCAGGTCGAGGCCACCACCGGCCGCGGCTTGGGCGGCGGGCCTTCGGTGTACTCGGGCTGCGGGGTGCTCGTCGGCTGCTCCGGCACCGCCGGGGCCTCCTGGGCCACCTCGGGCTCCGGTTCGGCCTCGGGGTCCGGCGTGCGCTTCGGGAAGCCGGACTGCTCGGGCTCCGCGGGCACGCGCTTCGGCAGGGCGGACGGCTCGGCCTCGGCCGACGGCTCGCGCGACCGGTCGGCTTCCCGCGACCGGTCGGTCTCCGGTGCCGGTCCGGCCAGTTCCGAGGAGGCCGGGGCCGACGACGAAGCCGGGGGACGCTCGTCCAGCTCGTCCTCGACCTCGCTGAACCACCGCGACATCACCGACTGGTAGATCGGCAGGCGGCGGGTCGGCGCGTCCGGGTCGTCGTCGGCGGGCTGCTTGGCCAGTGCCTCGTAGTCGCTGTAGTCGGTGCCCGGCTGGTCCGGTTCCTCGGTCGGGAAGCCGAAGTCCTCCTGCGCCGCCGGCTCGGCGGCCGGTGGTGCCGGTGGTGGTGGCGGGGCGGGCACCTGCCGCACCGGCAGCTGCTGGCTGACCGGGTACGAGGTGGGCAGCGGCGCGTCCGTCGGGCGGCTGGTGAACGCCGCGTTCGGCGAACCGGCGACCAGGTCGTCCAGCGAGATCGGCTGCGCCAGCGGGGTGAGCCCGTTGGTGGCCATCGAGGTCTCGGCCGGGGTGGGCGGCGGCGGGGCCGGCGTCCAGGTCTCGGTCGGCGGTTCGGGCTTCTGCTGCTGGTAGACCGGGGTGATCGGCGGCAGCGAGGACTGCGTCGGCGTCGGCGGGAGCATCGGGGCCTGCGCCGGGATGCGCGGCTGCGAGGGCGGGCCGCCCAGCGACTGCGCGGCCGGGGTGGCCACCAGCAGCTCGGCGGGCACCACGATCCGCGCGATGATGCCGTTGTCGATCTCCTCGTTGTCCCGCAGGCGGACCTCGATGCCGTGCCGCTTGGCCAGCCGCGCGACCACGTACAGGCCCATGCGCCGGGTCACCGAGACGTCGAACGCGGGCGGGTCGGCGAGGCGCTTGTTGGCCTCCTCGATGTCCTCTTCGGACATCCCGACGCCCTTGTCGGTGATCTGGATGGCCAGCGAGCGCTTGCGGGTCACCGCGGCGCGCATGGTCACCCTGGTCTCCGGCTCGGAGAAGTAGGTGGCGTTGTCCAGCAGTTCGGCCAGCAGGTGCACCAGGTCCTGGATGGCGCGGCCCTGCACGGACACCTCGGGCACCTGGCCGACTTCGACGCGGGCGTACTGCTCGATCTCCGAGACCGCGGCACCGATCACCTCGACCGCGGGCACCGGGCGCGACACCGACTTGGTCAGCCCGGCGCCGGAGAGCACCAGCAGGCTTTCACCGTTGCGGCGGAGCCGGGTGGCGAGGTGGTCCAGCTCGAACAGGCTGGCGAGGTGGTCGGGGTCCTGCTCGTCGGCCTCGAGCCGGTCGATCACGCCCAGCTGGCGCTCCACCAGCCGCTGCGACCGCCGCGAGAGGTTGACGAACATGCCGTTGACGTTCTCGCGCAGCAGCGCCTGCTCGGCCGCCAGCTTGACCGCCTGCGCGTGCACCGCGTCGAACGACCGGGCGACTTCACCGATCTCCTCGCGGGTGAGCACCGGCACCGGCTCGACCGCGCGCTTGGCCGCTTCCAGCGGGTTCGGGTTGTCCAGGATGCCCTGGACCGTGGTCGGCAGCTTCGCGTACGCCACGTCCAGTGCGTTCGTCCGCAGCGTGCGCAGCGGGTGCAGCAGCGAGCGGGCGATGATCAGCATCAGCGCGATGGCGAAGAGCAGGGCGAGCAGCACGATGGCGGCGAACTGCCAGAAGGCGACCAGTGCGTCCGAAGCCAGTCCGTCGGCCGCGCTGCGGAGGTCGGCCAGCAGCTGGCCCTCCACCTTGTTCATCCGGTCGACCACGAAGGTTCCGTCGTTGGTCAGCGCGTTGACATCGATGGCCGGCCTGCTCCGCGCGTCGGCGAAGACGAAGGCGGAGGCCTTGATGCGCTCGCGGTCGTCGACCTCGGCACCACTGACGTTGTCGTTGTAGAGCTGCACCTGCTCGGGGTCGGCGGTGGAGCGGAAGGTGTCCAGCGCCGCGCGCGCACTGGCCTGGTAGGCGCGGGTCTGGCTGAGCAGCTCGGCGGGGAAGCCGTCGCGACGGCCGGCGATCTGCAGCGCGGCGTTCTCGCGGGAGACGTACTCCTTGGCCTCGCTCAGCGCCTGCGCGGTGGTGCCCCGCCGCAGCAGGTCGCGGTCGGTGATGCCGGTGTTGACCTCACGGCCGGCCTGGATCAGCTGGTCCAGCACGGCGGTGTAGGCCGAGAGCGCGGACAGGTCGGCGTACGAGGTGTTCCGCACCGCGATGCGCAGCGGGCCGAGCGCGTCGATCCGGTCGAGCGTGCGGGCCATCTGGCTGCCCTCGGCGACCACGTCCGTCTCCAGCGTGCCGGCGAAGGACTTCATGTCGGCGATGGCGCGGTCGGTCTTGATGATCTGCGCGTCCAGCGCGCCCTCGTCCGGCGCCCGGTCCGAAGCGATCTTCGCCACCGCCAGCGTCCGCTCGTTCTGCACCTCGTGCAGCACGGTGGCGCTCTTCGCGGCCAGGTCGAGCTGGTCCACGGTCTGCTGGAACTCGTTGGCGCGGTCCAGTTCCTGCGCGGCCAGCAGGCCACCGAGCGCGAGCGCGGTGACCGTGGGCACGATCATCACCGCGGCCAGCTTGCTCCGCAGCCGCCAGTTGCGCAGCGACCACCGGGAGACCTTGCCCCGCTCGACCGGTGTGGTGTCGAGGGCGTCCGCCGTGGTCGGCTCGACCGGATCGGGCAGCGGCGCCCGCTGGTCCGGCGCCGACCCGCCACCAATGTTTCCCTGGCCGTCTGTGGCCCCGGGGTCTTGGACCCGCACTACGAGCACATCCCTTGTACTTGAGCCAGCAGCTCGCATTGCGGAGTCCAGCTCGAACGGACATTTACCGATTTGTAACGAATGACTTCCGGTGCAGTTCTGTGCAGCCCTCGCCGCCCCGTGTTTCGCGGCGCCCTGGGGAAAGGCTCCGGGTGGACTTCCGTCCGCACGGCCATCCGGTCGCTCGCTCCTCACATGTCCGGGTCGGCGTGACCTGTATTGACCTGAGCTGCCTGCACTGCGATGCAGAAGGTAGCGAATACGCTGCGAAGATGTAACCCTTCCGGGGGCGTCCTCGGCTCGGACAACTATGGCATGCCGTGTCCGACCGACTCGTCTGAGTGTCCCCTTCGCGGGAAACCTGTCGCCTGGTCAGGTGAGCCAGCCCGCAGGCAGGTGGTGATGTCGGCACCGATTGTGACGACATCGGGTGATCTCTTACAGTGTCCCGTGCGGACGCACCGCGGTCTCGGGGCGGGCTTCGGTTGTCGCGCGCTATCGCCTGGTCGCACCCCAGGCGCACCTACTCTTCACACCAGGAGTTGGCCTTGCTACGTACCGGCAACAGTTTCCGGCGCCCCGCGCGCCGTACCCGGGTGGGCGTGCTGCTCAGCAGCCTCGTCCTGCTCGCCTCGACCAGCGGCTGCGGGCTGCTCGGCGGCGACGAAGGCGGCACCGCCGCCGAGGGCAACGCGCAGGTGGAGAAGGCGAAGATCAAGGTGTCGGTGATGCCGCTGATCGACGTCGCGCCCTTCCACCTCGCGAACAAGAAGGGGTACTTCAAGGAAGAGGGCCTGGAGGTCGAGACGGTCAACTCGCCCAGCGGCCAGGCCGGGCTGACCAAGCTGATCGCCGGTGACGTCGACATCAGCTACGGCGGTGACATCCCGTTCGTGATGGCCAACGCCACCGGCAGCGCGGACATCAAGTTCGTCGCCGAGTCCTCCTCGGGCAAGCCGAACACCATGATGATCCTCACGGTGCCGACCTCGCCGGTGAAGAACGTGCAGGACCTGGCGGGCAAGAAGATCGCGATCAACGGCGAGAAGGGTGTGTCCGACACCCTGACCAAGTCCGTGATGAAGGCCAACAACGTCGACTTCAGCAAGGTCACCTGGGTGACCCTGCCGTTCCCGGAGATCTCGGGCGCGATCGCCCGCGGTGACGTGGACGCCGGCTTCCTGGTCGAGCCGTTCATCACCCAGGCCAGCAAGAGCGTGGGCACGGTGCCGGTGGTCGACGCTTCGTCCGGCCCGACGCAGGACTTCCCGATCTCGGCCTACGGCGCCACCGCGAAGTTCGTCAACGAGAACCCGAAGACCGTCGAGGCCTTCCAGCGCGCGATGGCCAAGGCCACCAAGGAGGCCGAGGCCGACCGCAAGATCGTCGAGCCGCTGCTGGTCGAGTTCGCCAAGATCGACGCCGACACCGCGGCGCTCGCCTCGCTGACCAAGTTCGAGTCCAAACTGGACCCGGCGCGGCTGCAGCGGGTGCCCGACCTGATGCTGGAGTTCGGCATCATCACGCAGAAGATCGACGCGGCGGGCATGATCGCGAAGCAGCCGCAGGACTGATCTGCCCCCGTGCCTCGTCTGCTGCGAAACCTGATCGGTCTGGCCGGCTTCTTCCTGCTCTGGGAGGGAGCCGTCCAGACCGGACTGGTGCGGCGGGAGTTCATCCCGCCGCCCTCGGTCGTCCTGTCCAGCCTCGCCGGCCTGCTCGGCGACGTCTCCTTCCTGCGCGACGTGATCGCCACCATGCTCGCCTGGCTGATCGCGCTGGGCATCGCCGTGGTGGTGGCGATCCCGGCCGGCCTGCTGCTCGGCAGCATCCCGCCGCTGCAGGTGGCCACCCGCGCGATCGTGGAGTTCCTCCGCCCGATCCCGCCGGTGGCGCTGATCCCGCTGGTGATCCTGATCGTCGGCGGCGGCCCCGAGGCGAAGATCACCCTCGCGGTGTACGCCTCGGTGTGGCCCATCCTGTTCAACACCGTCTACGCGATGGCCGAGATCGACCCGGTGCTCACCGAGACCGCGCGGTCGTTCGGCACCTCGAAGTCGCGCATGCTCACCTCGGTGGCGCTGCCGCACGCGGCGCCGTTCGTGTTCACCGGCATCCGGATGTCGGCGGCGATCGCGCTGATCGTGATCGTCAGCACCGAGTTCGTCGCCGGGGCCAGCCGCGGCATCGGCAACTTCGTGCTGGAGGCCAGTGAGGGCGGCGGCCGCCGCGACCTGGTGCTGGCCGGCACGGTGGTGGCCGGGATCATCGGCTACCTGATCAACGAGGGCCTGGAGCGGTCCGGGCGCAGGCTGTTCGCCTGGAGCGAGGTCCGCACGGAGGTGGCCAAGTGACCGCGACCCTGCCCGAGCGCAAGGCGAACGGCGGACTGCGCGGGCGCACCAGGGCCGGCGTGTCCGGGTTCCTGCGCAACTGGCTGCTGTTCATCGGCCTGGTGGTGCTCTGGGAACTGGTCACCCGGCTGGCCCAGGACAAGTTCTTCCCGCCGCCCACCGAGATCATCCGGGCCGCCGGGCAGCTGTGGTTCAGCGAGAACTTCGCCGACCACATCCTGCCCAGCGTCGGCCGGATGCTCGGCGGCTGGCTGATCGCGGTGGTGCTCGGCGTCGGCCTCGGCGTCGCGCTCGGCCGCACCCGCACCGGGATGGACTACGCCGGGCCGCTGTTCTCCTTCGGCCGGTCCATCCCGCCGCCCACCCTGGCGCCGGTGTTCCTGGTGCTGTTCGGCATCGGGCCGGGCATGCAGCTGGCCACCATCATCTTCGGCGCGTTGTTCCCGATTCTGCTCAACACCGTGGACGGGGTCCGCTCGGTGGACGCGGTCAAGGTGGACACCGCGCGCTCGTTCCGCAGCCCGCGGCGGTACTGGCTGCTGCTGGTGGTGCTGCCCGCCGCCTCGCCGAAGATCTTCGCCGGGTTGCGGCTGAGCCTGTCCATCTCGATGATCCTGATGGTGGTCTCGGAGCTGATCGGTGCCTTCGACGGCATCGGCTACGCGCTGAACTCCTCGCGTCAGATCTTCGACTTCCCCGGCATGTGGGCGTGGATCGTGCTGCTCGGCATCCTCGGTTACGGGTTCAACACCGCCCTGCTCGCCGTGGAGCGCCGGGTGCTGCGCTGGCAGCCCTCGCGTGCCCAGCAAGACGCCAATCTCGGAGGATGAGTCCTGTGCCAACCATGCTCGACGTCGCCGGCCTCAGCCACCGATACGGTAACGGCGACAAGGTCCACACCGTGGTCGACGACCTGCGGTTCACCGTGGAAGCGGGGGAGCTGGCCTGCATCGTCGGCCCGTCCGGCTGCGGCAAGTCCACCCTGCTGCGCTGCGTGGCCGGGCTGATCAAGCCGTCGGCCGGTGAGGTCCGGCTGCACGGCGACCTGATCGACGGCGTGCCCGACGACCTGGCCGTGGTGTTCCAGGACTACAGCCGCTCGCTGTTCCCGTGGCTGAGCGTGCGGGCGAACGTGGAGTTCCCGCTGCGCTGGCGCGGGCTGAGCAAGGCCGAGCGGCAGCGGCGGGCCGACGAGGCGCTGGCCTCGGTCAACCTGCCCGACATCGGCGGCAAGTACCCCTCGCAGCTCTCCGGCGGCATGCAGCAGCGGGTGTCCATCGCCAGGGCGCTGGCCTCGGAGCCGGCGCTGCTGCTGATGGACGAGCCGTTCGCCTCGGTGGACGCGCAGACCCGGTTCGAGCTGGAGGACCTGCTGCGGACCGTGCAGCGCGAGCGCGGCAGCACGGTGCTGCTGGTCACCCACGACATCGACGAGAGCGTGTACCTCAGCGACCGGGTGCTGGTGCTGTCGAAGTCGCCGGCGAAGATCGTCGCCGACCTGAAGGTGGGCCTGCCCGCCGAACGCGACCAGATCACCACGCGCGAGTCGGCGGAGTTCGTCTCGCTGCGCGGTGAGGTGGCGCGGCTGCTGCACGGCGGCCAGCCGGACGCCGAGCGCCTCGCGGCCGCCGACCTGGCCGAGGCCGACGCGGCCGAGCGACTGGCCGGCACGCGGTCGAAGGAAACTCTCTGAGTCCCCTTCGCCACCGCGATTTCCGCCTGGTGCTGCTGAGCACCGCCCTGCTGTTCACCGGGTACGCCCTGCTGCTCTCGGTGGTCCCGCTGTGGGTGGTGCGCCAGGGCGCCGGCGAGTTCGCCGCGGGTGCGGCGACCGGGGTGTTCATGGGAGCCACGGTCGCCGCCCAGACCGTGGTGCCCGCGCTGGCCGCGCGGTTCGGCTACCGGCTGGTGACCGCGGCGGGCGGGTTGCTGCTCGGCCTGCCCGCGCCCCTGCTGGTGCTGACCACGGACTGGCCGGGGGTGCTCGCCGTCTCGCTGGTGCGCGGCCTCGGGTTCGGGCTCGTCTCGGTGTGCGGCAGCGCGCTGATCGGCGAACTGCTGCCCGCGTCCTCGGCCGCCCGCGGGTCCGGCTGGTACGGCCTGGCCACCGGGTTGCCGCAACTGCTCGGCCTGGCCGCGGGCACCTGGGCGGCCGGGACCTGGGGCTTCACCGAGGTGTTCCTGGTGGCCACCGCGCTGCCGCTGGCCGGGGTCCTGCCGCTGCTGTCGCTGCCGAAGCTGCTGCCCGGCGACAGCGGCCCGGCGGTGCGCTGGCGAGCGGTCACCACCCGGACCTGGCGGCCGGGGCTGGTGATGTTCAGCGGTGCGGTCGGCCTCGGTGCGATGGCCACCTTCGTCCCGCTGGTGCTGAACGGGCCGCCCGCCGCGGTCTCGGCGACCTTGTTCGTGGTCACCGGCGCGGCCCTGCTCGGCCGGTGGTCGGCGGGCCTGTTCGCGCACCGGGTGAGCGGGTCCGGCGGCATGCTCGGCGTGGCCACCGTGGTGCTCGGGCTCGGCATGGCGGTGTTCGCGGTGACCGCCCCGATCGGCGGGCCGTTGGCGCTGACCGCGGCGATCGCCGGGGGCGCGGTGTTCGGTGCCGGGTTCGGCGTGGTGCAGAACGACGCGCTGGTGGTGATGTTCGCCCGGGTCCCGCCGGGGGCGGCCGGGGTGGTGTGGAACCTCGCCTTCGACGCCGGGCAGGGCGCGGGCGCGGTGCTGGTGGGTGCGCTGCTCGCCGGGCTCGGGCCGTCCGGTGGGTTCGGGGTGCTGGCCGGGTTCGCGCTGGTGTTGTTGCCCGTCGCCAGGGCGGCCCGCGTCACCGGCTAGCCTGGTGGGGTGCCTCGTGTCGTGATCCTGGACTACGGTTCGGGCAACCTCCGGTCCGCCGAACGCGCCGTGCGGCGCGTCGGGGCCGATGTCGAAGTGACCGCCGACGCCGAAGCGGCCCTGGCCGCCGACGGCCTGGTGGTGCCGGGCGTCGGTGCGTACTCCGCGTGCATGGCCGGGCTGCGCGAGGTCCATGGTGAGCGGATCATCGGCAAGCGGCTCGCCGGTGGCCGCCCGGTGCTGGGCATCTGCGTCGGCATGCAGATCCTGTTCGAGCGCGGGGTCGAGCACGGCGAGGAGACCGAGGGCGCGGGGGAGTGGCCCGGCACGGTCGACCAGCTGACCGCGCCCGTGCTGCCGCACATGGGCTGGAACACGGTGAGCGCGCCCGCGGAGTCGCGGTTGTTCGCCGGGCTGGACGCGGACACCCGGTTCTACTTCGTGCACTCGTACGCGGCGCGGTCGTGGGAGCTGGACTCCGGCCTGGCCGGGCAGCAGCCGCTGGTCACCTGGTCCCACCACGGTGAGGCCTTCGTCGCCGCGGTCGAGAACGGCGCGCTGTCGGCCACCCAGTTCCACCCCGAGAAGTCGGGGGACGCGGGGGCCACCCTGCTGAAGAACTGGCTCGGCACCCTCTGACCCGGCGGCCGGGCTCCCGGGTTCTATAGTTGCCGCGTGACTTTCCAGCTCCTTCCCGCTGTTGACGTCGCCGATGGCCAGGCCGTGCGCCTGGTGCAGGGCGAGGCCGGTACCGAGACCTCCTACGGTGATCCGCTCGAGGCCGCGCTGGCCTGGCAGCGGGACGGTGCCGAGTGGGTGCACCTGGTCGACCTGGACGCCGCCTTCGGCAAGGGCTCCAACCGCGAGCTGCTCGCCCGCGTGGTCGGCGAACTGGACGTTCAAGTCGAGCTCTCCGGCGGCATCCGCGACGACGCCTCCCTGGAGGCCGCGCTGGCCACCGGCTGCCGCCGGGTGAACCTCGGCACCGCGGCGCTGGAGGACCCGGAGTGGACCGCCAAGGTGGTCGCCACGTACGGCGACCGCGTGGCCATCGGGCTGGACGTGCGCATCACCGAGGCGGGCCACCGGCTCGCCGCGCGCGGCTGGACCAAGGACGGCGGCGACTTCTGGGAGGTGCTCGAGCGCCTCGACCGCGACGGCGCGCAGCGCTACGTGGTCACCGACGTGAGCAAGGACGGCATGCTCACCGGGCCGAACGTGGACCTGCTGCGCGAGGTCACCGCCCGCACCGACGCCGCGGTGATCGCCTCCGGCGGAGTGTCCAGTTTGGACGATCTGCGGGCGCTGGCCGAGCTGGAGCGCGACGGGGTGGAGGGCGCGATCGTCGGCAAGGCGCTCTACGCCGGGGCGTTCACCCTGCCCGACGCGCTGGCCGCGGTGCGTTCCTGAACCTCACTCGTCCAGCGTGATGGCGATGCCGATGGTGCGCTGACGCCCGCGCAGCCTGCTGAAGAACATGGTCACCCGGCCGACGATGCCGTAGGTGCGTGCGATCGCGCTGCGCACCTGCTCGGTCTCGTCGTCGTCGAGCAGGCGGGCCTTGCCGGACACCTTGTCGCCGTGGGTCTTCTTGCCACCGAAGTCGCTGGCCTGGACGGCCACCCTCGGGTCGTTGCGCAGCCGCTTGACCTTGCCCGCGGTGCGCTCGCTCCACAGCACCAGTTCGCCGTCGTGGCGCGCGATCCAGACCGGGGTGGGCACCGGCGTGCCGTTCTTGCGGAAGGTGGTGACCACCACGTACTTCTCCGCGGCCAGTCGTTCCAGCTCGGATGCCATGGTGGTCACCGTACCCGCCTCACCGCCGCAGGTAGACGAATCCCGTGGTCGGGCCACCCTGCTCCGGGCGCCGCTCGCCGTCGTGCAGGACGAGCAGGCCGCGCGGGAAGTCCGGGCCGAGCGGCGTGGTGGTGATGGCGGCGCCGTCGGAGTGCTCGACCGAATCGGTCCGCGCGGTGGCGCCCACGGTGAACTCGGACAGCGGCTTGTTGCCGCCCGTGCGGTCGTAGACGACGAAGCGCGAGTCGCCCTGGCTGGAGGCGTAGAGCTGCCCGGTGCCGTGCGGTCCTTCGGCGATCGTCAGCCCCTCGGCGTCGGCGGTCAGCCGGGTGCCGCCGAACCCGGGGTCGGGACCGTCGGGCACGCATTCCTCGGTTTCCTCGTCGTAGCGCGCCGGAGCGCCGAAGGAACGGACCTTGTCCAGCAGTTCGGGTGCCCCGCCGAGCGGGATGCGCCAGATGCCGACGTCCTCCTGCGCCGCGTAGAGCACGTGGTGCGCGGGGTCCAGTGCCATGCCCTCGACCTGCGGGCGCTCACCCGGTTCGGCGCAGGGCGTCCAGGTGGTGCCGTCCGGCAGCGGGAACTCCGCCGGTAGGTCCACTGTGGTCAGTGGCGCGGTGCCCACCCGGCCGCCCGGCAGGTCGACCAGCCGGAGCAGCGCGACGCGCGTCTCGTGCCGCCTGCTCACCGCGACCACGCGCTGCCCGCCGACCTTCGCCGCGCTCAGCCCGTATGCCGTGCGTTGTTCGTCCACTTCGGACTCGTCGGCGGAGAAGACCGGTGGTGCGGCGGGATCGGTGACGTCGGTGAGCTGCCGGTCCTGGCCGATCCGGTAGACCCGGATCCGGTCGCGGCCGCGGTCGCTGACCACCGCGAGGTCGTCGACCACGTCGACGTTGTTGAACCGGCCGGGCGCGGCGTCCGGCGTCGGCGGCGGGGGAGCGGGCAGCACGGCCAGCTCGCGTCCACGCAGGTCGAAGGTGGCGAGCCCGCCTTCCTTGAGCGTGCCGAGCACGAGGCTGCGGGCCGGGTTCGCGCGGTTGACCCAGATCGCCGGGTCGTCGGCGTCGGCGTTGGCCGGGCTGGCCGCGGGGTCGTCGACGTAGGCTCTGGTCTGCGACACCGGCCGGGGGAGCGGGCTCGCCTGCGCGGGCGCCGCACCGAGGAGGAGGGGGACGATGAGGACGAGCGGTGTGATGCGCACGGACGGACGTTAGGCTCGCGGGGTAACCGATGGGTGAACACGTACCCTGAGCGCCATGTCCGTAGCGGTGAGGGTGATCCCGTGTCTCGACGTGGACGCGGGACGGGTGGTCAAGGGTGTCAACTTCGCGGACCTCCGCGACGCCGGGGATCCGGTCGAGCTCGCGCGCCGGTACGACGCCGAGGGCGCCGACGAGCTGACCTTCCTCGACGTGACCGCCTCCTCCGGGGACCGGGAGACCACCTTCGACGTGGTGCGCCGGACGGCCGAGCAGGTGTTCATCCCGCTCACCGTCGGCGGCGGCGTGCGGACGAACGACGACGTGAACAAGCTGCTGCGGTCCGGGGCGGACAAGGTGAGCATCAACACCGCCGCCATCTCGCGACCCGAGTTCCTGCACGAGGCCTCGCGCCGGTTCGGCTCGCAGTGCGTGGTGCTCTCGGTGGACGCTCGCCGCACGCCGGAGACCGAGTCCGGGTTCGAGGTGACCACGCACGGTGGCCGCAAGGGCACCGGCATCGACGCGGTGGAGTGGGCGGCCAGGGGCGAGGAGCTGGGCGTCGGCGAGATCCTGCTCAACTCGATGGACGCCGACGGCACCAAGGCCGGGTTCGACCTGGAGCTGATCGGGCTGGTGCGCAAGGCGGTGCGGGTGCCGGTGATCGCCAGCGGCGGGGCCGGTGCGCTGGAGCACTTCCTGCCCGCGGTGGAAACCGGGGCGGACGCGGTGCTCGCGGCCAGCGTGTTCCACTTCGGACAGTTCACCATCGGCGCGGTCAAGGACGTGCTGCGCGCGGGCGGGGTGGTGGTCCGATGAACCGCTGGACCGCGCCGCTCGAGGTGAAGGTGATCACCGGCCTGCTGGTCGGCATCGCACTGGTGCACATCCTGATCTCGCTGATCCTGCTGTCCGCACCCGGGTCCACGGTCCGGGTGCTGTTTGTGCCGGTGACCGCGCTGGTGCTCGGCGCGATCGTGGCCGGCGGCCTCGCGGTGCCCGGCCGGTTCCCGCGGTTTTCGCAGTTCTCGCGGTACATCGGGTACGCGGTGATCGCCATCATGGCGCTGCAGCACGCGTTCGGCATGCTGGCGGGCACGCTGTGGTGGCTGCGGATCTTCTTCGGGCTCGCCGCGGCGGGCTACATCTACGCCGGGGTGCTGCTGAGCAGCCGCCCGGTGCTGCGGCACGTGGGGAGTGCGAAGGCGTGAACCTGGCCGAACGCATCAAGTTCAACGCCGACGGGCTGGTCTGCGCGGTGGTCGTCGACCACGAGAGCAACGACGTGCTGATGGTCGCCTGGATGAACGAAGAGGCGCTGGAGCTGACGCTGACCACCCGGCGCGGCACGTACTTCTCCCGCAGCCGCGGGAAGTTGTGGATCAAGGGCGAGACCTCGGGGCACGTGCAGCACGTCCAGGAGGTCCGGCACGACTGCGACGCCGACACCCTGCTCGTGCGCGTGGTCCAGGAGGGGCCCGCGTGCCACACCGGCACCCGCAGCTGCTTCGACACGGAGGCGCGCCGACTGCTCTGACCAGTGCTAATGTACAGGTGTTCAGAAAGCCTGTGCGAAAGGCGGCGCGGTCATGCGGGTGGTGGCGGAGGTACTGGTCGGCCTGGTGGCCCTGCTCCACGTCTACATCCTGGTGCTGGAGATGTTCCTCTGGAAGACCCCGCGCGGGCGGAAGGCGTTCGGGCTGACCGAGGAGTTCGCCGAGCAGACCGCGGCGCTGGCGGCGAACCAGGGGCTGTACAACGGTTTCCTGGCCGCGGCACTGGCGTGGGGCCTGCTCGGCGGCGGCTTCCAGTTCCAGGTGTACGGCCTGGTCTGCGTGATCGTGGCGGGGATCTACGGGGCGCTCACGGCCAGCCGCCGGATCCTGTTCGTGCAGGTGGTGCCCGGGACGCTGGCGCTGGTGGCGGTGCTCGTCGCAAGCTGAGGTGGTGCCTCCCGATCCCCGTGCCGCCCGTACCCGTGCCCGATTGCGCGCCGCGCTGTTCGACGCCTGTGCGGACCGGCCGCTCGGCGAGGTGAGCGTGGCGCGGGTGACCCGGCTCGCGCGTGTCTCGCGGGGCACGTTCTACCTGCACTACGAGGACCTGTCGGCGCTCGCCGTGGACGCCTGCGCGGAACTGCTGCGGGAGGCGGTCGACGCGCTGCACGCCTCGGCCGACCCGCCCGCGGTGCTGGCCGGGCTGCTCGGCTCGGTGTCCGAACGCGGTGAGGTCTACCGGAGCCTGATCGGCCCGGGCGGCGGTGGCCCGCTGGGCGAGGCCCTGCACGGCGAACTACGGGACCGGGCACTCGCCGAACGCCGTCAACGCGGTGAGGTGCCGGGGGACGAGGCCATCGCGAGCGCCGTCGCGGCCACCTTCACCGGCGTGCTCGGCGGCCGCCTGCACGGCCTGGTCCCCGGCACCGACGCCGAGGTGGCCACGCGGATCTGGACCATGGTGACCGCCCTGCACCGCTCGGCCTAGCCGTGGCCGATGTCGCCGGTCAGGTAGCGCTGCAGGGTCGGCGCCACCGCGGCGACGATCTCCTCGCGGTCCGCCGACACCATCGGCTCGAACTTCGCCACGTACCGGACCATGCCCATGCCGACCACCTGCGCCGCGCACAGCGAAGCCCGGAACGGCAGCCGGTCGACGCTGACGCGGTCGGCGAGCCGGGTGAAGATGTTCTCCAGGAACAACGTCCGCAACGCCGTGGCGACCTGCTCGTGCCCGGCCACGCTCCGGATCAGCGCGGCGAAGGCGCCCCCGCCGCTCTCGTCCCAGCGGGTGAGGAACGTCCGCACGATCCGCTCGCCCAGTTCCTCCACCGGCCCCTGCTCGAAGACCTGGCCGAACAACTGCACCGGGTCGAACGGCAACTGCAGCACGGCCTGGGCGAACAGCCCCTGCTTGCCGCCGAACCAGTGGTTCACCATGGCCGCGTCGACCCCGGCGCGCTGGGCGATCGCGCGCACGGTCGCACCCTCGTACCCGAGTTCGCCGAACAGCTCGCGGGCGGCGGTCAGCATCGCTTCGCGGGTGTCCTCGCCGGCCGGGCGGCGGCCCCGGCGCTTCGCGGACGCCTCCGTCATGACGCCACCCGTCCTTCCACTCAGCAATAGTTCAACGTTCAATGAATTGTACACGCCGGTGTACCCGCACCTCCGCCCACGCGCACCCGCACCCGGCGGCACAATGTGGCGCATGGTCAGCTCCCGCACCGACACCGCCGCCTCCTCCGTCGCCACCGGCCTCGGCGAGGTCAGCCCCACCAGGGAGGAGTTCCGCGCGCTCGCCGAGTCGCGCCGGGTCATCCCGGTGGTCCGCCGCCTGCTCGCCGACGGGGAGACCCCGGTCGGCGTCTACCGCAAGCTGGCCGCCGACCGGCCGGGCACCTTCCTGTTCGAGTCGGCGGAGAACGGCGCCTCCTGGTCGCGCTGGTCGTTCGTCGGGGTGAACAGCCCGGCCGCGCTGACCGTGCGCGATGGCGAGGCCGTGTGGACCGGCACGCCCCCGGTCGGCCTGCCCGCCGACGGCGACCCGCTGACCGTGCTGCGCGCCACGCTCGAAGCACTGCACACCGAACCGCTGCCCGGCCTGCCCCCGCTGACCGGCGGCCTGGTCGGCTACATCGGCTACGACGCGGTCCGCTGGCTGGAGAAGCTGCCGGAGCTGGCCGAGCGCGACCTCGACATCCCCGAGCTGACCATGCTGCTGGCCACCGACCTCGCCGCGCTCGACCACCACGAGGGCACGGTGACGCTGATCGCGAACGCGGTCAACTGGGACGACTCCGGCGAGCGGGTGGACGCCGCCTACGACGACGCGCTTGCCCGGCTCCAGGCGATGACCGAGCAGCTCGCGGTGCACGCCCCGGCCACCAACGCGGTGTTCGACCGGCCCGCCCCGCAGTTCACCCGCCGCCGCAGCAAGGCGGACTTCCACCAGGCAGTGGAGAAGGCGGTCGAGGCGATCCGCGCCGGCGAGGCCTTCCAGATCGTGCCCTCGCAGCGGTTCGAGATCGAGACCGGCGCCGACGCGCTCGACATCTACCGCGTGCTGCGCACCTCGAACCCCAGCCCGTACATGTACCTGCTGCGGATGGAGGGTTTCGACATCGTCGGGTCCAGCCCCGAGTCGCTGGTCACCGTGCGCGACGGCCGGGCTACCACTCACCCGATCGCGGGCACCCGGTGGCGTGGGGCCGATCCGGAGGAGGACGCGCAGCTGGCCAAGGACCTGCTCGCCGACGAGAAGGAGCGCGCCGAGCACCTGATGCTGGTCGACCTCGGCCGCAACGACCTGGGCAAGGTGTGCAAGGCGGGCACCGTGCGCGTGGTCGACTTCTTCACCATCGAGCGCTACAGCCACGTGATGCACATCGTCTCCACCGTCACCGGTGAGCTGGCCGACGGCAAGACCGCCTTCGACGCGGTCACCGCCTGCTTCCCGGCGGGCACGCTGTCCGGTGCGCCGAAGGTGCGCGCGATGGAGCTGATCGAGGAATTGGAGCCCACCCGGCGCGCGTTGTACGGGGGTGTGGTCGGCTACCTGGACTTCGCCGGTGACGCGGACACCGCCATCGCCATCCGCACCGCGCTGGTGCGCGACGGGGTGGCGCACGTGCAGGCCGGTGGGGGCGTGGTGGCAGACTCGGATCCCGGCTACGAGGACAACGAGTCGCTGAACAAGGCCCGGACCGTGCTGTCGGCGGTGGCCGCCGCGCAAACGCTGGCACCGGCCGGGGTGATCGAGGAAGCGAGTGACCCCGCAGGTGTCTGACCCCGCCCCGGCTTCCCGCTGGACGCACGCCCAGCGGAAACCTGGATCTGCCGACGCCTGCGAAGGACTTCCGATGGCAACCACTAAGCGTCCTTTGTGGATGATCGTGCTGCTGCTCGGGCTGGGTGCCCTGGCGCTGTGGGGGTCGTCCATGCTGACCTGGCTCGAACGCCCCCGCTCGGACCTGCCCGGCGTGCCGCCGCAGGTGGTGACCGGGGCCGATCACCTGCCCGCGCTGGTTCCGCTGGCGGTGCTGGTGGCCGCCGGGATCGCGGGCATGGTGGCCACCTCGGGCTGGGCCCGCCGGGTGGTGGCGCTGGTGCTGGCCGCCACCGGGCTGGCCGCCTGCCTGGTCGTGCTGCTGAACCTGGCCGGTGACATGCGCGTCACCGGCTGGGGGCTGGCCCTGCTCGGCGGCCTCCTGGTGCTCGCCGGTGGCGGGCTGGGCGTGCGCGAGGCAGGACGCCTGCCGCGGCTGGGCGCCAAGTACTCCGCACCGGGCGGGAAACGTCCCGCGCGCGACGCCGATACAGAGCTCTGGGACGCGCTGTCCGAAGGCGAAGATCCCACGACCGGTCGATGAGGGTTGACAAACCGACGATGGACCCGGGACCGGTCGGTCAAACTGCGCGGGTTAGCATCTTTCCGGCGGGAAGGGGAAGGTTTTTGTGAGCGAGCTTGCGAGGAAAGCGGTGCACACACCGGTAGGCAGGGCCGTCCGGTGACTGTTCTCGAAGACATCGTCGAAGGCGTCCGTGCCGACCTCGCCACCCGCGAGGCGGAGCTCCCGTTCGACGAGCTGAAGCGCCGGGCCGCCGAGGTCGCGCCGCCGCGCGACGTGATGGCCGCCCTGCGGGAATCGGGCATCGGCGTGATCGCCGAGGTCAAGCGGCGCAGCCCGTCGAAGGGTGAACTGGCCTCGATCGCGGACCCCGCGGCGCTGGCCAAGGACTACGCCGACGCCGGTGCGCGGGTGATCAGCGTGCTGACCGAGCAGCGCCGCTTCGGCGGTTCGCTGGCCGACCTGGACGCGGTGCGCGCCGCGGTGGACGTCCCGATCCTGCGCAAGGACTTCGTGGTCAGCCCGTACCAGGTGCACGAGGCCCGCCTGCACGGCGCGGACATGGTGCTGCTGATCGTGGCGGCGCTGGAGCAGAACGCGCTGGTGGCCCTGCTGGACCGGGTCGAGTCGCTCGGCATGACGGCGCTGGTGGAGATCCACAACGCCGAGGAGGCCGACCGCGCGCTCGAAGCCGGTGCCTCGGTGATCGGCGTGAACGCGCGCAACCTGCACACCCTCGAGGTGGACCGGGACGTGTTCAGCAGGCTGGCCCCCGGGCTGCCGATGGACGTGTACAAGGTCGCCGAGTCGGGCGTGCGCGGGCCGGGCGACCTGATGTCCTACGCGGGCCAGGGCGCGGACGCGGTGCTGGTCGGTGAGGGCCTGGTCGCTTCCGACGACCCGAAGGCGGCGCTGGTGAAGCTGGTCACCGCCGGTTCGCACCCGGCGTGCCCGAGGCCCAGCCGATGAGCGAAGCGGAGCCGACGAAGCAGCACGAGCGCACCGAGCACGACCCGGACGCCAAGGGCCACTTCGGCCCGTACGGCGGCCGGTTCATGCCGGAGGCGCTGATCGCGGCGATGGACGAGCTGTCCGCGGAGTACGACAAGGCGCGGCTCGACCCGGAGTTCACCGGGGAGTTCGCCCGGCTGCTGCGGGACTACGCCGGTCGCCCGTCGCTGCTCACCGAGGCGCCGCGGTTCGCCGCGCACGCCGGTGGCGCCCGGATCTTCCTCAAGCGCGAGGACCTCAACCACACCGGTTCGCACAAGATCAACAACGTGCTGGGCCAGGCGCTGCTCACCCGCCGGATGGGCAAGAAGCGGGTCATCGCGGAGACCGGCGCCGGTCAGCACGGGGTGGCCACCGCCACCGCCTGCGCGCTGCTGGACCTCGACTGCGTGGTCTACATGGGCGAGGTGGACACCCAGCGCCAGGCGCTGAACGTGGCCAGGATGAAGCTGCTCGGCGCCGAGGTGATCCCGGTCAAGACCGGTTCGCGGACGCTGAAGGACGCGATCAACGAGGCCCTGCGCGACTGGGTGACCAACGTCGACACGACGCACTACCTGCTGGGCACCGCGGCCGGTGGCCACCCGTTCCCGGTGATGGTGCGCAACTTCCACAAGATCATCGGTGAGGAGGCCCGCCGTCAGATCCTGGAACAGGCCGGTCGTCTGCCGGACGTGGTCGCGGCGTGCGTCGGCGGCGGCTCGAACGCCATCGGCATCTTCCACGGCTTCATCGACGACCCCGGGGTCCGGCTGGTCGGGCTGGAGCCGGGCGGCAAGGGCCTGGACAGCGGGGAGCACGGCGCCACGCTGACCGAGGGCACCCCCGGCATGCTGCACGGCGCGCTGTCCTACCTGCTGCAGGACGAGGACGGCCAGACCATCGAGGCCTACTCGATCTCCGCCGGGCTGGACTACCCCGGCGTCGGCCCCGAGCACTCGTGGCTCAAGGACACCGGGCGGGCCGAGTACCGCGCGGTGACCGACGCCGAGGCGATGGAGGCGATGAAGCTGCTCTCGCGGACCGAGGGCATCATCCCGGCCGTCGAGTCGGCGCACGCCCTGGCCGGGGCCATCAAGCTGGGCCAGGAGCTCGGCGAGGACGGCCTGATCGTGGTGAACCTCTCCGGTCGCGGCGACAAGGACATGGACACCGCGGCGAAGTTCTTCGGCCTGGTGCCCGAGGAGGAGCTGTCGTGAGCGAGCTGGACGAGGTCTTCCGCCGGACCAAGGCGGAGAACCGGGCCGCGCTGGTCGGCTACCTGCCGGCCGGTTACCCGACCGTGGACGGTTCGAAGGACCTGCTCTCGGCGATCATCGACGGCGGCGCCGACCTGGTCGAGGTGGGCGTGCCCTACTCCGACCCGGTGATGGACGGGCCGACCATCCAGGCCGCCGCGGACGCCGCGCTGGCCGGTGGCTTCCGGCTCAAGCACCTGTTCGAGGTGGTCGAGTCGGTCTCCGCCCGCGGCGGCAAGGCCGTGGTGATGACCTACTGGAACCCGGTGCACCGCTACGGCGTGGACGCGTTCGCACGCGACCTGGCCGCCGCCGGCGGGCTGGGCATGATCACCCCGGACCTGATCCCGGACGAGGCGGAGGACTGGTTCGCCGCCTCCGAGGCGCACGGACTGGACCGCATCTTCCTGATCGCGCCCTCGTCGACCGAGGAGCGCGTGCACAGCACGGTCCAGGCGAGCACCGGTTTTGTCTACGCGACCGCGCTGATGGGCGTCACCGGGGTGCGCGAGACCGTGGACGCCGCCGCGGCCAAGCTGGTCGAACGCGCCAGGACGCACACGGACCTGCCGATCGGGGTCGGGCTCGGGGTGCGCTCGGGGGCGCAGGCCGCCGAGGTGGCCGGGTTCGCCGACGCGGTGATCGTCGGTTCCGCGCTGGTCACCGCCGCCGGTGCGGGCGTGGACGCGGTGCGGGCGCTCTCCGGTGAACTGGCCGACGGGGTGCGGAAGGCGCCCACCCCCGCCTGAAATTCGGTTTTCCGCGACCAAAGGGTCGTGCTCGCTTTCGGTAACCGGGAGCGGGCACGGCCCTTTTGTCATCTGCTCGGATGCACATATTAGATTCTTCGTACTTGACAATGATTTTCGTTACCTGTCATTATCGCCGCAGTTGGGGAGATCTCACCTGATTGGTGCATGCGTTAAGTCGTTCGGCGGGTTTTCCCCGCTCCGCTTTCTCGCCGACGATTCTTCGCAGGCGCGGCGCCCGCCGCGGGAAATGGAGGAGCCGTCATGCCGATCGCCCTGACGCGGCGGGGATTTCTCGGGATTTCGGCAGGTGCGGCACTGGTGCTCGGCGGGTGCGGTGGTGCGGAGAGTGCGAGCGGGGCCGGTGAGCCGAAGCGGGGCGGGCGGTTGCGGGCGTTGTTCACCGGCGGCGGTACCAAGGAGACCCTCGACCCGCACGCGCAGAACCTGTTCATCGACCAGGCCCGGCACAAGGCGGTTTTCGACAAGCTCACCGAACTCGGCGACGACCTGGCCCCGGTGCCCCGGCTGGCCGAGCGCTGGGAGTCCAATGCGGACGCCACGGTGTGGCGGTTCACCCTGCGCCAGGCGGTGTTCCACGACGGCGCGCCGCTGACCGGCGAAGACGTGTTGTTCAGCCTGGCCAGGATCCTCGACCCGGCGGCGGGCGACCGGCTGGCGCGGCAGTCCCTTTCGGCCATCGACATCGGACGGTCGCGAGTGGTCGATCCGCGCACGGTGGAACTGGTGACCAGCACGCCGTCCGCGGAACTGCCCGCGCTGCTGGCCACCACCGGCGCGGCGATCGTGCGCACCGGTTACGCCGATCCGGCGAACCCCGTGGGCACCGGCCCGTTCCGGTTCGTCTCGTTCGACCCCGGCCGGTCGATGGTGGCCCGCCGCTTCGACGAGCACTGGGAGGGCGCGCCGCTGCTCGACGAACTGCACGTCCTCTCGGCCGACGCGGACGCGCGGGCGAACGCGGTGCAGGGCGGACAGGCCGAGTACGCGCACGAGATGTCACCGACCTTCGCCCGGACGGCCGAAGCCGGGCGCACGGTGAAGATCGTGGCCGCGCCGGGGAGCACCACGCAGGCGTTCGTGCTCAAGACCGACCGGCCGCCGTTCGACAACCCCGACGTGGCACTGGCGTTCAAGCTGCTGGCCGACCGGCCGCGGCTGGTCGAGGTGGTGCTCGGCGGCAAGGGCGTGCCCGGCAACGACCTGTTCGGCAAGGGGTACCGCTACTACAACGACACCCTGCCGCAGCGCCCGCGTGACGTCGCCGAGGCGCGTTCGCTGCTGACCAGAGCGGGCGTGCTCAACCAGCCCGTGCAGTTCTTCACCTCCACCGTCTCCGCCGGTTTTGTCGACGCCGCAACGCTTTTCGCCGAACAGGCCGGCGAGGCCGGGATGCGGGTGGAGGTGGTCACCGGTGCCGCGGAGACCTACTTCAAGGACCAGCTGACCACCGGCGTGCTCGGCAGCCACCGGGCCGGGGCAGCGCCGATCCCGGACTACATCAATTCGCGCCTGCTCTCCACCTCCCCGTTCAACGCCACCGCGTGGAAGCGCCCCGAGTTCGACGCCGCCTTCGCCAAAGCGCAGTCCACTGTGGACGAGGCGGAGCGGACGAAGCTCTACCACGACCTGCAGCGCGACCTCCACGACCGCGGCGGCCTGCTCGCGTGGGGTCACCCGGACTGGATCACCGCGGTGGCCGCGAACGTGCACGGGGTCCAGCCGGTGCCGCCGAACACGGTGAACTGGGCCCGGTTCGACAAGGTGTGGCTGGGCTGAGGCGGTGCGCGGATACGTCGCACAGCGGCTGGGCCTGGCCGTGGTGCAGGTGATGGTGCTCTCGGTGCTGGTCTTCGCGTTGACCGCGCTGCTGCCGGGTGACGCCGCCGACGTGCGGTTCGACGAGAGCGCGTCCCCGGAGCAGGTGGCCGTCCTGCGTGCCGAGCTCGGGCTCGACCGGCCCGCGGTGGAGCGGTTCTTCGACTGGGCCGGCGGGGTGCTCACCGGCGACCTGGGCGCGTCGCTGGTCAACGGGCAGCCGGTGGCCGAGATCATCCGGGGTTCGGTGGGCGCCACGCTGGTGCTCGCGGCGGCCACGCTGGCCGTGGTGGTGCCGCTGGCCGCGCTGCTCGGCGCGCTGGCCGGGGTGTTCGAGGGCGGCAGGCTCGACCGGGCGATCACCTCGATCACCCTGGTGCTCACCGCGATCCCGGACTTCGTGCTGGCGCTGCTGCTGATCTCGGTGCTGTCGCTGCAACTCGGCTGGCTGCCCGCGACCTGGGTCGGGGCCACCGGCGAGGACCTGCTGACCAGCCCCGAACTGCTGGTGCTGCCGGTGCTGGTGTTGTTCCTCCGCACGGTGTGCACGCTCTCGCGGCAGATCCGCGCGGGCACGATCACCTCGCTGCACGCCGGGTACGTGGTGCAGGCGCGACGGCTCGGCGTGCCGCGGAAGTCGTTGCTGCTGCGGCACGTGCTGCCGAACGCGGCGGTGCCCGGGGTGCAGGAACTGGCGCGCGTCGGCGACAACCTGCTCGGTGGCGTGCTGGTGGTGGAGGCGATCTTCGCCATCCCCGGCTTCGCCACCGCGCTGATCGACGGAGTCGAGGCGCGGGATGTTCCGGTGGTGCAGGGGCTGACGCTGGTGCTGGCGGTGGCCGCGCTGCTGGTCAACCTCGCCGCCGACCTCGTCTGCAACCGGCTCGTGCCGCGGACGGAGGTGCTGCGGTGAAGCGCCTGCTGACCGGGATTTCGGTGGCACTGCTGGGGGTGCCGGTGCTGATCGCGCTGGCCGGACCGCTGCTGGCCGACGCGGTTTCGCGCCCGCCGGGGCTGCCCTACAGCGGGGACGGGCCGCTCGGCACGGACGGGCTCGGCCGGGATGTGCTCGGCATGCTGCTCGTCGGCGGCCGCACCACGCTCGGCGTCGCGTTGCTCGCGGTGGTTTTCGCTTATCTGGCAGGCGGCCTGATCGGGCTGGTCGCCGCGTCGACCCGCCGCCGGGTGCTGGACGAGGCACTGATCCGGCCGCTGGACATCCTGCTGCCGCTGCCCTCGCTGCTGGTGATCAGCGTGGTCGCGGTCGGCTGGCGCGGGGATCCGCTGGCCATCGCGCTGGCGGTCGGGGCGGTCAACGTGCCGACCGTGGCGAGGCTGGTGCGGGCGGCCGCGCTGGACGCGGCGAGCGGGCCCACCGTGGAGGCGTTGCGCATGCAGGGCGAATCGTGGGCCCGCATCCAGTTCGGCTTCATCGCGCGCTCGGCGCTGCCGCCGGTGCTGGCCGACATCGGCACCCGCATCACGCTCGCGGTGTTCATCGTGGCGTCGGCGAACTTCCTCGGCCTCGGGCTGAACCCGACCTCACCGGACTGGGCGGTGACCGTCTCGCGCAACCGGGAGGGCCTGATCCTGCAACCGTGGTCGGTGCTCGCGCCGGCGTTGATGATCGTCGCCTTCACGCTCGGGCTGAACCTGCTCGCCGACCGGTTGCTCGCCGGCCGCCGGGAGGTGGTCGCGGCATGAGCGCACTGGTCGAAGTGGACGGTCTGACCGCCCGCGCCGGGGATGCGATCCTCCTGCGGGACATCGGTTTCCGGGTCTGGCCGGGTAAGGTGACCGCGTTGGTCGGGCCGTCCGGCAGCGGGAAGACCACGGCGGCGCTTTCCCTGCTCGGCGAATCCGCGCCCGGGGTGCGGTTGTCCGGATCGGTGACCGTCGCCGGTGCCGCGGTGCTCGACGGCGAACTGCCGCGCGGGCTGCGCGGGGGAGTGGTCTCCTACCTGCCGCAACACCCGGGCAGCGCGCTCAACCCGGCCCGGCGGATCGGCACCACCCTGCGCGAACTGGCGAAGCTGCACCGGCCCAACGAGTCCACTGAGGACGTTGTCGCCGAGGCGGTCCGCGCGGCTCAGCTGCCGGGGGACCACAAGCTGCTCAGGCGGTTCCCGCACCAGTTCTCCGGTGGCCAGCGGCAACGCGTGGCCCTCGCGCAGGCGCTGGTCTGCGGTCCGCGGGTGCTCGTGCTCGACGAACCGAGCACCGGCCTCGACACGGTCACCCGGCTGCGGCTGGCCGGGGAACTCGCCGAACTCGCCGCGACCGGGCTGGCCATCCTGTTGCTGAGCCACCAGCACGACCTGGTGCGCGCGCTGGCCGAGCACGTGGTGCTGCTCGACCACGGCCGGGTGGCGGGGTCGGGTACACCGGACGAGTTGCTCGGCGAGGTGGCCCCACCGGCGGGCGACTGGGCGGCACCCGGGGCGGACGAGGCGCTGCTCGAACTGCGCGGGCTGTCCGCGTCGGTGCGCCCGCGCGGGCGCCAGCCGATCCTGCGCGACATCGATCTCGCGCTGCCGCCGGGCGGGCGGATCGGCGTGGTCGGGCCGTCGGGCAGCGGGAAGACCACGCTCGCCCGGTGCATCGCCGGCCTGCACGAGCGCTACACCGGCGAACTGCTGCTGGACGGGCGGCCGTTGCCGGTGCTGCGCAAGCGCCGCCGGGACCTCCGGCGCCGCGTGCAGTACGTCTGGCAGGAGGTCCGCGGTTCGTTCGACGACCGGCGGCCGGTGCTCGACCAGGTGGCCCGCACCGGGGTCCGCCTGCGCGGCCTGGATCCCGCGGCGGCCAGGGCGGAGGCCGTGGACCTGCTGGCCGAGCTGGGCGTGACCGAGGAGACCGCCGCCCGGCACCCGGACGGCCTCTCCGGCGGTGAGCTGCAACGGGCCGCGCTCGTGCGGGCCCTGCTCGCCGAACCGGAGGTGCTGGTGTGCGACGAGATCACCACCGCGCTCGACCCGGGCACCGCGCGGAAGGTGACCACCCTGCTCGCGCGGCTGAACGAGCAGCGGGGCACCGCCCTGCTGTGGATCAGCCACGACCTCGGGCTCATCGCCGCGGTGACCAGCGAGGTGCTGGTGCTCGATGACGGGATGGCCACCGGGCTGGGACGGGACCGTCCCAGCCTCGACAGGAAGGAATCGGTATGAGCGAAGAATCCTGGGCACTGCACGCGAGCCTGCCGCCCACGCTGTCCACCGCCGAGATCCTCGAGGTGAACCCGCCGAGGAACGACCTGCACACGGTGCGGTCCCACACCTACCGGGACTGGGAGTTCGAGCTGCCGCCCGGGGTGTTCCGGCCGGGCGAGACCAGCAAGATGATCCACGACCGGCTGCTGGACGGCCGGATCCCGGTGGCGGGCAGGACGTACGTGGCGATGGGCTCGGGGCTCGGCGTGGAGGCGGTGACCGCCGGGATCGCCGGTGCGGCCCGGATCTACGCGCTCGACGTGCACCCGGCCAGCGTGGCCGCGACCGAGGACCACTACCGCCGGTTCGTCGGGGACACCCCGCCGCTGCACGCGATCGTCTCCGACCTGTTCACCGCCTTCCCGGAGAAGGCGCAGGCGGACGTGATCACCTTCAACCCGCCCGCCGTCGCGCTGAAGACCAGCCAGGACCCGGACGTGGTGCGCAACGTCTGCGTCGGCGCCGGGATCACCGCGCGGTTCTTCGACCAGGTGCTCGCGCGCGACCTGCTGGCGCCCGGCGGCGAGATCCACCTCATCGTGTCCAACACGGCGAACCTGCGCGACATCATCGCGCACGCCATCGAAAGCGGGTTCGTGCCCGAGGTGCGCGAACGCCGGACCTGGCCCGACGACGACGTGCAGACCTACCTGTTCCGCCTGCGCGCCAAGGGAGACACGGCCTGATGCACGACCATTTCGCCGAAGCGGTCAAGGAGCCGGACCTGATCCGCGTCCGCGAGGACCTGCTCTGCGTGCGCTTCGAGACGATGAAGATCTACTCGGCGCTGGGCGCGGTGCGGCGGTTGCTCGACACCGGCGCCGTGCGGCCGGGGGACACCCTGATCGACAGTTCCAGCGGGATCTACGCGCACGCGCTGGCGCTGGCCTGCAACCGGTACGGCCTGCACTGCCACATCGTCGGGTCCACCACGATCGACGCGACGCTGAAGGTGCAGCTGGAGATCCTGGGCGCCACGCTCGAACAGGTGCAGCCCTCGCGCAGCCTGAAGCTCGACCAGAGCCTGCGCGTGCGGCGGATCACCGAGATCCTGCGGGACAACCCGACGTACCACTGGATGCGGCAGTACCACGACGAGATCCACTACCTCGGTTACCGCGCGGTGGCCGAGCAGATCGACCGGGCGGTGCCGCCCGGCCCGCTCAGCCTCTCCGGCGGGGTCGGCACCGGCGCGTCGACCGGGGCGATCGCCTCCTACCTCGGCGAGCTGGGGCGCGAGGTGACGCTGATCGGCGTGCAGCCCTTCGGCAGCGTCACCTTCGGCGCGGAGCGGGTGGCCGATCCGGAGATGATCATCGCGGGCATCGGCAGCTCGATCGAGTTCGAGAACGTGCGGCACGAGCTGTACGACCGGATCCACTGGATCTCCTTCGACTACGCCATGTCGGCCGCGGTGGACCTGCTGCGCTCCAGCGGGGTGTTCGCCGGGTTGTCGGCGGGCGCGGCCTACCTGGCGGCGCACTGGGAGCACGAGCGCGAGCCGGAGCGGCTGCACGTGTTCCTCGCCGCGGACACCGGGCACCGGTACGCGGAATCGGCGTACAGCAGGCACCGCGAGGCGCACGACCTGCACCGCATGCGCCCGCGCGAGGTCGGCGTGCTCAGCGAGCTGGCCTGCCCGTGGTCGGCGATGGACTGGGCGCGGCGGCCCGCCTGCGCCCGCGATCACGACGTGCTGGGCGTGGCGTGAACGATCCCGGTTACCGAGTCCTTTCCGGACTGTTCGGCGGGGCCGAACTCGCGCGGCTGGCCGAGGCCGCCGAAGCGGTGCAGCGCGAAGTGCTGGCGAAGGCGGCGTCCGGCCGGACCTCGGTCGAGGTCTGGCCGGACGGGCACCGGCTGGAAAGCGTCGACGGCACCAAACTGCACTGGGAGCCGGAGGCGCCGGGCACCATCCGCAGCCTCGCGCCGGTCTCGCACCTGCACCCGGCGTTCGAGGCACTGTGGACGGACGCCAGGCTCACCGAGCCGATGGCGGACCTGCTGGGCGTGGCGGAGCCGGGTCCGTTCGTGTCCAAACTGAACTTCAAGCGGGCCGGGGTCGGCTCGGAGTTCGCCTGGCACCAGGACTTCCCGTTCTGGTACTGCTGCGCCGGGCCGCGGGCGCACGACATCGCCACCGCGTTGATCTACCTGGACGACGCGGGGGCGGGCAACGGCGCGCTGAGCGTGATCCCGGGCAGCCACCTCGACGGACCGGCACCGCGGGACCTTCGCGAGCCCACCGGCCTGCTGGTGGATGCGTCCAAAGTGGACGAGTCGCGGGAGCGCGTGCTCGAACTGCCCGCCGGTTCGGTGCTGATGTTCCCCGGCACGCTCGTGCACCGGTCGGCCCCCAACCGCGGGGACCGCGACCGGCGCACCCTGCTGTTCTGCTTCCAGCCCGCGGGCCGCCCGCAGCTGGCCGAACTGCCCTACCGGCCGGAGTTGCTGGCGGACCTGCCATGAAAGGGAAAGCGAAAATGGAAAGTGTTTCCGCGCTGACCGAAGCCGTGCTCGCCGGTGACCTGGGCCCGGCACCCGCCGAACGCACCGTGACGAGCGCGTTCTGGCTGCACCACACCACCCGGCTGGCCGGCGGCGGGGTCACCTACCGCAACCACTACCTGCTGCTGCGCGTCGGCAGCGGGTTCGGCGCCTGTTCCTTCGAGGAGGGCGAGCTGGACGCCGGCTTCTGCGCCACCGCTTCGGGCGAACCGCTGGACAAGCTGATCGCCGACGACCGGCTGCCGGTGCGGATCGCCGCGCTCGACGCGTACCTGGCCGACGCGCGACCACACCGCGAAGCCGGGGCCGAACCGGTGGTGCTGCCGATCGGTACCCCCGAGGTACGGGCCCGCGCCCGCGACGAGGCGATCGCCGGCCTGCTCGACATCCGGCCCGGGGCCAGGGTGGCCCTGATCGGCGTGGTGAACCCGCTGGTCGCGGCCATCACCGAGCGCGGCGGTGAGTGCCTGCCGTGTGACCTGAACCTGCGCACCACGCAGTGGGGGCAGCCGGTCAGCCGCGAGATGGACGAGGTGCTCGACGTCGCCGACGCGGTGGTGGCGACCGGGATGACGTTGAGCAACGGCAGCTTCGACCGGCTGCTCGCGCGCAGCCGGGAACGCGGGCTGCCGCTGGTCGTCTACGCGCAGACGGGCAGCGCGGTGGCCAGGGCCTTCCTCGGCGACGGGGTGACCGCCGTGTCGGCGGAACCCTTCCCGTTCTCGCAGTTCAGCGCCGAACCGAGCACGGTCTACCGCTACCGCGCGGCGATCAGCCGCGCCGGTTAGGTGATCACCACCGGGACTCGTCCGAGCACCTCGACGGTCCAGCTTCCCGCTGGACGCACCGCGCCGAGGCCCGAGTACGGCTCCGGTACGAGGGCCTCGGCGCGGCACGCCCACCGGAAACCTGGTTCCGCCGATTCGCCCGGACGAGTACCGGTGGCAACCACTAAATTGAGCCCCTCCGGGGGCGGGATCATGAGAAAAGAGAGCGATCAGTGAGTGCGGAAACCGTGAAGCCGGTGGGGGAGCTGCCGGTGCCCAGCGACCTGCGCATGGCCAGGGTGCTGGGCCCGGTGCTGCTGGCCTCGGCGGTGAGCCTGTTGCCGTTCACCGTCTTCAGCACCTTCCTGGTGCCGATCTCGGCGGACGCCGGGACCAGCGTGGCCGCCATGGGCGGGCTGCGCGGCCTCGGCGGGCTGGCGGCGCTGGGCGTGGGGGCGGCGGTGGCGCCGCTGCTGGACCGGGTGCCCAAGCAGTACACCGCCGGCGGCGGGCTGGTGCTGCTCGGCCTGTCGGCGGCGGTGGGCGCGGCGGGGCAGTTCCTCGCGCTGGCCGCGTTCTGCCTGCTGGTGGGCGCGGCGACCTCGGTGCTGAACCCGGCGCTGGCCGCGGACGCGGCCGACCGGTTCGGCTCGGGCGCGGCGGCCGGGCGGGCGGCCACGCTGGTCACCGCCACCCAGTCGCTGACCGCGATGCTGGCCGCGCCGCTGGTGGCGCTGCCCGCGCTGCTGTGGGGCTGGCGGGGGAACCTGCTGGCGGTCGCGGTCATCTCGATCGCGCTGGCCGTGGTGTTCTTCCGGCGCCGCCCGGCGCCGGTGGCCGAAGCCGACGCCGCGCCCCGGCTGGGTTACCTGGCCTCGTTCCGGGCGCTGGCCGGGGTGCCGGGCGCGGTGCCGCTGCTGCTGGTGGCGCTGCTGCGGACCGCGGCGTTCATGGGGTACCTGTCCTACCTGGCCGCCTTCTACGACTCGCGGTTCCAGCTGGACCCGGAGCTGTTCGCCCTGGTGTGGACGCTCAGCGGCGCGTCGTTCTTCGTCGGCAACCTGCTGGCCGGGCGGTACACCAGCGCGGAGCGCCCGTGGATCCGGCCGGAGCGGATGCTGACGGTGAGCCTGCTGGCCGCGCTGGGCGCGGTGGCGGGGTTCTACTTCGCCACGAACCTGGTGTGGGCGCTGGTGCTGACCGCGGTGCTCGGGGCCGCGCACGCCACCGTGGCCGCGTGCGTGGTGACCCTGCTGGTCCGCCGCTGCGGCCCGCTGCGGGGCTCGGCACTGGGCGTCAACGCCGCGGGCATGAGCCTGGGCACCTTCGCCGGCGCCGCACTCGGCGGCATCGGCCTCGGCGTGGCGGGCTACCCGGGCACGGCCGTCGCCTTCGGCGCGATCACCCTGCTGGCGCTGGTCGCCGCGCTCTTCGTCCGCCCCACCTGAGGTCGCGCCACCGCTCCGGCTCGCCTGACGCCTGACGCGTGCTGTGAATGTGGCTTTCACAGCCGAATCCGCAGTGAAGGCCACATTCACAGCACGCGGCCCCCGACACGAAGGTGGTTTTCGGGGCGACAGTGGGGGAACCGGATCATGGTCCGGGTGGGTCCCCCGACGCAGGGGGGACTGCGGCGGGGTGACTCGCTGCGCTGCCAGGGTGAAGCGGGCTTGGTCAGCCCGAATCGGCTGGGCAGAATTCGCCGCATGGACCGCATGATGCCGGGATGAGCCGGCGGGATCGGTGAATCGCGCCCGGCCCGCGTTGCTGGTGGCGCTCGCGATCGACAACTTCGGCACCGGCCTCTTCCTGCCGCTGACCCTGGTCTACCTCACCCGGGTGGTGGGCCTGCCGCTGGCGCTGGCCGGCACCGTCGTACCACTGGGCACGGTGGCCGGCCTGCTGGTACCCCCACTCGCCGGACGGCTCACCGACCGCGTCGGCGCGCGGCTGGTGGTGATCCTCGCGCAGCTGGTGCAGGCCGCCGGGGTGCTCACCTACCTGCTGGCCGGCTCGGTGGTCACCGTGGCGGTGGCCGCCGTGCTGGTGGCGGCGGGGCAGCAGCTGTTCTACTGCGCGCTCTACGCACTGGTCGCCGACGTCGCGGGCGACGTGCCGAAGGACCACCCCTTCGCGGTCGTCGGCATGGTGCGCGCGGCCTCGTTCGGCGCCGGGGGACTGGTCGCCGCGGTGCTGCTGACCGGCTTCGGCCCGGTCGGCTTCCGGCTGGCGCTCGGCGCGAACGCGGCCACCTACCTGGTCGCCGCCCTGGTGCTGCTGCTGTGCCTGCGCGCCCCGTCCACCCGCTTCCTGCCACCGCCACCCCGGCTCACCGCGGGCCCGCTGCGCGACCGGCCGTACCTCACGCTGATCCTGATCAGCGGGCTGTTCGGGCTGTCGCTGGACGTGTTCCTCATCGGCGTCCCGGTGTTCATCCTGGAGCAACTGCACGGCCCGGCGTGGCTGCCGGGAGCGATCATCGCGCTGCTCACCCTGTGCACCAGCGTCGGCGGCACGCTCGCGCTCCGGCTGACCGAACGCCTGTCCCGGATCGACGCGATGCGCTTCGGCTCCCTGCTCTACGCGCTGTGGTGGCTGGGCTGCCTCGGCGCGCTGCTGGTCCCGCGGGCGGCGCAACCGGGTTACCTGCTCGCGGTCACCCTGATCATCGCCACCGCGAACCTGGTGTTCGGACCGCGGGCCAACGCGCTCGCCGAGGCCGCCGCCCCGCGCGCCGCCCGCGGCCGGTACCTCGCCGCCTTCCAGTACGCCTTCACCGCCGCGCAGGTGATCGCCCCGGCCGTGGTCGCGTTGTTCTCGGTGGCGGTGTGGCTGCCGTGGGTGGTGGTGGCGGCGTGCGCGGTGCTGGCCGTGTTCGGCCTCAGCGGCCTGGCCGCCCGGCTACCGGCACACGCCGTCCACCCACCCCAGTCCTAGATCGACTCGATGCGGAAGACCGCGCACCGCCCGGCGAGCGCTTCGAACTCGTCCGGTGAATCGCTTTCCACGATGCCCGCGCTGGTCATCATCGACACCCCGGACGGCACCTTCGCCGGGAACTCGCGCAGCACCGGGCGTGCCTCGTCGACCGGCAGCTCGACCAGCCGCACGGCCTCTTGGCGACGGCCGCAGGTGAGCGTGCCCGCCCCGGCCGCGCTCGCGTTGCGCACCCAGTCGGCACCGGGGAACCCGCCGACCACGTACCGGCCGCCTTCGTGCTCCATCAGCGAAATCGGCGTGGTGCGGGGTTTCCCGGACTTGCGCCCGGGCACGGTCAGCAGGTACATGCCGCCGAGTTTCAGCCCGGTCCGCTGCAGTCCGATGAACACCCGGTTCATCGGCTTGAGCCAACGCGGGGGAGTGACCTTGGCAGTGCGCAATCCGACCTCCATCATGAACGGTAAGATGTACCGTACAGCATACGGTACGACTTTGTCTAGGATGGGCTGACCATGGCGACAGACAACGGCTCCGATCCGGCCCGCAGCCTCGCGATCCTCTGGCGCACCCGCGAGGTGGCCAGCCGGAAGGGCAAACCCGAGCTGAACGTGGACCGCATCGCGCGGATCGCGATCGAGCTGGCCGACGCGGACGGCCTCGACTCGCTGTCCATGCGCAAGGTGGCCGAGAAGCTCGGCGTCGGCACCATGTCGCTGTACACCTACGTCCCCGGCAAGGCCGAGCTCGTGGACGTGATGGTCGACCTGGTGCAGGCCGAGACCGCGCGCCCGGACGGCGACGAGGGCTGGCGCGCCAAGCTCGAACTGATCGCCCGCGAGAACCTGTCGCTCTACCAGCGGCACCCGTGGCTGCTGCAGGCCTCGCACCGCTCGGTGCTCGGGCCGAACGTGATCCAGAAGTACGAGGACGAACTCCGCGCGCTGGAAGGGATCGGGCTCACCGAGATCGAGATGGACTCGGTGCTCACGCTGCTCATCGGCCAGGCGCAGGTCTCGGCTCGCGGCCGGTCGGAGATCTCCAGGGTGGAGCGCAGTTCCGGGCTCACCGAGGAACAGTGGTGGACGCAGAACGCGCCGCTGCTCGACCAGGTGATCGACTACCGCCGGTTCCCGGTGGCCGCCCGGGTGGGCGCGGCGGCCGGCGAGGCGCACCACGCGTCCTACAGCCCGGAGCACGCCTTCGAGTTCGGCCTGGCGCGAATCCTGGACGGGATCGAGGTCCTCATCGGGGGCCGGGGGGACGCCGGGAGCTGAGTTGGCTACGGTGGCCCGGTGAATACCGCCGCGGCGTCGTTCCTGGCCAGCATCCCCAGCCCCGATCGCGGGGTGTGGCACATCGGGCCCATCCCGATCCGCGCTTACGCGCTGTGCATCATCGCGGGCATCGTGGTGGCCATCTGGCTGGGCGAACGCCGGTGGGTGGCCCGTGGCGGCACCAAGGGCACGATCCTCGACATCGCGGTGTACGCGGTGCCGTTCGGCCTGGTCGGCGGCCGGCTCTACCACGTGGCCACGGACTGGCACCGGTACTTCGGCGAGGGCAAGGACCCGATCCAGGCGCTGAACATCGTCAACGGCGGCCTCGGCATCTGGGGGGCCATCGCGCTCGGTGGGGTCGGGGCGTGGATCGGCTGCCGCCGCAAGGGCATCCCGCTGCCCGCGGTCGCGGACGCCATCGCGCCGGGCATCGTCATCGCGCAGGGCGTCGGCCGCCTCGGCAACTACTTCAACCAGGAGCTCTACGGCGGGCACACCGATCTGCCGTGGGCGCTGGAGATCTACGCGCGGGTCAGCCCCGACGACCCCCGCATCGAGGACACCCTCAACGGCGTCGCGCTGAACAACATCCCGATCGACACCGTGCACCCGACGTTCCTCTACGAGCTGCTCTGGAACCTCGGCGTCGCGCTGCTGGTCATCTGGGCGGACCGGAAGCTGCGCCTCGGCCACGGCCGCGCGTTCGCGCTCTACGTCGCCGGGTACACGCTCGGCCGGACGTGGATCGAGCTGATGCGCACCGACGCGGCCACCCTGGTCTTCGGGGTGCGGGTCAACGTCTGGGTCTCGATCCTGGTGTTCGCCGGCGCGATCGTGTACTTCGTCGCGGCGAAGAGCCGGGGTGAGCGCGAGGCGCCGGAGACGCTCCGCGGCAAGGACGGCGACCAGCCGGACGAGGAGCTCGACGAGACCGCCGTCGTGCCGACCACCAACGGCAACGACGACGCCACCGAGACGGGTGACAGCAGCGCTACGGGCAAGGCGGACGACGCTACCGAGAAGCGAGACGGCAAGGACTGACCCCGGCCCGGATCGACGCGACCGGACGCCAGTCGGTTCGGATCGACACGGCCGCACGTCGGCCGGTCCAGGTGGGCGCGTCCGGGCGCCGGTCGGTCCAGTTCGGCGCCGCCCGACACCGGTCGATCCAGGTCGGCGTGGCCGGGCGTCGGTCGGTTCAAGTGAGCGAGGCCGGACGCCGGTCGGTCCGGGTCGGCGTGGCCGGACGCCGGTCGGCCTGGATCGGTGCGGCGAGACGTCGGTCGGTGCGGGTAGGCGCGGTTCGACGCGGCGTCGGGGCAGGTCGGTGCGGTGGTGACCAATCGTGCGTGCGGTCACCGCTGCCGAAAGCGGCCACCCGGGCTAAACTGTGCGTCTGCGCCGAGCCGTAGTTGGCGGGCCGAACCAACCGGATCCCATCAGGAACGATGTCGTTCTGGCCGCCCGGATCGTTACGGTCGAATGACCGGAAACACGCCTTCGACGGGTGCCCCGGGGTTTCCGGGGTGTTAAGGTCGCGTCAACGAACGGGCCATCGTCGTCCCGTGCGCAGCGATAACCAGGGATTTTTCCCGAACTGAGCACGAACGACGAGGGAGGTCCCTTGATGATCTTCTCCGCCAATCCCGGTCCCAGTGGTCTGTACGACCCCACCACCGAGCAGGATTCCTGCGGAGTCGCCATGGTGGCCGACATCCGCGGCCGCCGCTCGCACGGCATCGTCACCGACGGCCTGACCGCGCTGGCCAACCTGGAGCACCGCGGCGCCGCGGGCGCCGAACCGACCAGCGGGGACGGCGCGGGCATCCTGCTCCAGCTGCCGGACGAGCTGCTCCGGGCCGAAGTGGACTTCGAGCTGCCGGAACCGGGTGAGCACGGGCATTCCTACGCCGCGGGCATCGCCTTCCTGCCGGTCGAGGAGGGCCGCCGGGACAAGGCGGTCGAGCTGATCGAGCGCATCGCCGACGAGGAGAGCCTGGTGGTGCTCGGCTGGCGCGACGTGCCGGTCACCCCGGAGACCGCCGAGGTCGGCCCGACCGCGCGCTCGGTGATGCCGCACTTCGCCATGCTGCTGGTGGCGGGCAAGCCGGCCGCCGACGGGCACACCCCCAGCGGGCTCGAACTCGACCGGCTGGCCTTCTGCCTGCGCAAGCGCGCCGAGCACGAGACCGAGGTGGCCGGCTGCGGCACCTACTTCCCGTCGCTGTCCGCGCGCACGCTGGTCTACAAGGGAATGCTCACCACCGAGCAGCTGCCCGCGTTCTTCAGCGACCTCACCGACGAGCGGCTGGCCAGCGCGATCGCCGTGGTGCACAGCCGGTTCTCCACCAACACCTTCCCGTCGTGGCCGCTGGCGCACCCGTTCCGGTTCGTCGCGCACAACGGCGAGATCAACACCATCCGCGGCAACCGCAACCGCATGCGCGCCAGGGAGGCGCTGCTCGAGTCGGACCTGCTGCCCGGCGACCTGAGCAGGCTGTACCCGGTCTGCTCGGCCGACGCCTCCGACTCCGCCTCCTTCGACGAGGTGCTGGAGCTGCTGCACCTCGGCGGCCGCAGCCTGCCGCACGCGGTGCTGATGATGATCCCGGAGGCGTGGGAGAACCACGCCACGATGGACGCGCGGCGGCGCGCGTTCTACCAGTTCCACGCCAGCCTGATGGAGCCGTGGGACGGCCCGGCCTGCGTCACCTTCACCGACGGCACGCTGGTCGGCGCGGTGCTCGACCGCAACGGCCTGCGCCCGGCGCGCTGGTGGCGCACCGCCGACGACCGCGTGGTGCTGGCCAGCGAGGCCGGCGTGCTCGACGTGGCGCCGGAGGACGTGGTCGCCAAGGGCAGGCTCAAGCCGGGCCGGATGTTCCTGGTGGACACCGAGGCGGGCCGGATCGTGGACGACCGCGAGGTCAAGACCGCGCTGGCCGAGCAACTGCCCTACGGCGACTGGCTGCACGCCGGCCTGCTGCAGATCGCCGACCTGCCCGACCGCGACCACATCGTGCAGAGCCACGATTCGGTGTTGCGGCGCCAGCTTTCCTTCGGCTACACCGAAGAGGAGCTGAAGATCCTGCTCACCCCGATGGGCACCACCGGGGCCGAGCCGATCGGCTCGATGGGCACCGACACCCCGCCCGCCGTGCTGTCCCAGCGCTCGCGCCTGCTCTACGACTACTTCAAGCAGAACTTCGCGCAGGTGACCAACCCGCCGCTGGACGCCATCCGCGAGGAACTGGTCACCTCGATGGCGCGGATCATGGGCCCGGAGCAGAACCTGCTCGAACCCGGCCCGGCCTCCTGCCGCCACGTGCAGCTGCCCTACCCGGTCATCGACAACGACGAGCTGGCCAAGCTCATCCACATCAACGACGACGGGGACCTGCCCGGCTTCGCCTGCACCGTCCTCTCCGGACTGTACGAAGTGGACGGTGGGGCGGCGGCGCTGGCCGAGGCGATCGAGCGGGTGCGCCGCGAGGCGTCCGAGGCGATCGCCGCCGGGGCGCGCACGCTGGTGCTCTCCGACCGCGACTCCGACCACCGGATGGCGCCGATCCCGTCGCTGCTGCTGGTCTCCGCGGTGCACCACCACCTGGTGCGCACCAAGGAACGCCTGCGCGTGGCGCTGGTGGTGGAGAGCGGGGACGCGCGCGAGGTGCACCACGTCGCGCTGCTGCTCGGCTACGGCGCCGCCGCGGTCAACCCGTACCTGGCCTTCGAGACCATCGAGGACCTGATCGGCCAGGGCGCGATCACCGGCATCGAGCCGGCCGTGGCCATCCGCAACTACGTGCAGGCGCTGGTCAAGGGCGTGCTGAAGATCATGTCCAAGATGGGCATCTCCACCGTGGGCGCCTACACCGCGGCCCAGGTCTTCGAATCCTTCGGCCTGGCCCAGGACCTGCTCGACGAGTACTTCACCGGCACCACCTCGAAGCTGGGCGGGGTCGGCCTGGACGTGCTCGCCGAGGAGGTGGCCATGCGCCACCGCCGTGCCTACCCGGACAACCCGACCGACCGGGTGCACCGGCGGCTGGACACCGGCGGCGAGTACGCCTACCGGCGCGAGGGCGAACTGCACCTGTTCACCCCGGAGACGGTGTTCCTGCTGCAGCACGCCAGCAAGACCGGGCGCGAGGAGGTCTACCGCAACTACGCCGCCGAGGTCGAGCGCCTCAACCGCGAGGGCGGTGCGCTGCGCGGCATGTTCGCCTTCCAGACCGGTGACCGCAAGCCGGTGCCGATCGACGAGGTCGAGTCGATCGAGTCGATCTGCCGCCGCTTCAACACCGGGGCGATGTCCTACGGCTCGATCTCGATGGAGGCGCACCAGACGCTGGCCATCGCGATGAACCGGATCGGCGGCCGGTCGAACACCGGTGAGGGCGGCGAGGACCCGGAACGGCTGTACGACCCCGAGCGCCGCAGCGCGATCAAGCAGGTCGCGAGCGGACGGTTCGGGGTGACCAGCGAGTACCTGGTCAACGCGGACGACATCCAGATCAAGATGGCGCAGGGCGCGAAGCCCGGCGAAGGCGGCCAGCTGCCGCCGAACAAGGTGTACCCGTGGATCGCACGCACCCGGCACTCCACGCCGGGCGTCGGGCTGATCTCGCCGCCGCCGCACCACGACATCTACTCCATCGAGGACCTCGCCCAGCTGATCCACGACCTGAAGAACGCCAACGAACAGGCCCGCATCCACGTGAAGCTGGTCAGTTCGCTCGGCGTGGGCACGGTCGCGGCCGGGGTCTCCAAGGCGCACGCCGACGTGGTGCTCATCTCCGGGCACGACGGCGGCACCGGTGCCTCGCCGATGAACTCGCTCAAGCACGCGGGCACGCCGTGGGAGATCGGCCTCGCCGAGACCCAGCAGACGTTGCTGCTCAACGGGTTGCGCGACCGGATCACGGTGCAGGTGGACGGCGCGCTGAAGACCGGGCGGGACGTGGTGGTGGCCGCGCTGCTCGGCGCCGAGGAGTACGGCTTCGCCACCGCGCCGCTGATCGTGGCCGGGTGCGTGATGATGCGGGTGTGCCACCTGGACACCTGCCCGGTCGGGGTGGCCACGCAGAACCCGGACCTGCGCAAGCGCTACACCGGGCAGGCCGAGCACGTGGTGAACTACTTCCGGTTCGTCGCCCAGGAAGTCCGGGAAACCTTGGCGGAGCTGGGTTTCCGGACGCTGGACGAGGCGATCGGGCGGACCGACGTGCTGGACACCGACGAGGCGCTGGAGCACTGGAAGGCACAGGGGCTCGACCTCGGGCCGGTGTTCGAGATGCCCTCGCACACCCCGTACGGCGGTGCGAAGCGCAAGGTGCGCGAGCAGGACCACGGGCTGGAGTTCGCCCTCGACCGCACGCTGATCCAGCTGGCCGAGGCGGCGCTGGAGGATGCGCACCCGGTGCGACTGGAACTGCCGGTGCGCAACGTGAACCGGACCGTCGGCACGCTGCTCGGTTCGGAGATCACCCGGCGCTACGGCGGCCAGGGCCTGCCGGACGACACCATCCACGTGCGGCTGACCGGTTCGGCCGGGCAGTCGCTGGGTGCCTTCCTGCCCTCGGGCGTCACGCTGGAGATGGTCGGTGACGCCAACGACTACGTGGGCAAGGGCCTGTCCGGCGGGCGGATCGTGGTGCGCCCCGATCCGGCGGCGACCTTCGCCGCCGAGCGCCAGGTGATCGCGGGCAACACCATCGGCTACGGCGCCACGAGCGGGGAGATCTTCCTGCGCGGCCAGGTCGGCGAGCGGTTCTGCGTGCGCAACTCCGGTGCGCTGGTGGTGTCCGAGGGCGTGGGCGACCACGCCTTCGAGTACATGACCGGCGGCCGCGCGGTGGTGCTCGGCCCGACCGGGCGGAACCTGGCCGCCGGCATGTCCGGTGGCGTGGCCTACGTGCTCGACCTCGACCGCGGACAGGTCAACGAGGCGATGGTGGAGCTGAGCACCCCGGCCGGGGAAGACCTGGCCTGGCTCAAGGAAACCGTGCGGCGGCACCACGACCTGACCCGGTCGGTGGTGGCCGCGTCCCTGCTGGGCGACTGGACCCGCCGCTCGGCCGCGTTCACCAAGGTGATGCCGCGGGACTACAAGCGGGTGCTGGACGCGGCGAAGGCGGCCAAGGCCGCCGGTCGCGACGTCGACGAGGCGATTATGGAGGCGGCTCGTGGCTGACCCGAACGGTTTTCTCAAGCACCAGCGCGCCGAGGCCAAGAAGCGCCCGGTCGACGAGCGCCTCGGCGACTGGCGCGAGGTCTACGAGGCGATCACGCCGGCCGAGCGCAACGAGCAGGTCCGCACGCAGGCCACGCGCTGCATGGACTGCGGCATCCCGTTCTGCCACTCCGGGACCGCGGGCTGCCCGCTGGGCAACCTGATCCCGGAGTGGAACGACCTGGTCCGCCGCGGTGACTGGGAAGCGGCCAGCGATCGGCTGCACTCGACCAACAACTTCCCCGAGTTCACCGGGAAGCTGTGCCCGGCGCCGTGCGAAGCCGGTTGCGTGCTCTCGATCTCGCCGCTGTCCGGCGGCCCGGTGGCGATCAAGCGGGTCGAGCAGACCATCGCCGACCAGTCCTGGGAAGCCGGGTACGTGCAGCCGCAGGTCTCGGCGGTGTCCTCGGGGCAGCGGGTGGCCGTGGTCGGCTCCGGCCCGGCCGGGCTGGCCGCCGCGCAGCAGCTGACCAGGGCCGGGCACGAGGTCACCGTGTTCGAGCGGGACGACCGGCTCGGCGGGCTGCTGCGGTACGGCATCCCCGAGTTCAAGATGGAGAAGAAGGTCCTCGACCGGCGGCTGGCGCAACTCCGCAAGGAGGGCACCAAGTTCGTCACCGGCTGCGAGGTCGGCGTCGACCTGACGGTGGACGACCTGAACGAGCGGTACGACGCGGTGGTGCTCGCCGTCGGCGCGCTGCGCGGTCGTGACGACCGCGAGACGCCCGGCCGGGAACTGAACGGCGTGCACCTGGCGATGGAGCACCTGGTGCCGGCCAACCGGTACGTCGAGGGCGACGGCCCGCCGGAGATCGACGCGGCGGGCAAGCACGTGGTGATCATCGGCGGTGGGGACACCGGGGCCGACAGCTACGGCACCGCGACCCGCCAGGGCGCGCTTTCGGTGACCCAGCTGGACCAGTACCCGGAGCCGCCGTCCACAAGGGACGATGACCGGTCGCCGTGGCCGACCTGGCCGTACATCCTGCGAACCTACCCGGCGCACGAGGAGTCGGGCGAGCGGAAGTTCGCGGTGGCGGTGAAGCGGTTCGTCGGTGACGAGCACGGCAACGTGCGCGCGATCGAGCTGCAGCAGGTGAAGGTCACCAAGGACCCGGCGACCGGGCGGCGCGAGGTGGTGCCGACCAGCGACGAGGTGCAGGAGCTGCCCGCGGACCTGGTGCTGCTGGCGATCGGTTTCGAGGGCGTCGAGCACATGGCGCTGCTCGACGGGCTCGGCCTCTCGCTGACCAAGCGCGGCACGTTGTCGTGCGGCGCCGACTGGCAGACCTCGGCACCCGGCGTCTTCGTCTGCGGTGACGCGCACCGGGGGGCGTCACTGGTGGTGTGGGCGATCGCCGAGGGCCGCTCGGTGGCCAACGCGGTCGACGCGTACCTGACCGGCGCGTCGGACCTCCCGGCCCCGGTGCACCCGACGGCGTTGCCGCTCGCCGTGGTCTGAGCTGGTATGATCAAGGGGCCGGACGTGGTGTCCGGCCCCTTGGCTTTTCGAAGGACGTGAGTTGATGACCGCCGCGCAGGCCGCTGCGTTCCGCAGTGGCACCCGGGCCATGCTCACCGTCCGGATTCCCGCCTAGCCGATTTCGCTCGGCTCGAAGGCGCGGGGTCCCCACACCTTCGAAAGCTGGAAATGTCTTTTTCGCTGTCTGAATTGTTCGCGCTCCACCACGGCCTGCCCCGCCAGGGACCCGGCTCCGACGAGACGACCGCCCGGTTGCTGGCGCTCGCCGGGCCGGTGCCACCGCGGCCGCGGATCCTGGACCTGGGCTGCGGCCCCGGCCGGTCGGCACTGGTGCTGGCCGCCGCCACCGGCGGCCACGTCACCGGGGTCGATCTGCACCAGCCCTACCTCGACCAGTTCCTCGACTCGGCGGATCGGGCCGGGCTGCGTGCCCAGGTCACGGCCATGCGGTGCTCGATGGACGCGCTCCCGTTCCCGGACCGGTCGTTCGACCTGGTCTGGTGCGAGGGCGCGGCCTACAACCTCGGTTTCGCCACCGCGCTCGACTCGTGGCGCAGGCTGCTCGCCCCGGGCGGGGTGCTCGTGGTGACCGAGATCGAGTTCACCGGCACGGACCCGTCGCCGGCCACCGTCGACTTCTGGGCCGAGCGCTACCCGCTGCGGTACCCGGACGACAACCGGGAGATCGCGGCGGCGGCCGGGTACACCGTGCTGGCCCACCACCGGCTCCCGGAAGCCGACTGGTGGTCCGAGTACTACGACCCGCTGCTGGCGCGTGTGTCCGGAGTGGACACGGCCGCGGCCGCGGAAGTGCGTGCCGAGACCGAACTGCGCCGTGAGCACGGCGCCGACTACGACTACGCGGGATACGTCCTGCGCCCGAACCGAACGGACAAGACTCCTATGTGGACAACCAGGCCGGAGACCCCGGCCGATCGCGCCGCCATCCACGCGGTCAACGCCGCCGCCTTCCCGACCGCCGAAGAGGCCGACCTGGTCGACGCGCTGCGTGCCGACTCGCAGGCCTGGATCGACGGGCTTTCCATGGTGGCCGTGGCTCCCGGCGGGGAAATCGCCGGGTTCGCCCTGATCACCCGCTGCGAGGTGGGCGGGGAACCGGCGCTCGCGCTGGCCCCGTGCGCGGTGCGGCCCGAATACCAGGGCAAGGGCGCCGGGGCCGCGGCCATCCGCGCCTGCCTCGACGCCGCCCGCCACCTCGACGAAAACCTCGTCGTGGTGCTCGGGCACCCCGAGTACTACCCGCGCTTCGGGTTCACCCCGGCGTCCGGATTCGGGGTCCGTGCCTCGTTCGACGTGCCGGACGAGGCGTTGATGGCCCTGTCGCTCGACGCTTCACGGCCGACCCCGGCGGGCGTGATCCGGTACCCGGCGGCGTTCGGCGTCTGATCCCGGTCAGGGGATGATGTGGCGCTTGCGCAGGTCGTCGAACAGGCGCCACATCATCTCCTCGGTGTCGACGAATTCGTGGAAGCCGAAGCGGCGGGCCTTCGTCCCGTCGGCGAACATGTCGTAATCCCACGACAGCACGAAATCCATGAACGGCCACGCCGAAACCCGCTGGTACGGCGTGGGTTCCAGGTTGTGCTCGGCCACGATCCGGTCCCACAGCGGTTCCTTGTCCGCCATCACCACGTCCAGTGACAGGGGCAGCGGGGGAGCGGTCTCCATGTCGAAGTACCGCGCGATCTTCGGCCAGAGACCGCTCCACCGGAACAGGTCGCCGTTGGTGATGTTGAAGGCCTGGTTCGCGCACCGCTCGTCGGTCGCCGCCCAGACGGTGGCGCGCGCGAGCAGCCCGGCGTCGGTCATCTCCAGCAGTTTGTCGTACGCGCCGGGCTTTCCCGGGAACCGCAGCGGGAGGCCGAGTTCCTTCGAGATGGTGGCGTAGACCGCGATCGACACGGCCAGGTTCATCGGGTTGCCCAGCGCGGTCCCGCCGACCACCGCGGGCCGGATCGCCGACCAGGTCCAGGACTTCCCCTCCTGGCGGCGTTCCAGGAACTCCTGCTGGTCCACATTGAACTCCGGCGGCATGTGCCCGGCGTCGTCCTCGCGGGCCGGGGTCTGGAACGGGCCGAGGTGCGCGCCGTAGACCTTGTAGCCCTGCATCAGGCTGATGTGGCGCAGCCCGGTGGCGACCGGCTCGATCGCGTCGACCACGTTCGCCAGCATCGCCAGGTTCGGCGGCACCAGCTCGGCCCAGGTGGGGCGATCCTGGTAGGCCGCGTAGAAAACGTGCGTCACGTCGGTCAGCCCGCCCAGCTTCGCGCGGCAGTCGTCGGCGTCGAGCAGGTCCACCGCCACGTGCCGGACGTTCGGCGCGGGCTCGCCGCCACGCCGGGACAGGCCGATGACCGTCCAGTCGCCGAGCGCGGCGAGGTGCTCCACCAGATTGCTGCCGATGACTCCGTGTGCGCCCACGACCAGGGCGACCTTGTTGCTCATGCACTCCATGTTCGGCTCCGGTGAAACATTAGTCCAAGTCTTGTTTCACATGGGACCGATAAACTCCGCTCATGAGCACGCTGCGCCGGTTCGAGTACCTGGTCGCCGTGGTGGACGAGGGGTCGTTCACCAGGGCCGCCGAGCGGCTGCACGTCACCCAGCCCGCCCTGTCCCACCAGATCCGGGCACTGGAGCGGGACGCGGGCGGCGCGTTGCTGGAACGGCTGCCGCGGGCGATCCGGCTGAGCGCGATGGGGCGCGCGATGCTGCCGCACGCCAGGGCCGCGCTCGCCGACGCCGAACGGGCCGTGTGCGCGGCCCGGCAGGCCGCCGGGCTGGAGGCGGCGGATCTGCGGGTGGCCACGGTGTACTCGCTGAGCCTCGGCGTGCTGCCGCCGGTGTTGCGCGAGTGGAGCCGGCGGTACCCCGGTGTGGCGATCACGCTGTTCGAGCACCGGCACACCGGCGAACTCCGCGAGGCGATGCTGGCCGGGGAAGCCGATCTCGCCGTCGGGCCGCGTCCGGCGGACTGGGACGGGCCGGTGCGCGCGCTGGGGGAGGAGGAGTTCGTGCTCGTGCTCGCCGGAGACGACCCGGCGGAGTCTTCGCGGCTCGCGGACTTCGCCGACCGCGGCTGGGTGCGCTACGCACCGGAGAACGGGCTCGCCGAGGTGCTCGACCAGGCGTGCGCGGCGGCGGGTTTCTCCCCGCGCACGGCGATCAGCGCCGCCCAGACCGCGGCCGCGCCGTTGCTCGCCGCCGCCGGGCTCGGGCCCGCGCTGGTGCCGTCGAACGTGCTGCCCGCGGGGTTCGCCGGCCGGGTGCTCCGGCTCGATCCACCGGTGTGCCGGGAACTGGTGGTCTACACCCGGGGTGCGCCGGATCCGGTTTCCGCCGCCTTCACCGAACTGCTCGCCGCGAAGTTCTAGTCGGTTCGGGAAAATTTCCACCTTTACCTTGTGTTTTCTTGTCAGTGATTATTACGCTCCCGTGCGGTTCGACCCTGCGGCAGTAATCGATCACTCCGATCGGCTGTCTCGAAACCGTTCACTGGAGGAAGAATGCGCGAATTCGTGGTGCGCTCGCTCGTGGCGGGAGCGATCGCGTCCCTTGGCTTGCTGACCGGCGCCGGAATGGCGTCGGCGTCGGCCGGCGGCACCGATCCGGTCTTCGATTCCCCCGACGCCGGCGCGGTCGCCGAAGTGGGCGCGATGGTCACCAAGCTGACCCATTCGCAGGCCACCTCGCGGCTGCGCTCGTCCAACATCACCTGGTCCTCCAGCGGTGGCTGCAGTGACCGCAACCAGCCCACCTGCACCTCGTTCGACCAGGTCAACCTGGCCACCATCCAGGGGGCGCAGACGCTGAAGTCGGCCTCGGGCTGCGGCCTGAACGTCACCGGCGGCACCGAGACAGGGCACGCCAGCGGCACCTACAGCCACTGGAACGGCTACAAGCTCGACTTCTCGCTGAGCAGCTGCCTGACCAACTACATCAAGGGCAACTTCAGCTCCATCGGCGGCAACAAGTGGAAGGCGGGCTCCGGCAACATCTACTACCTCGAGTCCAACCACTGGGACGTCACCTTCTACAACTGCGGCGGCTGCTGAATTTCCGAATGCCGGAATCGCTGGGCCGAACGGTCCGCCGATTCCGGCATTCGGCCCACTACTTTCGTCGCGAGCCGGGCGAATGGCGTATTGCCGCTGCGTAGTCACCTGATTACCGTCAATTCGTTCGGTCGGCAAATGACCAATCGGGGCGACGAAGAGGTGGCGCGATGAGGCGAGCATCGGTACTGACGGCGATCGGACTGGCGCTCGGCGCGCTGCTGACCGCACCCGCCACCGGCCAGGCGCAGACCGCGGCCGACTACTGGACCCCGGAGAAGATGCGCGCGGCCGTGCCGATCGAGCGGCTGATCACCGCGCCGCGGGCGGCCGCCGGTGAGGTGCTCGCCGGGTTGCCGGAGATCATCCCGGCCGCCTTCCCGACCACCGGCGCGCCGTGGACCGGTGGTGGTGACGTGGTCAAGACCGCGGGCCGGGTCTTCTTCACCATGGGCGGCCAGAACGCCTCGTGCAGCGGGGACGCGGTGACCAGCGCCAACAAGAGCACGGTGATCACCGCCGGGCACTGCGTGAAGTACCAGGGCGCCTTCCACACCAACTGGGTCTTCGTGCCCGCCTACGACAACGGCAACGCGCCCTACGGCGAATGGCCGGCCACCAGCACGCTGACCACGCCGCAGTGGGAAGCCAGCGAGGACATGAACTACGACGTCGGTGCGGCGGTGGTGGACCAGGTCGGCGGGCAGTCGCTGACCGACGTGGTCGGCTCGCAGGGCATCGCGTTCAACCAGCCGCGCAACCAGAACATGTACACCTTCGGTTACCCGGCCGCCGATCCCTACGACGGCACCACGCTGATCCACTGCAGCGGCAGCACGTTCACCGACTTCCTGCTCACCCAGGACCACGGCATGGCCTGCGGGATGACCGGTGGTTCCAGTGGCGGACCGTGGTTCCTGCAGTTCGACGAGTCGACCGGCCGCGGGGTGCAGGCCTCGGTGAACAGCTTCGGCTACGTCTTCCTGCCCGGCTACATGTTCGGCCCGTACTTCGGCGCCGAGGCGCAGGCGCTCTACAACGAGGCGCAGGCCGCATGACCGGTGGGTGAAGGATGAACCGACAGTGGGTGTTCAGTGCATGGGACTGGCGTCCCGCCGTCCGGGAGATGGGGGTCACCGCATATTCTTGACCCGTGAACTGGACAGTGGACGTTCCCGTAGACACGCTCCCTGAACTCCCGCCGCTGCCGCCCGAGCTGCGGGCCAGGCTCGACGAGGCACTGGCCCGCCCGGCGGCGCAGCAACCCGAGTGGCCCGACCAGGGCCTGACCCGCCGGGTCCGCGGCGTGCTCGAAGCGGTGCCGCCGATCACCGTGCCCGCCGAGATCGACCGGCTGCACCAGCGGCTCGCCATGGTGGCCAACGGCGAGGCGTTCCTGCTCCAGGGCGGCGACTGCGCGGAGACCTTCGAGTCCAACACCGAGCCGCACATCCGGGCCAACCTGCGCACCCTGCTGCAGATGGCGGTGGTGCTGACCTACGGCGCCAGCCTCCCGGTGGTCAAGGTGGGCCGGATCGCCGGCCAGTACGCCAAGCCGCGCTCGGCCTCGACGGACTCGCTGGGCCTGCCGGTCTACCGCGGGGACATCGTGAACTCGCTGGTGGCCAAGCCGGAGCTGCGCGTGCCGGACCCGGGCCGGATGATCCGCGCCTACGCCAACGCCGGTGCCGCGATGAACCTGGTGCGCGCGCTGACCGCGGCGGGCATGGCCGACCTGGCGCAGCTGCACGACTGGAACCGCGACTTCGTGCGCACCTCGCCCGCCGGGGAGCGCTACGAGGCGCTGGCCAGCGAGATCGACCGCGGCCTGCGGTTCATGTCGGCCTGCGGCGTGACCGACACCTCGCTGCACACCACCGAGATCTTCGCCAGCCACGAGGCGCTGCTGCTGGACTACGAGCGCTCGCTGCTGCGGCTGGACAACGCCGACGCGGACAACCCGAAGCTGTACAACCTGTCCTCGCACTTCCTCTGGATCGGCGAGCGGACGCGGCAGCTGGACGGTGCGCACATCGCCTTCGCCGAGCTGCTGCACAACCCGATCGGGTTGAAGATCGGCCCGACCACCACGCCCGAGCAGGCGGTGGAGTACGTGCGGCGGCTCGACCCGCGCAACGAGCCGGGCAGGCTCACGCTGATCGCGCGCATGGGCAACGGCAAGGTGCGCGAGGTGCTGCCCGCGATCGTGGAGAAGGTCGAGGCGTCCGGGCACAAGGTCATCTGGCAGTGCGACCCGATGCACGGCAACACGCACGAGTCGTCGACCGGGTACAAGACGCGGCACTTCGACCGGATCGTGGACGAGGTGCAGGGCTTCTTCGAGGTGCACCGCATGCTGGGCAGCTACCCCGGCGGCATCCACATCGAACTCACCGGGGAAGACGTCACCGAGTGCCTCGGCGGCGCCCAGGACATCTCCGACATCGACCTGGCCGGCCGCTACGAAACCGCCTGCGACCCGCGGCTCAACACGCAGCAGTCGCTGGAACTGGCGTTCCTGGTCGCGGAGATGCTCCGCTCGTAATTTGGCCCTGCCTCCGGCAGGGCGGCGAGGTCGCGCCTGTCTCAGGGGCAGGTGGCGACCAGCTTCGCGGCTGACTTGTCGAAGGCGTCTCGCAGGGAGCCCAGGTCGGCGACGGCCTCCCCGTTCGCCTGCAGGCCGATGTGCACGGCATCGCGGTAGATCGAGACCGCGATGCCCAGTGCCTGGTTCGGCGGCAGCGGGACCAGCGGGTAGATCTCCCGCAACCGCGCGCCGTCCAGGGTCAGGGGCAGGCCGGGCATGGGCACGTTCGTCACCACCGTGTCGAACAGCAGCGGTGCCGCCCGCCCGGCCGCCCTGGTGGCCAGGCGGTGCACCGGCGCGGGCAGCCGGTTCGCCAGGATCGGGAACGCCCCCGGCCCGGTCGCGGTGCCCTTGGCCTTCGCGTGGTCCATCGACCGGCACACCGCGCGCAGCCTGCCCACCGGGTCGTCCAGCCCGACCGGCAGATCGCACAGGTACCCGGACAGCTGGTTCCCGTCGGTGTTGCCCTGCTGCCGCGCGCGCACGCTCACCGGGATCAGCGCGCGCAGCGTGCGGTCGTCCGCGCGCTGCCCCCGGTTGACCAGCCAGCTGCGCAGCGCCCCGGCCACGATCGCCAGCACCACGTCGTTCGTGGTCCCACCGTGTGCCTTGCGCACCCGCCGCAGATCGGCCAGTTCCAGCCGGACGAAACCGAGGCTGCGTTCGTCCGCGTTCGGCGCGGAGATCGGCGAGGTCGGGTACGGCCGCGCGGCGCGCAGCACCGACGAGGCGATCGACGCGCCCTCCGCGGCTTGCGCGAACGCCGCGGAGAAACCGTCCTTCAGCAGGCCCAGCGGGCCGCGCACGGGCTTGGCCTCGACGGGTTTCGCGGTGGTCGCCCGGAGCGCGCGGGCGCCGGGCAGTTCGTCGAGCAGACCCGACCCGATGGCGAAGGCACCCGCGCCGTCGGCGAGCGCGTGGTGCAGCTTGAGCAGGACGGCGAACCGGCCGTCGGGCAGTCCGGTCACCAGCGACAGGTCCCACAGCGGGCGGTCCATGTCGAGCGGCTCGGCGATCCACAGTGAAGCGAACGCGGCGAGCGGTTCTGGTTCGTACAGCGAAGAAACGTGGTGCACGTGAATGTGCGCGGCCGGGTCGAAGCCGGGGTCCTCGGCCCAGACCGCGCCGCCCGGCGGCAGCAGCGTCGGGCGAATGTGCTTGCGCAGCTTGGGAATCCGGGCCGCCCTGGCGGCGAGCAGCAGGGCCAGCCGGTCGGTGTCCACCGGCCCGTCGAAGGTGACCACCGCGCCCATGTGCATCGGGGTGCGTTCGCCCTCCAGGCACAGGAAGGCCACGTCGAGTCCGCTGAGCTGCCCATCGAGCATCGATCAGACCTCCGGCGAATAGTGGGGGAATCGACGACCAGTTCACCAGCACGACGTGTCAGGGGAATGGTCGGGGTGTTTCCACGGGGATAACGCATCCTCTCGTTCACTCGAAAGGGGGAGAATTGATCTTCCGCGCATTCGTCGTTGTCGAGTTTCCCGCCGATGCCCGGTCGGATGCAGCCGCCTTTTGCCCTAAACGGGGTGAAACCCTTGCCAGGTAACTAATCTCGGCTGACTAGCCCAGGCGAGTGTGATCAAGCTCTCCGGCCGAGAAAAGCGAGCAGCCGGTCACCGGGTTCGGCCCCGCCGGGTGGTTCGATCGGTGCGGCGAATCGCTCCGGACGGTCGGCGGCGGTGACGAACAGTGCGGAAAGCCCGAGCATTTCCGCGGCCAGTGCCGGTGGGAGTGGACGGTCGTGCCCGCACGCGCGCGCGACGTCCCAGCCGTGCACCGCCACCTCCAGCGCGCCCGCCCCGGCGATGACGCCCGCGGTCATCGGGGCCCCGGCCACCGACACCAGATCGGCGTGCGGTTCCCCAGCCCACGCCCCGAGCAGCTCACCCGCTCGTGCGCGCACGGCCGCCGCCGGATCACCCGGTACCGGCGGTACCGGTTCGAGGCCGACGCGGCCGAATTCGGCGGCTTCGGCCAAAGCGGTGAGCGCGTCGTCCAAATGCGCCAGCAGCGCCCGCAGATCCCAGTCCCGGCACGGGGTGGCATTCGCCATCGCCCCGTCGGTGACCAGCCGCAGGCAGCCGAGCGCGTAGCTGACCGACCGCTCCAGCAGGTCGACCCCGCCTGCCAGCGTCCCCGGCATCACGGCGAGACCCCGGCTCAGGCGGTGGCGGCGGGGTAGTCCGCGGGCAGCGTCTCCGGCAGGTCGAACACGGCGAACAGGTTCGCGTCCACGAAGTTCGCCACGTGCGTGATGCCCGCCTGCCCGACGGTGAGCACCTGGAGGTTGAACGCGCGGAACCGCTCGCCGTCGCGCTCGCGCAGGTAGGTGCCGAACGCGGGCTGCCCGTTGGCCCAGGTGGGCAGCAGCCGGGTGTGCCCGGGGCGGCAGGGGCAGCGGGTGGCCAGGTGGCGGGCGATCCGCTCGGCGCCGAGGTACCAGCCGGCGAACGGCGGCATCTCCCAGACCGCGTCCTCGGTGAACAGCGAGATGATCGCCGGGATGTCCTTGGCCTCGAACGCGGTGACGAACTTGTCGAGCAGCTCGCGCTGGTCGGCGGCCGAGGGCTCGGTGACCTCGTTCTCGGTCGGCGCGATCTTCTCCAGCTGGGCGCGGGCGCGCTGCAGGATGCTGTTCACCGCCGGGGTGGAGATGTCCATCAGCTCGGCGACCTCGGCCGCGCGCCACTTCAGCACGTCGCGCAGGATCAGCACCGCGCGCTGGCGGGCGGGCAGGTGCTGCAGCGCGGCGACCAGCGCGAGCCGGATGCTCTCGCGCGAGGTGACGATCGCGGCGGGGTCGGCGCCGTCGGCCCCGGTGAGCGCGTCGGGCACCGGCTCCAGCCAGGGCACCTCGTGCCGCTCCTGTAGGTCGTCCTCCGGCTCGCAGCCGGGCGCGCCGAGCCCGGTGGGCATCGGCCGCCGCCCGCGGCTCTCCAGCGCGGTCAGGCAGGCGCTGGTGGCGATGCGGTAGAGCCAGGTGCGCAGCGACGAGCGCCCTTCGAAGCGGTCGTAGGCGCGCCACGCGCGGAGGTAGGTCTCCTGCACCAGGTCCTCGGCGTCGTGCACCGAGCCGAGCATGCGGTAGCAGTGCGCCATCAGCTCGCGCCGGTACGGATCGGCCTGGGTGAGGAAGTCGCCCTCGACCGGGCTCACCGTCTCCGTCATCGTGACCACGACCTTTCCTCCCGCCTGTGCCGACTGTAGGCCGCGCGGCGCCCGGAGCGCACCGTCACCGGTACTGACTCCGGCCGCGCAGCGAACTCATCGGTCCTGGGGGAAATACGCGTTCCGCCCGGGGGTGGTTCAGCGCAGGTCGGTCGTGGTGGGCACGACCGAGCCGTTGGTCTCCGGCTCCGCCGGCTTGCTCGTCTGGCCCATCGCCTCCATCAGCTGGCGGGCCAGGCCAAGCCCGGTGCCGCCGAGCGAGAGCGCCTTGGTGAACATGTCGGACACCCCGTCGGCGCCGTTGAGCACCACCATGTTGTCGACGCTGCCGAACGCCTTCGCCCCGGCCTCGACGATCTCCGGCCAGCGCTCGGCCAGCTGCTGCGCCACCACGGCTTCCTGGTTCTCCGCCAGCGCCGCGGCCCGCGCCTTGATCGCGTCCGCCTCGGCGAGGCCCTTCGCCTTGGCCGCCTCGGCGTCCGCGAGCCCCTTCGCCCTGGCGGCTTCGGCCTCGGCCAGGCCCTGCGCCTTCGCCGCGTGCGCCTGGGCGTCACCGGTGGCCTTGGTGGCGGCGGCACTGGCCTCACCGCGGGCCCTGGTCGCCTGCGCCTCGGCCTCGGCGGCGGTCTTCACCTTGGTCGCGTCGGCCGCGGCCCGCAGCTCGGTCTCCTTCGCCTCGGCCTGTGCCTTGGCGATCGCCGCGTCGCGCTCGGCGTCGGCGGAGGTCCTGGTGTCGTACGCCCGCGCGTCGGCGGGCTTGCGCACCTCGGACTGCAGCCGCTGCTCGGCCAGATCGGCCTCCAGCTCCGCCGCCCTGGTCTCCTGGACCACGACCTCCTGGCGCGCGGTCGCCTCGGCCAGCGGACCGGACTGGCCCGCCTTCGCCCGCGCCTGGTCCACTTCGGCCTGGAACCCGGCCTGCTTGATCTCGCTCTCCCGGATCGCGCCCGCCTTCTGCGCGGCGGCGATCTGCTCGGCCTCGGTGGCCTCCTGGTCGCGCTGCGCCTCGGCGATGCGGGCGGAGGCGGCCACCGCGGCCGCGTGCGGCTTGCCCAGGTTCAGGATGTAGCCCGACTCGTCGTCGATCTCCTGGATCTGCAGCGAGTCGACCACCAGCCCGAGCTTGATCATCTCGTTCGCCGACGAGCTGCGGATCTCGCCGGTGAGCGCGTCCCGGTTGTGGATCATCTCCTCGATGGTCAGCCCGCCGACGATCGAGCGCAGGTGCCCGGCGAACAGCTCGTGGATGGTGTTGTTCATGCCGTCCTGCTGGTCCAGGAACCGGCGCGCGGCGTTGGCGATCGAGGCGAAGTCGTCGCCCACCTTGTAGATCACCACCGCGCGCACGGTCACCGGCAGGCCCTGCTTGGTCACGCAGGAGACCTGGAGGTTGGCGCCCCTGGTGTCCAGCGAGAGCCGCCGGGCGGTCTGGAAGCCCGGGATCACCAGCACCCCCTTGCCGGTGATGATCTTGAACCCGAGGCTGTCGGCGGTCTCGGTGCGCTGCACGCGCACACCCCAGCCGGAGATGATCAGCGCCTCGTTGGGCTCGGCGACCTTGTACAGCATGCGCAGCAGGACAAAAAGCACGATGATGGCGCCGACGATCACGCCGGCGAGGATCAACGGATCCACGTCAGTGACTCCCCCAGTCGAAGTGGCTGGTCAGACGAGCGGCTGCCAGCGCTGGACGTAGACCGTACGCGGTGCCTCGAAGTCCACCACCAGGACTTGGGTTCCGTTTTCAAATCGTTCTTCACCGTCGGCCGGGTAGGCGTAGAACGCCTCGGTGCCGCCGCGCACGCTCAGCAGCACCTCGCCGATCAGGCCGGGGCCGATGGTGCCGGTGACCCGGCCGCGGCTGCCGATCACAGGAACGTCCTGATCTTGATCTTGGTCCCCTTGCCCACCGGGGTGCCGGCCGGCGGATCGGTCTCCAGCACCAGGTTGAAGTCGTTGCCCTCGTCGTCCCGGCCGCGCTTGAACTCCGGGTCGAGCCCGGCCTCGCGCAGGATCTTCGCCGCGTCCTTCGGCGAGCGGCCGACCACGTTCGGCACCTGGACGGCGCTGGAGATGAACACGCCGACGCGCTTGTCGCCGCCGGTCACCGTGGTGCCGCCGGGCGGGCTGGTCTTGCTGACCTTGCCCGCGGGCACGTTCTGCACGAACTCCTCCCCGGCCTCGAACGGCTGGAACCCGGCGTCGGTCAGCGCCTTGAACGCCTCTTCCTTGCTCTTGCCGGTCACGTCCGGCACCGGCAGCGGGGGCGGACCCTTGGACAGCCCGATCGAGACCGGGTCGCCGATGTTGGCCTTGCTGCCCGGGGTCGGGTCGACCTTGACCACCGCGCCCTTGGGCACGGTCGGGCTGTAGTCGTCCAGCTTCGGGTCCAGCCGCGGTTCCAGCTTGACCAGCCGGATCGACTGCTCCGCGGTGGCTGGGTCGGCACCCGGCTTGATGTCGGGCACCACCGGCTGGCCCTCGGAGACGACCACCGACACCTGCTCGTCGAGCAGCACCTCGGTGCCCGCGTCGGGATCGGTCCGGATCACCGTGCCCGCGGGCACGGTGTTGTGCAGTTCCTTGGTGTAGGCCGGGTTCAGCTGGGCGGCGCGCAGCGCGTCACCGGCCTCGGCCTGCGACATGCCCGCCAGCTTCGGGATCTGCGCGTACCGGCCGCCGGAGTACCACCAGGTGGCCGCGCCGATCGTGCCGCCGATCAGCAGGACGACCAGGCCCAGCACGAGGTACAGCCGCTTGCGGTTGCGCGGTGGCGGCGGCTCCTCGTGCGCCGCCGCCGGGGTACCCGCCGGGGGCGAGGGCGGCGGTGGAGTCGGTGGGGTCGGTGGCCGGTCGTACATCTTGGTCGCGTGCCGGACGGGCGCCTGCCGCGCGGCGGCCTGCGGGCCTGCCTGCACGGCGGTCTGCGGCCCGGACTGCACGGCGGTCTGCGGGCCGGAGACCGCGGCGTGGTGCACGGTGGCCTGCGGCCCGGACTGCCCGGGGTGCTGGACGACGGTCTGCGGGCCGGACTGCCCGGGGTGGTGCGCGCCCGGCTGCGGGACGTTCTGCACGGTGGGCTGGTCGGCGGGGTGCGGGTGGGGGTGCATGGTGGGTACTACGGCCGGCGCGGCCGGGGCGGCCGGCGCCGCCCCGATCGCGGCCAGGTGCGGCGTGGTCTTCTCCACGTCCGACTCGCGGTCCAGGTCCGGCGGCGGCGGTACCGGCACCGGGACCGGCCCGATGCCCAGCTCGGCGCGCACGCGCAGGAGTTCGTCGAGGAAGGCGCCCGCGTCGGCGGGCCGGGCCTCGGGGTCGCGGCGGGTCGCGCGCAGCACGAGCTGGTCCAGCGCGGGCGGGATCCCGGCCCGCAGCTGGCTCGGCGCGGGCACGTCGTCGTTCACGTGGCGGTAGGCCACCGAGATGGCCGTGTCGCCGGTGTACGGGGTCTGCCCGGTGAGCATCTCGTAGAGCAGGATGCCCGCGGAGTACACGTCGCCGCGCACGCTCGCCGCGCCGACCGTGACCTGCTCGGGGGAGAGGTAGGCGACCGTGCCGAGGATGACGCTGGAGCTGGTGGTCCCGGCGCTGGCGACCGCGCGGACCAGGCCGAAGTCACCCACCTTCACCACGCCGGCGCCCTGCTGTCCACCCCGGCCGATGAGCACGTTCTCCGGCTTGACGTCGCGGTGCACCAGCCCGGCGCGGTGGGCGGCGGCGAGCGCGGAGAGCACCGGCTCGGCCACCGACAGCGCGAGTGCGATGTCCAGCGGGCCCTGTTCGGTGAGCACCTCGCGCAGCGTGCCGCCGTCGACCAGTTCCATCACCAGGAAGGCGCGGCCGGTCTCGGCCGAGGTGTCCAGGCCCTGGTCGTGCACGGCCACCACGTTCTGGTGGTGCAGCTTGGCCGCCGAGCGGGCCTCGCGCTCGAAGCGGTCCACAAAGGAGCGGTCGTCGGCGAACCGCGGGTCCATCACCTTGATCGCGACCGGCCGGTCGAGCCGGGTGTCCACCCCGCGGTAGACCGAGGACATGCCACCGCGGGCGAGCAGCCGGTCGACCCGGTACCGCCGGTCGAGCAGCGTGCCGACCAGGCTGGCTTCCGTGCGTGTCACGGTTGACGATCGTACGGACGTAACCATGCACCGTGGGACGTGCCCTACCGGGTGATGGTTGACCTTGTTGAGGTTTCGTTACGCCATCGGTGCCGGGGCGCGGGCTGTGGCACAGTGTCGGTGTGAGTGCGATTCCTGTCGCTGATGACGTGCTCGACGCCGATGTGGCCGTGCTTCCGCTCGGGGAAGTGGCCACCGCACTCGGTCAGTCGGCCAACAAGGTCCGGCAACTGCTCAGAGACGGTCAGCTGATCGCCGTGCGGCGGTCCGGTGAGTTGATGGTCCCGGCGGTCTTCCTGGTCGGAGGCGCCATCGTGAAGGGCCTCGGCGGCACCATCACCGTGCTGGCCGACGCCGGTTTCGGGCGCACCGAGATGCTGCGCTGGCTGTTCGCCGAGGACGACACCCTGCCCGGCACCACGCCGATCAACGCGCTGCGCACCAGCCACGGCACCGAGGTCAAGCGCCGCGCCCAGGCGATGGCTTTCTAGCCGTTTTCGATGTGGTTTGCGTGGCGGTGCGGGTGGCGGAACCTCAGGCGGCTTCTCGCTCCGGGAGCTCCACCTCATGAATACCGATTCACCACGGTGAAGCTGTCCTCGCGAGAAGCCACCTGAGAACCCGCTGCGGTGCGGTTTGACGGCCCACAGCAAGCGGCTCCGCCGCTTCGGAGGCCCGACCTAGTTCGCTGATCGCCACCCGTTCGGCCGCGCGGCCGAACGGGTGAATTCCGGTCACCCCTGCTCCACCTGCGCTTCCGCACGCCTGGAAAGTGTTCACGTACGTGAAAGTAAGTCACAAGTGTGATTCACTTCGCAGCCGAGACTTCCAACGACCGAAATCGGCTCGTAAGACGTACGTCACACAACTCGCGCGGGTGAACTCAGGGAGGTGCGATGGAGACGCTGGACTGGATAGTGGTCGGCGCTTACTTCTTCGTGATGGTGGCGATCGGCCTGTGGTCGAAGAACCGCATCCGGAACGTGGTCGACTTCTTCACCGCCGGCGGCCGGATGCCGTGGTGGCTGTCCGGGATCTCGCACCACATGTCGGGCTACAGCGCCGTCATGTTCGTGGCCTTCGCCAGTGAGGCGTACCGGCTCGGGCTGACCGTGTACGTCTGGTGGGCGCTGACCATCGGCGTCGGGGTCGGCATCGGCAGCTGGCTGTTCGCCGCGCGCTGGAACCGCTTGCGCGCCAAGCACGGCGTGGCCTCGCCGCTGGAGTACCTGGCCCGGCGCTACAACGTGCCGACCCAGCAGCTGATGGCGTGGTCCGGTGCGGTGCTCAAGGTGGTCGACATCGCGGCGAAGTGGTCCGCGGTGGCGATCCTGCTGCGCGGGTTCGCTGGCGTGCCGATCGAGGTCGGCATCCTGCTGGTCGGCGTGGTCACCATGGTCTACTCCGTGATGGGCGGCCTGTGGGCCGACGCGCTCACCGACTTCGGCCAGTTCATCATCCAGGCCGCGGCGGGCATCGTGATGTTCGTGGCGGTGGCCGCGCACTTCGGCGGCATCCAGTTCCTCTGGGAGATCTGGGACCAGCTGCCCGCCGACCGGAGCCAGCCGCTCAACGGCGAGTACACCTCGACCTTCTTCCTGGCCCTGTTCGTGATCAAGACGCTGGAGTACAACGGCGGCATGTGGAACCTGGCGCAGCGCTACATGGCCGCGCCGGACGGGGCGGCGGCGCGCAAGTCGGCGATGCTGTCCAGCTTCCTGTGGCTGGTGTGGCCGCTGGTGCTGTTCTTCCCGATGTGGGCCGCGCCGCTGATCGTGCCGGACCTGACCAACGCCGGGGACGCCTACATCGAGCTCGGCAAGGTGATGCTGCCGGTCGGCATGATCGGGCTGGTGCTGGCCGGCTTCTTCTCGCACACCATGGCGATGGTGTCCTCGGACGCCAACGTGATCTCGGCGGTGATCACCCGCGACATGCTGCCGAGACTGTGGAAGGGCGCGAAGCGGATGAGCCAGGACGCCCAGCTGAAGCTCGCGCGGATCACCACGTTCGTGTTCATCGGGCTGAGCATGGCGATCGCGTTGTCACTGGACACCAACGGCGGTGTGCTCAAGGTGGTGGTCGACCTGGTCGCCGCGACCATGGGCCCGATCGCGGTGCCGTTGATGCTCGGCCTGCTGCCGTGGTTCCGGCGGATGGGCCCGGCGGCCGCGCTCACCTCGACGCTGAGCGGCCTGGTGGTGTGGGCGAGCCTGTACATCTCGCAGCAGAACGGGGTGAAGGTGCCGAAGGAGGCGCTGGTGGCCTACCCGCTGCTCACCTCGCTGGTGCTGTTCCTGGTGATCGGGCTGGTGTTCTCGCAGCGCACGCCGGACCGGGACGGCCTGATCGACTCGCTGTCCACCGACGCCCCTGCGGCCAAGCCGGGCGAACCGGACGAACCCGCCCGGGTGGCCGCGAAGTAGCGCAGTTCGTGCCGTGAATGTGGCTTTCACTGCGAAATCCGCAGTGAAAGCCACATTCACTGCATCCGGGCGGCATCAGGAGTTGGTCTTGTCCCGCCATTCGACCCACTGCCGCAGCAGGGAGAAGTCGTAGTCGGGGCCGGTGACGCCGACGGTGAACAGCGAGACACCGCGCTCCAGCAGCTTCGGCCCGAGTTCGCTGGGCTCGGACTCCACCGCGACCGAACGCTCGATCTCGCCGGGATCGCGGCCGACGTCGGCGCAGTGCTGGTCGAGGATGCGCACCTTGCGCTCGACCACGTCGGGGTCGCCGAAGCCGTGCCAGATATCGGCGTGCTTGGCCACCAGGCGCAGCGTCTTCTTCTCGCCGCCACCGCCGATCAGCACCGGGATCTTGCGCGCGGGCTGCGGGTTCAGCTTCCCCAGCCGCGACTCGATGCGCGGCAGCGCGTCCCCGAGGTCGTTCAGCCTGCCGCCCGCGGTGCCGAACTCGTAGCCGTATTCGGTGTAGTCCTTTTCGAACCAGCCGGAGCCGATCCCCAGGATCAGCCTGCCGTCGCTGATGTTGTCGACCGTGCGCGCCATGTCGGCGAGCAGTTCGGGGTTGCGGTAGCTGTTGCAGGTGACCAGCGCGCCGATCTCCACCCGCGAGGTGGACTCGGCCCAAGCACCCAGCATGGTCCAGCACTCGTAGTGCTTGCCTTCGGGCTCCCCGTAGAGCGGGTAGAAGTGGTCCCAGTTGAAGGCGATGTCGACGCCGAGGTCCTCGGCCTCGGACGCGGCCCGGCGGATGGTGGCGTAGTCGGCGTGCTGGGGCTGGATCTGGACTCCGACCCGGATCGGCCGGTTGGGTGTCGTCATGCCTTCGACACTAAACCCGCCGAGCGGGTTTTCGCTCCCTGGAGCAACTCCAGCCCCTGCACGCGCAGCAGGCTCGGCCCGGCCACCGCGAGCCGTCGCCGCTTCGGCACCACCACCCGGCGGTTGAGCACGTCGTAATCGGCCGCGACGATCTCGTCCAGGATGCCCTCGTACAACGTCAGCGCGGTCGCCACGCACGGACGAGACTCCTTGCGCAGCAACGGAACCCCGCTTCGCGCCCGCCGGTAGACCGCGCGGTTGCGCGCCACCGCCGCGGCCAGCGCGCGCCGGACGCGGGCGTCGGTGACCCGGCGACGGCGGCAGGATTCGAGCAGCGCGCGGTCCACTCCGAACGCCGCCAGTTCGGCGCGCGGCAGGTACACCCGGCCGCGGTCGAGGTCCTCGCCGACATCACGCAGGAAGTTGGTCAGCTGGAAGGCTTCCCCGAGCGCGGCGGCGCTCGGCTCGGCCTCCGCGCGCCCGCCCACCGTGCCGAACACCGGCAGCATCTGCAGCCCGATCACCGAAGCCGAACCCCAGGTGTACTCGGCGAGATCGGCGTAGGTGTCGTACTCGGTGACGGTGAGGTCCATCCGCATCGACCGCAGGAAGGCGTCGAACAGCGAGCGGTCGAGGTCGAACCGCCGGACGGTGTCGGCCAGCGCGGCGAATTCGGTGCTCTCACCGGAGAAAACGTCGTCGAGCTGCGCGGCCACGGCGTCCAGTCCGGCGGCCGGGTCGGTGCCGGGCGCGGGGTTGTCGACCACTTCGTCGACGGCGCGGGCGAACCCGTACAGAGCGTGTGCGAACGGGCGTGCCCTGGCCGGGAGCAGCCTGGTCGCCAGGAAGAACGTGCGCCCGTAGTGCGCGTTGATCCGGCGGGACTCGGTGTAGGCGGCGCGGAGCTGGTCACCGTGGATGCCCGCCGCGTCGAGTTCGGTGCTCATGCGGCCAGGATCCTCGCCGCGGCGAGCTTCCCGGAGATCAGCACCGGCGGGATGCCCACGCCCGGTGTGGTCCCGCAACCGGCGAGCGCGGCGTTCTCGATGCCCGGCAACACGTTGCGCGGCCGGAACGGTCCTGTTTGGACGAATGTGTGCGCCAGCGAGAACGGTGTACCGGCACCGAACCCGCGCTCGGCCCAGTCCGCCGGGGTCACCGCGTCGACCACCTCGTACTCGTCGCCGAAACCGGTCAGGCCGCGGTTTTCCAGTGTGCGCACCAGTTCCTCGCGGTAGGCCGGGCCGACGCGGTCCCAGTCGATCCGGCCGGCCTTCAGGTTCGGCGCGGGCGCGAGCACCGAGACCACCTGGCGCCCGCCCGGGGCGAGCGACGGGTCGGTCGCGGTCGGCCGGGTGACCAGCAGCGAAGGATCGCTCATCAGCCTGCCCTCGCGGATGATCTCGGTGAACGTCCGGTCCCAGGCCCCGCCGAAGAAGATGGTGTGGTGGTCCAGTTCCGGCCACGACCGGCCGGTGTGCCCGTGCAGCACCACCGCCGACGGCGAGTACCGCAGCGGCAGCGCGCGCTTCGGGTGGGCGCCGAGCAGCTGGTACGCCCCGGTCAGCTCGGTCGCCACGACCACCGCGTCACACGGGATCCGCTCACCCGCGCTCGTGCGCACAGCGTCCACATGGGACCCCCGGCGCTCCAGCCAGGCCGCGTGCGTGGCGAACTTCAGTTCCGCACCGGCCTTCTCGGCCGCGTCCGCCATCGCCTCGGCGACCTTGCCGATGCCGCCGACGGGGTAGTAGACACCGCCGACGGTGTCCATGTACGAGATGACCCCGTAGGCACCCATCGCGCGCATCGGGTCGAGCCCGGCGTAGAGCGACTGGAAGGAGAACAGCCGACGCACGCGTTCGTCGGCCAGGTACCTGGCGACCCGCGGGCCGAGCCTGCCGAACCCGCCGAGCGCGGCCAGTTTCGCCAGTTCCGGGCGGACCAGGTCGAGCGGCGAGTCGAAGTTCGCGCCGATGAAGTGGTCCTTCTGCACCGCGTACAGCTCGGTCAGCCAGGTCCGAAGTCGCCGGTAACCGGCGGCTTCGCGTGGACCGGCGAAGTCGCGGATCTCGGCTTCCATCGCCTCGGCGCCGGTGTGCAGCGAGAGCGTGCTCCCGTCGGCGAAGTGCGCGCGGTAGGCGGGATCGAGCCGGACCAGCCGCAGCCGGTCCGAAATGGACTCACCGACCGCGGCGAGCGCCTCGTCGACCAGTTCCGGCATGGTGAGCACGCTGGCGCCGGTGTCGAAGCGGTAGCCGTCGAGCGCGGACTGGCCCGCGCGCCCGCCGGGGTGCTCGCCCTGTTCGACGATGGTGACTTCGCGGCCGGAACCCAGCAGGTGCAGCGCCGCCGACAGCCCCGCGAGGCCGGCGCCGACGACTACGACGTGGTCGGTCACTAGTACTTCCTCTGCGTGGCCTGGATCGCGAGTTCCCGGAGCCGGGTCGTGGCCGGTTCGGCGAGTTCCGCGGCGTCCAGCGATTCGAGCGCGGCGGTGGTCAGGTCGTCGATGCGGCGTTCGACCGCGGCCACCGCGCCGACGCCGGTCAGCGCGTCGCGCACCTCGGTGACCGCGTCCTCGGTGAGGTCCTTGTCGCCGACGGCGTCGGCGATGACGGCCGCGTCGGCACGGCGGTCCTGCGCGGCGGCCAGTTCCATGCCGAGCGCGAGCAGCAGGGTCCGCTTGCCCTCGCGCAGGTCGTCCCCGGCGGGCTTGCCGGTGATCGACGGGTCGCCGAACACGCCGAGCAGGTCGTCCCGCAGCTGGAAGGCGACGCCGAGGTCGCGGCCGAAGGAGAGCAGGGTGCCGATCAGCCGGTCGTCCGCGCCGGCGAGCGCGGCGCCGAGGTGCAGCGGGCGCTGCACGGTGTAGGCGGCGGTCTTGAGCCGGTCGATGCGCAGCGCGGCCTCGGGGGAGGAGTCGCCGGTGGCCTGGGTGTGCACGTCCAGGTACTGCCCGGCGAGCACCTCGGTGCGCATCGCGCGCCACGCCGGGCGCGCGGCGGCGAGGGTGGGCGCGGGCAGCGGGGCACCGGCGAACATGTCGTCGGCCCACGCCAGCGCGAGGTCGCCGAGCAGCACGGCCGCGGCCTGGCCGAAGCTGGCCGCCGAGCCGAGCCAGCCGTGGTCGGCGTGGCGCTTGGCGAAGGCCACGTGCACGGTCGGCGAGCCGCGCCGCGAGTCGGAGGAGTCCATCAGGTCGTCGTGGATCAGCGCGCAGGCCTGCACCAGTTCGAGGCTGGACACCGCCTGGAGCACGCCCTCGGCGTCCGGCCCGGCCGGGTCACCGCCCGCGCCGCGCCAGCCCCACCAGGCGAAGGTCGGGCGCAACCGCTTGCCACCGCCGAGCACGAACTCGCTCAGCGCGTCCACGCCGGGGCCGGTGCTCGGCTCCATCGCGCGGATCGGGTCACCCGCTTCGGCCAGGAACTTCGCGAGCGCGCGCTCGACGTGTGCGGGGAAATCGGCGTCGAAGCCCGGCTCGCTCATGACTACATCGTCCGTGTTCACCCGGATGGATGCCCAGCCGGGGTGGCCAGATGTGGTGAATCAAACGGGTTCGCGCGTCCGCCGGTAGTGCCGCCGCGCGCGTTCGCGGTTGCCGCAGTCGTCCGCGCGGCACCACCGGCGGGAGTGGTTGCGGGTGCTGTCGATGAACAGCCATTCGCACCCGCGGCCCGCGCACCGGCGGACGTTCGCCGTGTCGGGGGAGCGGAGCAGTTCGTCGGCCAGGAGGACCAGCGCCGGGAGGAGGTCGGCCGGCGTCTCGACCGGTACCGACCAGCGCACCGGGAGGGACGGCTCGGCGTGCGCCCGCGTGTGCGCGGCGGCGAGCAGGACGCTGAATCGGTCGAGGTCGGCCTGCTGGGGCTGCCCGTCCGCGAGCAGGTCGTAGACGAGTTCTCGCAGCTCACGGACCTCCGGGAGGACGGCGGTCAGGTCGCCTTCGGGGACACCGAGGCCGGTTCGCGTGAGCCAGTCGGCGAAGAAACCGGGCAGCTCCAGCCGGTCCAGCCGTCGTGGCGGGTCACCGCGCCACGACACCGTGTTGACCAGGTCGAGCGCGATGTGCCCGCCCGCGAGTTGGTACCCGCGCCAGCTGTCCGCCATGACCGCCAGCCTAATCTCTCATGGTCTAACTTGCTTTAGCCTGTTAGGTTGAGGACATGACCTCGACGACGAGCGGATACACCGCCGGGATCCGGGTCGGCGCGGGTTTCGCCCCGGCGACCGCGGTGCTCGGCCTGACCTTCGGCGCGCTCACGCAGACCCTCGGCTGGGGAGTGCTCGCGCCCATCGCCGCCTCGGTGCTGGTGTTCTCCGGTTCGGCGCAGTTCGCGCTGGCCGCGGCACTGGCCGGAGGCGGCGGGCTCGGCGTGGCGGTCGGCGCGGCGGCGCTGATCAACGCGCGGTTCCTGCCGATGGGCGTGGCCGCGGCCGGCGCCTTCAAGGGCGGCAGGCTGCGGCGGGCGGTGGAGGGGCAGGCCGTGGTGGACGCGTCGTGGGCCGCCGCGCACCTCGGGGGCGGCCGGTTCGACCGGGAGAAGATGATCGGCGGCACGGTGGTGCAGTTCCCGGCGTGGGTGCTCGGCACGGTGGCGGGGGTGCTGGTGGCGCCGCCCGCGGACGTGGTGCACCGGTTCGGCCTGGACGTGGTGTTCCCGGGTTTCTTCCTGCTGTTGCTGATCGACGAGCTGCGCAAGGAGCCGGCGGCCCGGGAGGTGGCGGCGCTGGCGGTGGTGCTGGCCGCGGGGTTGGCGCTGGTACTGCCGGTGGGCCTGGCGATCGTCGGCTCCGCCGCCGCGGCCCTGCTCGGCCTCCGCACCCGGCGGGCGACGGCATGAGCCCGCTGGCGGCCGAGTCACTCCGCCCGGACCCGGCGCGGGAGGTGGCATGAGCACCTTGTGGCTGAGCATCCTCCTGGTCGCCGCCGTCAGCATCGCCATCAAGGCGGCCGGTCCCGCCCTGCTGGGCGATCGCACCCTGCCGTCGTGGGCGGCGGCGGTGATCGCGGCGCTGGCCCCCGCCCTGCTCGCCGGGCTGGTGGTCACCGACGTCGCCGGCCCCGGCTGGAGCGAGTTCGACTGGCGCCTGTGCGCCGGCCTCGGCGTGGCGGCCGGCGCCTACACCTTCCGCCTGCCCGCGCTGCCCTCGATCGCACTGGCCGTGGTGGTCACCGCCGGGCTGCGGCTGCTCCTGTGACCTTCCCATCACCCGAGAGGCCGGTCCCAGGAACCGGACCACGCCCACTAGCATGACCGTTATGACCTCGGTGGTGGAAAGGCTGCGCGGCAACGAAACCGTGTTCTCGGTGGAGTTCTTCCCGCCACGCGACGACGCCGACGAGGCCATCCTGTGGCGGTCGATCCGGGAGCTCGAGGGCTTCGACCCGGCGTACATGTCGATCACCTACGGCGCCGGCGGCACCAGCCGCGACGGCACCATCCGCAGCATCGCGCGCGTCGCCACGGAGACCACGCTGGTGCCGATGGCGCACCTCACCGCGGTCAACCACTCGGTGGCCGAACTCCGCAACGTGATCGGCTGGTACGCCGCGGTCGGCGTGCGCAACGTCCTCGCCCTGCGCGGCGACCCGCCCGGCGACCCCTACGGCGAGTGGATCGCGCACCCCGAGGGCCTGAACTACGCCGAGGAACTGGTCGAGCTGGTGCGTTCGCTCGGCGACTTCTGCGTCGGCGTGTCGGCCTTCCCCTACGGCCACCCGCGCTCGGCCGACCTGGAGACCGACACCCGCCACCTGGTGCGCAAGTTCAACGCGGGCGCCGACTTCGCCATCGCCCAGCTGTTCTTCGAGGCCGAGGACTTCCTGCGCCTGCGCGACCGCGTGGCCGCCGCCGGCTCGGACGCGCTGATGATCCCCGGCATCATGCCGCTGACCACCCCGCGGACCCTGCGCAAGACCATCGAGCTGTCCGGGGCCACCGCACCGAAGAGCCTGCTCGACCGGCTCACCCCGCTCGAGGACGACCCGGCCGCCTTCCGCGCCGAGGGCCTCGACGTGGTCACCGAACTCTGCGAACGGCTGATCGCCGAAGGCGTGCCGGACCTGCACTTCTACACGTTCAACCGGTCCAAGGCCACGCGCGAGGTGGTGAGCAGGCTCGGCCTCGTCCCGGCACGCGCGTAAACGGGTGCCGGTGGCCGATGCGGCCAGGTAGCGTGCGGCCATGGTTTCCACTGAACAGGGCGTGCACGCGATCTGCGATCGCTACGTCGACGACCTCGCCGCCGCGGACCCGGTCGCCGCGACGGTGTTCGGCATCGCCGGCCACGACGACAAGCTGACCGACTACTCGCCGGCCGGCTACACCGCCCGCGCGACGCTGGCCCGCCGCGCGCTGGAGGCGGTCGAGGCCGCCGAGCCCGCCGACGACGGCGAGCGCGCGGCGAAGGCGGTTTTCCTCGAACGGATCGGGCTGGAACTGGAGATCCACGAGGCCGGGCTGGACCTGTCCGCGCTGAACGTGATCGCGAGCCCGGTGCAGGACCTGCGCATGGTGTTCGACCTGATGCCCACCGGGACCGCGGCGGACTGGCAGGTCATCGCCACCCGGATGGCCGCGGTGCCCGAATGCCTCGACGGGCTGCGCGCCTCGTTGCTGACCGCGGCCGACGCCGGCCGGGTGGCCGCGCTGCGGCAGGTGAGCAAGGTCGCCGAGCAGGCGGAAACCTGGGCCGGGCTGCACGGCAAGAAGGGCTACTTCAGCACGCTGATCGAGGGCGCGCCGGAACGCACGCCGGAGTTGGAGCGCGGCGCCCGGCTCGCCGAGGAGGCCTACGCCGAACTGGCCGGTTTCCTCCGCGCCGAGCTGGCGCCGCTGGCCCCGACCAAGGACGCCGTCGGCGAAGAGGTCTACCAGCTGTGGTCGCGGTTCTTCGTCGGCGCGCGACTGGACCCGCGCGAGTCCTACGCCTGGGGCTGGGCGGAGTTCCTGCGCCTGGAAGCGGAAATGCGCGAGGTGGCAGGCCGGATCAAGCCGGGTGCCACGCTCGCCGAGGCGGCCGCCGCGCTCGACGCCGACGAGCGCTACCGCGTGCACGGCCGCGACAACTTCGAGCGGTGGATGCAGTCCCTGTCCGACGAGGCATTGAAGTCCTTGCGGGGCAAGCACTTCGAGATCCCGGACGCGTTGATGGCGCTGGAGTGCAAGATCGCCCCGCCGGGTGGCGGGGTCGGCGCGTACTACACCTCGCCGAGCGAGGACTTCAGCCGCCCCGGGCGCATGTGGTGGTCGCTGCCCGCGGACAAGGACGAGTTCATCACCTGGCGCGAGGTGAGCACCGTCTACCACGAGGGCGCGCCGGGGCACCACCTGCAGATCGCCACCGCGGTGTACCAGTCGGCCTCGCTGAACAAGTACCAGCGCCTGGTCGCCTTCACCTCGGGGCACGCCGAGGGCTGGGCGCTTTACACCGAGCGGCTGATGCAGGACCTCGGATACCTCGACGACGACGGGAACCTGCTCGGCATGCTGTCGGAGCAGTTGTTCCGCGCGGCGCGGGTGATCGTGGACATCGGCATGCACCTGGAGCTGGAGATCCCGGCCGAGCTGGAGTTCCACCCCGGTGAGCGGTGGACGCCGGAGCTGGGCCTGGAGTTCATGCTGAACCGGACCATCACCGACGCGGCGCACGTGTACGACGAGATCGACCGGTACCTCGGCTGGCCGGGGCAGGCGCCGTCCTACAAGCTGGGCGAGCGGCTGTGGCTCGCCGCCCGTGACGACGCACGGGCGCGCAAGGGGGATTCCTTCGACATCAAGGAGTTCCACACCAAGGCGCTCGCGCTCGGCGGGATGGGCCTGGACACCCTGCGGGAGCAACTGGCCCAGCTGGACTGAATCACGGTAGCCATTCCGGCTTCCCGGCCGTCGCTGCCAGCGCCTCGGTGAGTGCCTGCACCGGGCGCGGCAGCGGCGGTTTTCCATAGGTGGCAACGAGAACGCGTCGCCGGTGGCCGGTGAGCCGATCCGCGCGCACGGCCGCGTTCCGGTTCGCCAGCAACGCGAGCCCCGGCAGCGTGCTCACCCCCAGGCCCGCCGCGACCAAGGCCTGCACCGCCACGTAGTCGTCCGTTTCGAAGGTGATCTCCGGCTCGAACCCGGCTTCTTCGCACGCCTCCACCAGGTGCGCCCGGCAGCGAGGGCACCCCGCGATCCACCGTTCTCCGGCGTAGGTGGCCAGTTCCGCGCGAGGTCCGGTCCATTCGCGACTCGCCGGGGTCACCGCGTACAGCGGTTCTTCCAGCAGCGGGACCAGACGGACGTTCCGCAGGTCCGGGATCCGGTCGTGCTCGAAGACCAGCGCGACGTCGGCGTCGCCGTTGCGCAGCGCGGTCAGGGCTTCCGGCGGTTCGGCTTCGGTGAGCGCGAGGTCGATGCCGGGGTGCTCGTCCGCCAGCCACGCGGCCGCCGCGGGCACCAGCGTCGCCAGCGCGGTCGGGAACGCCGCCAGCCGCACGCGTCCGGTGTGCAAGCCGGCGTGCGCGGCCAGTTCCGCTCGTACCGACTCGACCTGCCCCAGGATTTCCTCGGCCCGTCGCACCAGGAGTTCGCCCGCCTCGGTGAGCCGGACGCCGCGGCCCGCGCGTTGCAGCAGCGGCAGGCCCGCCTCCGCCTCCAGCCGGGCGAGGTGGTGGCTGACCGAGGGCTGCGCGTAGTTCAGCGCGTCGGCGGCCGCGGTCACCGAGCCTTCCCTGGCGACCGCCACCAGCACCCGCAATCGGACGAGATCGAGCACGGACTCAACTATAGATCTCATCGATGATATGTTGACAAATTTCCATTGGACCTATGCTTCAGCCGCTGCGACGGTGGTGGCATGCGGCTCCCGACCATCACCGACGCCCTGCTGGCGCGACGTCTCCTGCGCTTCGCGCCGTCCCCGCTGTCGACCTATCCCGCGCTGGACGCGGCCACCGGCGCGAAGGTCCACGTCAAGCACGAGAACGTCCAGCCGACCGGCGCGTTCAAGGTGCGCGGCGGGCTCAACCTGCTCGCCTCGCTCGATCCGGCGGAACGCGCTCGCGGGGTGCTCGGCTACTCGACCGGCAACCACGCGCAATCCCTCGCCTACGCCGCCGCCCACCACGGGGTGCCGTGCACGATCGTCATGCCGGAGAAGCCGAACCCGGCCAAGGCGCAGGCCGTGCGGGACCTCGGCGCCGAGCTGATCGAGCACGGCGAGCGGTTCGACGAAGCCCGCGCGCACGCCGAACGGCTCGCCGCCGACCGCGGCGCCCGCCTGGTCAGTGCGGCCAACGAACCGGCGATCATCGCCGGGGTGGCCACCGCCTACCTGGAACTGTTCGAGGCCGAACCCGAGCTCGACGTGGTGCTCGTGCCGGTCGGCAGCGGCACCGGGGCGGCCGCCGCCGCACTGGTCGCGGCGGCACTGGCCCCGGCGTGCGAGGTGATCGCCGTGCAGTCGGCGGCGGCACCGGCCGCGCACGATTCCTGGCGCGCGGGGGAACTCGTCGAGCGCCCCAACCGGACCACGGCCGAGGGCCTGGCGACCGGCTCAGGATTCGCGTTGACCCAGCGCCTCCTTCGTGACCGGCTCACCGACTTCCTGCTGGTCGAAGACGAGCAGATCGGCGAAGCGCAACGCCTCTACCTGCGCGCCGCGCACACCGTGGCCGAGGGCGCGGGCGCCGCCGCGTTGGCCGCGCTGCTGGTGCACCGGGACCGGTTCGCCGGGCGGTCGGTGGCGGTGGTCTGCAGCGGGGGCAACGCCAGTGAGGCCGAACTCAATCGGATGGGCCGCGCGGCGCCGATCGGGTAGGTTCACCCGCATGCACCGGGTCTTCCTCGTCACCCCACCCCCGCGCTCCTGAGCGGGGCGCTGCCCGCCGGCCGGTGATCGAACGCCGACCGGCGTTCTCGTGCTGTCGACGAACAAATCGCCCCGCACGTCGGAATTCCCTGACTTCTTCGACGTTGGAGCGTGTTCTTCTTGTCCATTTCCGTAGTCGCGCCCGCGAAAGAGCGGGCCGTCGGCGCATTGATCACCGCGGGTGTTCTCTGGGGTACCGGCGGTCTCGCCGGCTCCTTTCTCACCGCGCAGGGAAATCTGCACCCACTGGCGGTGGCCGGGTGCCGGCTGTTGTTCGGCGGGGTGTGCGCCGTTTTGTATCTGGTGGTGACCGGGCAATTGCGGGCGGTGCCGCGCGGGCGCGCGGTACTGGTGCGGTTGCTGGTGGTCGGGGTGCTGCTGGCGGTGTTCCAGGTGAGCTACTTCGCCTCGGTGGCGCTGACCTCGGTCAGCCTGGCCACGATGACCACGATCGGCAGCGTGCCGGTGTTCGTCGCGGTGGCCACCACCGTGCGGGACCGGCGGTTGCCCGCCCCGGCCACGCTGGCCGCGGTGGTCATCGCGCTGGCCGGACTGGTGCTGCTCACCTCGTCCTCGGACGGCGCGGTCACCGGGGCCAGGCTGTTCGGCGGTCTCGCCTGTGCACTGGCGGCGGGGGCCGGGTTCGCCGTGCTGACCCTGGTCAACGGCAAGCCGGTGGCCGGGCTGGAACCCTTGCCCACCATCGCTTTCGGCTGTCTGGCCGGGGGTGTGCTGCTGGTGCCGCTGAGCCTCGGTTCGGCGTTGTCGGCGGACTGGCGGCCCGAAGTGGTGGCCGTGGCGTTGTTCCTGGCGGTGTGCCCGACCGCGGTGGCCTACGCGGCCTACTTCCGCGGCCTGCGCACCGCGCACCCGGTGGTGGCGGCGCTGGCCGCGTTGCTGGAACCGCTGGTCGCCGCCCTGCTGGCGGCCCTGCTGCTCGGTGAGCGGCTGGGCGTGACCGGCTGGTGCGGGGCCGCGCTGCTGGTCGGCGCGCTCGGCGTGGCTTCGGTCCGGCAGCAGCGGGCCTGACGGGCGGCCGGGGCCCGGCCGCCGGTCCGGGCCCCGGTCAGCGCCGGAGTTGGCGTACCTGGATGGCGAGCGAGTGCAGGGCCCGGCTGAGCCGGTCCTCGCGGTCGTTCGCCCGTCCTCCGGCAGGCTCCGGATCGCGCCGCCGCCTGCTCGACGTGCCGAGCACGAGCAGCGGCCTGGTGAATTGCTCGGGCATCTCTCTCCTCGGGGTATCGCGCGGCAATTCGATTCGCCCAACGAGTCGTCGCGCTGGCGCACGACGTTACACACTTTGGGCGAGAGCGGTTATCTTGCCGAATGCCGGGAGAGCCTGTCATCAAATTTCTGTCGAACAGAAACGATGTTCAATCAGGCTTGCGGCGGATCCAGCGGCAGGGTGCGGCCGAGAATGGCGAAGGCCCGCGGATCACCGGCGAAGTAGTAGTCCCGCAGCACGTCGACGAAGCCGACCCGGCGGTAGAGCTTCCACGCCCGGCTGGTGCCCTCCGGGGTGGACAACAGCACCCTGGTGTTCTCCACGCCGTCGAGCAGGCGGCGCAGCAGGTCCTCGCCGATGCCCGCGCCCTGCTGGTCCGGTCGCACGTGGATCTCGGTCAGCTCGAAGTAGTCGCCGAGCCAGTGGCGCGCGGCGTCCTGGCCGTCGCGCTGCAGCAGCCCGCGCCGCACCTGCTCGTGCCACCACTGCCCGACGCTGCCCCGGTAGCCGTAGGCGAGCCCGAGCAGGGTGTCTTCCTCGTCCAGCGCGGCGATGCAGCGCCAGCCCTCGCGCAGGGCGTGGGTCAGCCACATCGGCGCGCGCTGCTCGGCCGTGCCGTCGGGGTAGCGCATGGCGCTGACGTAGATGTCGAGCGCTTCGGGGAGCCGCGCCCGGAACTCCGCCTGCGAAAGGCGGGCGAACCGGGTGTAGCCGGAGGAGGTCGCGGTCACGGGTGTGCATTCTCCCGCGCGCCGGCCAGCTCGCCCGCGCGACCCCCGGTGAGCGCGAGCAGTTCGGCGTAGGTGGTGGGGAAGACGGCTTTCGCGTGCCCGGCGGCGGCCCAGACCACGTCGTGGTCCTTCAGCGCGGTGTCCACCAGCGTGGTCAGCTTCGCCGGGTGGCCGACCGGCGCGACGCCGCCGATGACCTGCCCGGTGTGCTGCTTGACGAAGGCGGGATCGGCCTTGCCGACGACCGAGGCGCCGGCCAGCTGGGCGAGCGTGGCCACGTCGGCGCGGTGGGCGCCCGAGGTCAGCGCGAGCAGTGGCCCGTCGCCGTCGGCGAAGGTGGCGCGGAAGACCAGGCTGTTGGCGATGGCGCCGACCGTCACGCCGAGCGCTTCGGCGGCCTGCGCGGCGGTGCGGACTTCGGCGGGCAGCACCCGGATGCCGTCGGCGGCGTGCGGCAGCCCGGCTTCGGCGAGTGCGGCCGCGACCTTGGCGATCGCGGGGTGTTCGGCGGTGCTCATGGGTCCATCAGATCACGAGCCGAGGGACCCGCGCAGGGCCCCACTTGGCGAATCGCCCCCGAGGGGTTACTGTGGAGTTCGAACATACGTTCGACGCTCGGTGGGCGCCCACCGAGCAGGTACCCGGCGGCGGGGCGGGGGAAGCGTTTCGTCGCCGGGTGCCGCATCGGCCCGGTCCCCTCCGGGAAAGGCGAAAGGCTGCCGTTATGTCCTCAGCGATCACTTCACGAGTGTGCGCCGCGCAGACGATGCTGCCGATGTCCCTGCGGCCGCCGGCCCCGCCGGCGGCGGTTTCCCTGCTCGCCAGGGCCCGGCGGGCGCTGACCGAGGCGAGCCGGGAGACCGAGCCCGCCGAGCGGTTCATGGCCGCCTACCTGGCCGCGCACAAGTCGGCCGCCGCGGTGGTGGCGGCGCGTGGCCGCCCGCACCGCGGTCGCGCCAGACCGGCCAGCGTGTGGGTGCTGCTGGAGGCCGCGGTGCCCGAGCTGAAGGAGTGGGCGCTGTTCTTCGCGGCCAACTCCGCGGTGCAGGCGTCCCTGCTTTCGGGCACCAGCCGCCGGCCGAGCGCGGAGACGGCGAACGAGTTGTTCGAGCAGAGCGCGCAGTTCCACGAGCTGGCCCGCCAGGCTGTGCACGGGAGCAGTTGATGTGGCGGCACGACCTCGTCGATCCCGGCCGGTTGCTGGACGTGATCGCTACCGAGGGCGAGTCGCTGAGCGAGCTCGGGCGGGCGACCGCGCCGGAAGCGCCGGTGCCGTCCTGTCCCGGCTTCACCACCGACGGGCTGCTGCGCCACGTGGGCAGCGTCTGCCGGGTGGTGACGGGGCGGCTGGATGGTGGCGAGCCGCCTGAGCAGTGGCAGCGAGACCCGGTCGACGGCCAGTCGACCGACGAGTACCTGCGCACCGGGCTGCGTGAGCTGCACGCCCGGCTGGTGGCTCACGCGCCTTCCGAATGGGCCTCGACGTGGTGGCCCGCGGACGAGAGCTACCACTTCTGGCGGCGCCGGATGGCGCACGAGACCACGATCCACCGGGTGGACCTGGAGGAGGCGGCGGGCCGGGAGCGCGGGCACATCGGTGAGGACCTCGCCCTCGACGGGGTGGACGAGGTGCTCACGCTGTGGTTCGGGCACCGGCTGTTCCAGTTGGGGCTCTCGGGTACGCGGGAGGGCTCGGTGGCCGTGCGCACCGGGGACCACAGCTGGTTCGCGAGAGCGGGGCCGGGGGAGACGCACGCCTGGCGCTGCACCGAAGAGGAGGCCGACCGGGCCGATGCCCAGGTCACCGGCCCACCGGTGACGGTGTACCTGTGGCTGTGGGGTCGCCTGCCCAACCGCGCGATCACCCAGCACGGCGATTATGACGCCGTTGCCCAACTATGGGCCCTGCTCCGACTGGCCACCCGCTAGCAGATCCATGGGGAAGTGGATCCAGCTGGCACGGCCCGTTCCAGCAGGCCTTCGCACCGGAAGGCGGGCGGTTCCCCAGGGAGCCGCCCGCTTCCCGGTCTCGAACGCGCTCAGCTCGCCGGACATCGCCAGAGCGGACCTCCGCGGCGCCGGACAACGCCAGAGCGGACTTCCGTGGCGCCGGGCAAATCCCGGAGCGGCCGAGCCGCCTCGTCGGGCGGTGCCGGGCCGGCCGTGCCCGCCTCGTCGGGCGGTGCCGGGGCGGGTCGCGGTCGTGGTGTGGGGCGGAGTTGGGGTGGAAACGTCGACCGGGGTCGGGGTGGGCGCCTAGGTTGGTGGGCATGACGCTGAAAGCAGTGGTGTTCGAGGTGGCGCACCCGCGGGTGGCGGCCGGGTTCTGGGCGTCCTTTGTGGACTGGCCGATCACCGTCGACCGGCCGGGGCGGGTGGAGCTGACCTCGGCCGCGGCCGGTTTTTCGCTGGCGTTCGAGGAAAACGCCGCGCCGAAGACGGTGAAGAACCGGATCCACCTGGACCTGGCCAGCTCCTCCGCCGCCGCTCAAGCGTCCATTGTGGACAAGGCGCTGGCGCTGGGCGCCACCCGGGCGGACATCGGGCAAGGTGAGCTGCCGTGGGAGGTGCTCGCCGATCCGGCGGGCAACGAGTTCTGCGTGCTCGAACCCCGCCCGGAGTACGCCGAGACCGGCGCCCTCGCCGCCGTGGTGATCGACGGCGGCCCGATCGAGCCCACCGCCTTCGAGCGGCTGGCGGAGTTCTGGTCGACCACCTCCGGCTGGCCGATCGGCCAGCGCCACCCGGTGCAGATCGGGCTCCGCGCGCCCAGCGGCGTCGGGCCCTGGCTGGAGGTGCTGCGCGCCGGCGACGCCAAGCGCGCCGAGGACCGGGTGTGGCTCGAAGTGACCGGCCCCGCGCCCGGCCGCCGCCAGGATCCGGAGGGCAACGACTTCCAGGTTGTTTCCCCCGGGTGACCGGCTGCGCGCATCCGCTGACAAGGCCGAAACACCCGCGCCCCCGACCGGCAACAACCGGGGCGGACCGTGGGGTGATGGACATGGGCCGAACGCGCACCACCACCGCACCGGGCACCACCACCGTGGACACCGCGACCACCTGGCGGCTGCGGATCCGGATGGACGACAGCCCCGGCACGCTGGCCAGGGTCACCATCCGGCTGGCCGACCTCGGGTGCAACATCCTCGGTCTGCAGGTCATGCCGGTCCCCGGCGGGGTGGTCGACGAGCTGGTGATCCGCCCGGCCACCGGCCTCGCCCGCGCGGAACTCGTCGAGGCGCTCGCCGCCGAAGGGGCCGAATGCGCCGGCGTCACCGATGCCGACGTCCACGAGCTGGTCGACCCGTCCGCCGCCGCGCTGGCTGCCGCGGGCCGTGCCGTCGACGACCCGGCGAAGCTGGCCGACGTGCTGCGCGAGGTGCTCGCCGCCGACGTGGTCACCCTGGTGCCGTCGAACGAGGCCAACCCGGCCCGCACCGAGGGCGGTCACCGCCGGGTCTTCCCGGCCGGTCCGGACGGCGCGCTGGTCGCCCGCCGCAGCTGGGCCCCGTTCGTGCAGCTGGAGATCACCCGCGCGCAGTCCATGCTCGGCCTGCTCACCGCGGTGCGGACGAACCTGTCCGGCCCGGCCGTGGTGACCTGCGGCGACGGCGCGATGGTGGTGCTGCGCCCCGGCCTGCCCACCGACACCGACGCGGTGTTCGCACTGCACACGCGCTGCTCGATGAGCACGATGTTCCACCGCTACCACACCGGTATGCGCACGGTGCCGCGTCGCTGGCTGCACCGGCTGCTGATGCCGCCGCGCGGCCTGAGCCTGCTCGGCGTCGCCGGTCGCGAGGTGGTCGCGCTCGGCCAGCTGATCCCGTCGGCCAACGGCGGTGCGCCCGAGGTGTCCCTGCTGGTGGAGGACGGCTGGCAGCGGCAGGGCCTCGGCACCGCACTGCTCGGCAGGCTGGCCGAACTGGGCGCCGCCGCCGGGCACCGCGAACTGGTCGCCGTGTGCCTGCCCGGTCAGGACGCCGTCCGCCGGGCCGCGGAACGCGCTGGTCTGCGGGTACCCGCCCCGGATGCCCGGGAAGCCTTGCTCCGCATCGAAATCCCGTGAAAGTGGCCTCCGGCGCTCAAGGGGGAGGAAGCGCCGAAGGCCGCAGTTCAGCCTACGGCCGCCTGCTGTCGTCTCGCTGTCACAAACCTTAGCTCACTGACCCGGCGGTCAGCGGCGCGACCAGAACCAGTCCTTGCCCCGCGCCTCGCCCAGCGCCTTCTTCTTGCGCTCCTGGGTGAGCCGGTCGAGGTACAGCATTCCGTCGAGGTGATCGGTCTCGTGCTGCAGGCACTGCGCGAGCACGTCGTCGCCCTCCACCACGATCGGCTCGTTGCGCAGGTCGACGCCCTTCACCACGGCGTGCTTCGCCCGCACCGTCGGGAACCACAGTTCCGGCACGGAGAGGCAGCCCTCGGTGATTTCGTGGGTTTCCTCGGAAAGCTCCACGATCTCCGGATTGATCACGTAGCCCTTGAGCGTGCCCACGTCGTAGCTGAACACCCGCAGGTTCACCCCGATCTGCGGCGCGGCGAGCCCGGCCCGGCCGGGTGCGTCCACGGTGTCCAGCAGGTCGGTCACCAGCGATTCGGTGGACTTGTCGAACCGGGTGACCGGATCGCTGACCGTTTTGAGCACCGGATCGCCGAAGTACCGCAGTTCTCGCAACGCCATGAATCCATTCCTTCGCTAGGCCCCAGCTTTCCCCGCAGTTTAGGACCCACCGTTTCCGGGGACCGTCAGGCCCGCAACCGCAGACCCTTCGGCGTCGCGCGGAATCCGGCTTCCCGCAGGATTTCGGCCAGTGCGGAGGTCAGCGCGTGCTCACCGTCGGCCCGTTGCACCGACAACTGCCCGAGCCAGCCGGACCGCACCGCCGTGGACAGCGCCTCCGCCGCGGCCCGCAACGACGGCTCGGTTTCGGTGAACGACAGCAGCGAGCGCCCGCCGCGTTCCACGTACAGCACCGGCACCCCCTCGACCAGCACCGCGAGCGCCCCGGCCTTGCGCGCCGGGCGGTGCTTGGTGTCGCCCACCGCGGCGGGCCAGTCGAGCGCCGCGCCGTACGGCTGGGCCGGATCGGTGGCCGCCAGCACCACCGCGCCGGTGGCCGTGCGCCCGCCCGCGTTGTCGGACATCGCGCGCAGCCGGTCGACCGCGCCCTTCGCCGCGAACTGGGCCGCGCCGAGCCCTTCCACCACATACCCCCGGATCACCTGCCCGGAGTCCTCCATCCCGCGCAACACCTTGTAGATCCCGGAAAACCCGCCGGTGACCCGTTCGGTGTCGAGCGCACCCCTGGTGAGCACACCGTGCCGTTCCAGGAAGGCCTCGGTCCGCGCGTGCGTGCGGCGCGTGGGTTCGGCCTCCCGGTTCGGCGTGAGCCCCCAGCGCCCGGCCACTGTCGGCGGGCCGGTGCGCGAGGGCATCGACGGCCGGGCGGCGCGCATCCGGGCGTACCGGCCGCGCGGGGCCGACCGCCGAGGTTTGTGCGCGGCGCCCCCGCCGGAGACCTGCGCCCGCAACGGGGCGAGCGTGTCCCCGGTGACCAGTCCCGCCCACACCAGGTCCCACAGCGCGGCCACCACCTCACCGTCGGCGGGCGGCGCGTCCACCAGTACCGAGATCCGGTCCACCAGTTGGCGGAAGAACAGCGCGCCACCATCCAAAGTGGACAGGATGGCCGCGTGCACCGGGCTGTCCGGCGGGTTCTCCTCCACCTCGGGCAGCAGCAGGTCGGCCACGTCGGCCGGGGCGAGCGCCAGCCAGCCGTCACTGCCCGGCAGCGTGCCGCACCCGGCCCAGACCACCTCACCCGCCGTGGTCAGCTCGTCGAGCAGCGCGGGGTGGTACCCCGGCAGCCTGCTCGGCAGGATCAGCGATTCCACCGCACTGGCCGGCAACGGCGCCCCGGCCAGCTGCTCCACCACCGACAGCACGTCGTCCGCGGTCGGCGCCGACCGCATCCGCGCCCCGACGCCGTGCCAGGTCGGCAGGAACCGGCCCAGCGCGGCGGGTTCCACCGGCTCGACCTCGGCCCGGAGCTTCGCCAGCGACGCCCGCCGCAACCGCCGCAGCACCGCCGAATCGCAGTACTCCAGCCCGAGGTCGTGCGGCTCGCGCTCACCGGGGTGGCCGACCGGGCTCAGCTCCCCGCGCACCAGCCTGCCCTCGGCGGTGAGCCGGTCGAGCACGCCGGTCACCACGGCGGGCCCCAGCCCGAACCGCTCGGCCGCCTGCCGCGCGGTGAACGGACCCCGCGTGCGGGCGTACCGGATGAGCAGGCCGCCCAGCGGATCCGGCACCGGCTCGGTGAACGCCTCCGGCACCCCGACCGGCAACGCCGCCCCGAGCGCGTCCCGCACCCGGCCCGCGTCCTCGATAGCCAGGAACCGCTCGGCGCCGGCGATCCGCACCCGGATGGCCCGGCGTGCCGACTCCAGTTCGGTCAGCCACTCCGGCTGGATGCCGCGCTGCCCGGCTTCCTCGACGGACAGGTCGCCGAGGAACCGCAGCAGATCGGCGGCGTCCTCGGCGTGCCGGGCGTGCCGATCTTCGTCGAGCCGTTGCAGCGAGCGCTCGACCTCGGCGACGGTCTCCGCGTCGAGCAGTTCGCGGATCGCCTCGGTGCCGAGCAGTTCCGCCAACAGGGTGGAGTCCAGCGACAGCGCCGCCGCTCGCCGCTCGGCCAGTGGCGCGTCCGTCTCGTACAGGAACATGCCGACGTAACCGAAGAGCAGGCTGCGCGCGAACGGCGAGGCCGACGGTGTCTCCACCTCGACCACGCGCACCTTGCGGGCCCGCACGTCCGCCATCAGCTCACGCAGGCCGCCGACGTCGTACACGTCCTGCAGGCACTCGCGCATGGCTTCGAGCACCACCGGGAAGCGCTCGTACTTCGACGCCACCGACAGCAGCTGCGACGCCCGCTGCCGCTGTTGCCACAACGGACTCCGCCGCCGCGGATCCCGCCGGGGGAGCAGCAGCGAACGCGCCGCGCACTCCCGGAACCGGGCCGCGAACAACGCCGAACCACCCACCTCGGCGATGATCAGCTGCTCGACCTCCTCCGGGTCGAGCAGCACGTCGTCCACCTCGACCCGGACGTCACCGCCCTCGGCGTCGAACGCTTCCGGCAACCGCAGCACGATGCCGTCGTCGGAATGCGCCACCTGCGCGTCCACCCCGCGGTTCTCCCGCAGCCGCGCGGCGATCGCCAGCGCCCACGGCGCGTTCACCTGCGCGCCGAAGGGGGAGTGCAGGATGACCCGCCAGTCGCCCAGTTCGTCGCGGTAGCGCTCGAGCAGCACCGTGCGGTCGTTCGGCACGTGCCGGGTGGCCGCGCGCTGCTCGGCGAGGTAGGCCAGCAGGTTGCCGGTGGCGAACTCGTCCAGACCCGCCTTCCCGGCCCGCTCGCGTGCCGCCTCTTCGTCCGAAGTGGACACTTCGCGGACGAAGGCGCCCAGCGCCCGCCCCAGTTCCAGCGGCCGCCCCGGCGCGTCCCCCTTCCAGAACGGCATGCGGGCCGGTTCGCCCGGTGCGGGCACCACGATCACCCGGTCGTGGGTGATGTCGGTGATCCGCCAGGACGAGGTGCCGAGCAGGATCGTGTCGCCCACCCGCGACTCGTAGACCATCTCCTCGTCCAGCTCGCCCACCCGCGAGCCCGGTTTGCCCTCCGCGCCCGGGGTCATCACGGTGAACAGCCCGCGGTCCGGGATCGTGCCGCCCGAGGTGACCGCCAGCCGCTGCGCCCCCGGCCTGCCGCGCAGCTCGCCGGTGACCCGGTCCCAGGTGATCCGCGGCCGCAGCTCGCCGAACTCCTCGCTGGGGTAGCGCCCGGCGAGCATGTCCAGCACCGCGTGCAGCGCGTCGTCCGGCAGCCCGGCGAACGGCGCCGCGCGGCGGACCAGCCCGGCCACCTCCTCCACCGTCCACGGCTCCAGCGCGACCATCGCCACCACCTGCTGGGCCAGCACGTCCAGCGGGTTGCGCGGGTACCGCACCGCCTCGATCGCCCCGGCCGCCATCCGCTCCGCGACCACCGCGCAGGAGACCAGGTCACCGCGGAACTTCGGGAACATCACCCCGCTGGAGACCGCGCCCACCTGGTGCCCGGCCCGGCCGACCCGCTGCAGCCCGGAGGCCACCGTCGGCGGCGCCTCGATCTGCACCACCAGGTCGACCGCGCCCATGTCGATGCCCAGCTCCAGCGAGGAGGTGGCCACCACGCACGGCAACCGGCCGGACTTCAGGTCCTCCTCGACGTGCGTGCGCTGCTCCCGCGACATCGAGCCGTGGTGCGCCCGCGCCACCACCGGCTCGGCGCCGGTGGACAACCCGGATTCGCCGATCGCCTCGGCCGGGTACTTCTGCCCCGGCCGCAGCTCGGAGCCGAGTTCGCTGGCCAGTTCGTTCAACCGCGAGGTGAGCCGCTCGGTCAGCCGCCGCGAGTTCGCGAAGACGATGGTCGAGCGGTGGGCCCGGATCAGCTCCAGCACCCGCTCCTCCACCGCGGGCCAGATCGACGGGCGGCGGATCTCCTCCGGTGGTTCCAGTTCGCCTTCGAGCGGGAACGGCGGCGCGGCCTCGGGCTCGCCTGGTGACTCCCGCGGCGCGTCCAGGTCGGCCATGTCCTCGACCGGCACCTCGACCCGGACCTCGATGGTCTTGGCCAGTTTCGGCTGCACCACCCGGACCGGCCGCCCGCCGCCGAGGAAGGCGCTGACCTCGTCGAGCGGCCGGACCGTGGCCGACAGCCCGATCCGCTGGGCCGGTTTCGGCAGCAGCGCGTCCAGCCGCTCCAGCGAGAGCGCCAGGTGCGCCCCGCGCTTGCCACCGGCCACCGCGTGCACCTCGTCGACGATCACCGTCTCCACCCCGCGCAGCGATTCGCGCGCCGACGAGGTGAGGATGAGGAACAGCGACTCCGGCGTGGTGACCAGGATGTCCGGCGGGGTGCGCTGGAACGACCGGCGCTCGGCGGCGGTGGTGTCGCCGGTGCGCATGCCGACCTCGATTTCCGGCGGCTTGAGCCCGAGCCGCCGCGAGGCCTGCGAGATGCCCGCCAGCGGCGCCCGCAGGTTGCGCTGCACGTCGACGGCGAGCGCCTTGAGCGGGGAGACGTAGAGGATGCGGCAGCGGTGCAGCGCGCTCTCCGGCGGCGGCTCCACGGTCAGCCGGTCCAGTGCCCACAGGAAGGCCGAGAGCGTCTTGCCCGAGCCGGTCGGCGCGACCACCAGCGCGTGCTCACCGGCGTGTGCCGCTCGCCACGCTCCCTCCTGCGCCCCGGTGGGCGCGGCGAAGGCTCCCGCGAACCAGTCCCTGGTCGCGGGGGAGAAGAGGTCCAGCACTCCGGTCACGTTCTCCATCTTGCGCCGGGGGTCCGACAATTTCGCCTCGGGGAATCTGACGGGTGGGCATACGCGCCGGTGTCCGGCGTGGGAACATCACCGCGTTCGTCCCGCTGGGGGGCTTGGAGAGGGGAGAGTCGTGCGGATCCTGTCGGTGGACCTCGGGACCTCGAACACGGTGGCCGTGCTGTCCGCACACGGACGCGCACCCCGCGTGGTCGAAGTGGACGGTTCGGCGAACATGCCGTCCGCGGTCTTCGCCGGCGAGGACGGCACGCTGATGGTCGGCCGCGACGCCGAACGCCGCGCCCGGCTGGACCCGACCCGGTTCGAGCCCAATCCCAAGCGCCGCGTGGACGAGCAGACCCTGTTGCTGGGCAACGACATCGTGCCGGTCAGCGAGGCGCTGGCGGCGATCCTGCGCCGCGTGCTCGACGAGACCTCCCGCCAGCTCGGCGGTGAACAACCCGACGAGGTCCGGCTGACCCACCCCGCGCAGTGGGGCCCGGTCCGCCGCAACGTCCTGCTCTCCGCCGCGCGGCTGGCCGGCATGGGGACGAACCTGTCCCTGGTGCCCGAGCCGGTGGCCGCCGCCGCGCACTTCGCCTCGTTCCCCGGCAAGACGCTGGCCCCCGGCCAGGCGCTCGCCGTCTACGACCTGGGCGCGGGCACCTTCGACGTCGCGGTGGTCGGTGCCACCCAGAACGGGTTCACCGTGCTCGCCGAGGACGGCCTGCCCGACCTCGGTGGCCTCGACGTGGACCAGGCGCTGCTGGTGCACGTCGGCCGTGAGGTTTCGCACAAGGACCCGCAGCGCTGGCAGCGGCTGCTCCGCCCGGAGTCCACTCCGGACCGGCGCACCCGGCGCGCGCTGCAGGAGGACGTGAAGGCGGCCAAGGAGGCGCTCTCGCGGCACCCGCAGACCGAGGTGCCGATGCCGGAGCCGTTCGCCGACGTGCTGGTCACCCGCTCCGAGCTGGAGGCGCTGGTCCGGCCCGCGATGCTGCGCAGCGTCGAGCTGCTCTCGCGCACGGTCCGCTCGGCCGGGTTGTCACCCGATCGGCTGGTCGGCATCTACCTGGTCGGCGGGTCCTCCCGGCTGCCGCTGGTCGGCAGCATGATCGCGGAGAAGCTGGGGGTGGTCCCGGCCAGCCTCGACCAGCCGGAGACCGCGGTCGCGCTGGGCGCGCACCACGTCGCCCGCGACGGCATCAGCATGCGCACCCAGCACGTCGACGGGCACATGGCGGCCAACGGCACCGGCGCGCACACGGTGACTCCCGGCCTGCCGGGCCCCCCGCCGCAGCAGCAGCCCGTGCCCGCGATGCCGGGTCCCTACCAGCAGCAGGGCGCGCCGGCGCCGAACTTCCCGTCGAACTTCCCGCCCAGCGGGCCGCAGCAGGCCCTCGGCGGTCAGCAGCAGGCCCCGTCGAACTTCCCGACCTACTCGCTGGCCGGGTCGGGCGAGAGCGGCGACGCGGCGGCCAAGAAGAAGAAAAAGCTGGTCATCGGCATCTCCGCGGCGGTGGCCGTGGTGCTGGTCGCGGCCGCGGCGTTCTTCTTCTGGCCCTCGGGCTCGGCGAAGACCTACACCGCGCAGGAGTGCGCGCAGCCGGGGCAGGCCGACGGCACCGACGGGCTCACCGGCTGCATGCGGCAGCTGGCCGGGCACGTGGCCGACAACGGGCAGTGCTCACCCGGCATCCGCGGCGCGGCGGCCCCGCCGGACGTGGCGGCGCTCGGCGTCGCGGTCACCTGCTCGGCGCCCGGCCGGGCGGGCACGCAGATCAACTACGTGCACGCCAAGGACGCCGACCTGGTCAAGCAGCACACCGACTCGCTGCTGAACACCGCGGGCGGCGGCGACAGCGACAAGGTCGAGGCGGACTGGAAGGGCAACGGCCTGCAGGGCCGCTACACCTCGGCGAGCAGCCCGGGCACCTCGGTGCTGGTGTTCACCGTCAGCGACCGGCCGCTGGTCGGGTTCATCTACCAGGTCAACGACCAGAGCCAGGCCACCCCGCCGGGGCCGTCGGACCTGGCGGACTACTTCGAGCAGCAGGTTCAGCCGGGCGAGTGAACCGCTCCTAGCGCCTGCGGTTGTTGCGCAGGGCGCGGAGGCCCACCACGATGACCGCGATCAGCGCCGCGGCCGACGCGATGGCCAGCGCGGTGCCGCCCCACGCGGGCATCTCCTGGGCCAGGTTCATGTCTTCACGGTACCGCTGTCTACGCTGGGCGCGATGCGTATCACGGTGTTCCGGCGGTTGATGACGGACGAGTTCGGCGCGGCCAGGGCGGCGACCCTGAGCAAGGACCACCTGTTCAGCGGGCTCGGCGGGCGGACGGTGGAGCAGGCCTTGGCCGCCGGCGTGCCGGCCAAGGAGATCTGGCAGGAGGTCTGCGCCGCCTTCGAGATCCCCGCCGAACGAAGGTGAACCAACCACCATGGCGTGTCGGTGTCAACCTCGAACACGTGTTCGGCTATCGTGTTGTCCACAACGCGATGGTCGATCCACAGATCGCGGCCAGTGCCCGGAAATTGTCGGACCCGGCCCGTAGCGTCGGCATCGACAACCCGAACCGCCCGGCACCAGCCACAGGCAAGCCAGCCGGATACCGGCTCCGACCAACGAGGTGGAACCCCAATGCCAGCAGCACCGGACAAGGACAAGGCGCTCGAACTCGCCCTGGCGCAGATCGACAAGCAGTACGGCAAGGGCTCGGTGATGCGCCTCGGTGACGAGGGCCGCGCGCCGATCGCGGTGATCCCCACCGGTGCCATCGCGCTGGACATCGCGCTCGGCATCGGCGGCCTGCCGCGCGGCCGCGTGGTGGAGATCTACGGCCCGGAATCCTCCGGTAAGACCACGGTCGCCCTGCACGCGGTGGCCAACGCGCAGCGCAACGGCGGCATCGCCGCGTTCGTCGACGCCGAGCACGCGCTGGACCCGGAGTACGCCAAGGCGCTCGGCGTGGACACCGACGCGCTGCTGGTGTCCCAGCCGGACACCGGTGAGCAGGCGCTGGAGATCGCGGACATGCTGATCCGCTCCGGCGCGCTGGACATCCTGGTCATCGACTCGGTGGCCGCGCTGGTGCCGCGCGCCGAGATCGAGGGCGAGATGGGTGACTCGCACGTGGGTCTGCAGGCCCGCCTGATGAGCCAGGCGCTGCGGAAGATCACCGGTGCGCTGAGCAACTCCGGCACCACCGCGGTCTTCATCAACCAGCTGCGCGAGAAGGTCGGCGTGATGTTCGGCTCGCCGGAGACCACCACCGGTGGCAAGGCGCTGAAGTTCTACGCCTCGGTCCGGCTCGACGTGCGCCGCATCGAGACGCTGAAGGACGGCGGCGAGCCGGTCGGCAACCGCACCCGCGTCAAGGTGGTCAAGAACAAGGTCGCGCCGCCGTTCAAGCAGGCCGAGTTCGACATCCTCTACGGCAAGGGCGTCTCGCGCGAGGGCTCGCTCATCGACATGGGCGTGGACCAGGGCCTCGTCCGGAAGTCGGGTGCCTGGTACACCTACGAGGGCGACCAGCTGGGGCAGGGCAAGGAAAACGCCCGCAAGTTCCTGCTGGACAACCCGGACATCGCCAACGAGATCGAGAAGAAGATCAAGGAGAAGCTCGGCATCGGCGCCCAGCTCGACGCCGAAGACGCCGTGGCCCCGGCCCCGGTCGACTTCTGATCCATCCGCCGCACCGCACCCGCCCAGAGCCACGACGATTTGGGCGGGGTGCCTCGCGGAACCGCGCGATGACAAAGAGGCAGTAGCCGAGATCGTGATCCGGCGGTGCAACAGCAGCACGAGCCGTCGAACGCGAAGCCGGAGGGTGGGAGAGCGGTGCCGAGGCTGAACCCGGAGGAGCTGTCGCCGGAGGAGCGGGCGAAGAAGGCCAAGGAGGTCTGTTTCGACCTGCTCGCCGCGCGGCCCCGCACCAAGGACGAACTGCGGCAGGCGTTGCGCCGCAAGGGTTTCGACGAGGACACGCGCGAGACCATTCTCGGCAAGCTGGACAACGCGGGCCTGGTCGACGATGCCGCCTTCGCCGAGGTGTGGGTGCGGTCGCGGCACAACCACCAGGGCCTGGCCCGCCACGCACTGGTCGCCGAACTGAAGCGGAAGGGCGTGGACGCGGAGATCGCGGTGCAGGCCGCCGGTGAAGTGGACCGGGAAGCCGAGGAGCAGAAGGCGCGGGAGCTGGTGCGCAAACGCCTGCGCTCACTGGGAAACGTGGACGAGCAGACCGCCATCCGGCGCCTGCTCGGCACCCTCGCCCGCAAGGGCTACCCCCAGGGCCTGTCCTACACCGTCATCCGCGACGAACTCCGCGAATTCGGCGCCGAACCCACCACCCTCCCCGACTACGTCCCGGACTGACCCACCCTGGGCCCGCCCGCCCGCCCGCCCGCTCGCGAGCCCTGCCGCACCCGCCCAGGCGGGGCCCGCTCCCGAGCTTGACCTCCGCAGACGGACGGCGAGACTGCGGAGGCCGGGCGGCGCCGGTGGCCGCCGCGAAGGGGCGCGCGGTGGCTGCGTGACGTGCTCGCTGCCGTGGCTCCGAAGTGCGGGGCGCCGTTTGGCGACAGTTGGCACCTCGGAGCCACGACGGGCGAGAATCAGCGCAGCCGGGCCGCAGAGTCAGCGCAGCCGGGCCGCAGAGTCAGCGCAGTCGGGCGGCTTCCGCGGCCAGTTGCTCGATGCGCCCGAAGTCCTTCGCGGCCACGGCGTCCTTCGGCGTCAGCCACGAGCCGCCGATGCAGCCGACGTTGGGGAGCGCGAGGTACGAAGGCGCCGAAGAGACCGTGATCCCGCCCGTGGGGCAGAACTTCAGCGAGGGCAACGGCCCGCCGATCGACTTCAGGTAGTCGACGCCCCCGCTGGCCTCGGCCGGGAAGAACTTCAGGGCGTTCACCCCGCGCTCCGCCATCCGCATGGCTTCCGAGACCGTGCTCGCGCCGGGCAGGAACGGCAGCCCCGTGTCGAAGCAGGCGTCGAGCACACCGTCCGTCGTGCCCGGGGTGACCAGGAATCGCGCGCCCGCGTCCGCGGCCTGCTTCGCCTGCCCCGGCGTGGTGATCGTGCCCGCGCCGATCAGGATGTCCGGCACCTCGGCCGCCACCCGCTCGATCGCCGCCAGTGCGACCGGGGTGCGCAGCGTCAGTTCGATCACGCCGATCCCACCGGCGAGCAGCGCGGCCGCCACGGGCACCGCGTCGGCCACGTCGTCCACCACGACAACCGGCATCACGGGGGATGCCTCGAGCAGTTCCAAGCCGGTGGTCAAGCCACTACCTCTTTCGTCATCCCGGCACCGAAGTGCCCGGGGGTGTACCCGCCGAAAACGCTCGCGCCCTGGTCAGCGGGGCCGACCGCGCGCCGCAGCGCGCCGAAGAGCTCCCGCCCGGTGCCGGTCCAGGATGCCTCATCGGGCGGCCCGTCCACCAACGGCCGGGCTGCCAGTTCCGCCACACCCACCAGCACCTCCAGCTCCCCGGCGTCGGCGTCGAGCCGCACCAGGTCGCCGTCGGCGATGCGGGACAGCGGACCGCCCGCGGCCGCCTCCGGGGTCAGCTGGATCGCCGCCGGGATCTTGCCCGAAGCCCCGGACATCCGGCCGTCGGTGACCAGCGCGACCTGGAACCCCCGGTCCATCAGCACCCCCAGCGCCGGGGTCAGCCCGTGCAACTCGGGCATGCCGTTCGCCATCGGGCCCTGGTTCCGGATCACCACCACCACATCCCGTTCCAGCTCCCCGGCCCGGAACGCGGCGGAGAACTGCTCCTGCGTGGTGAACACCCTCGCCGGCGCCTCGACCACCCGGTGCTCCGGCGCCACCGCGGACACCTTGATCACCGCGCGCCCCAGGTTCCCGGAGACCATGCGCAGCCCACCGTCGGCGGAGAACGGCCGCGAAGCCGGACGCAGCACCTCCTCATCGAGGCTGTGGCCCGGGGTGTCGCGCCAGGTGAGCGTGCCGTCCAGCAGCACCGGCTCCTGGCGATACCGGTTCAACCCCGGCCCCGCCACGGTCTGCACGTCCTCGTGCAGCAGTCCGGCGTCGAGCAGGGTGCCGATCAGGAACTGGATGCCGCCGGCGGCGTGGAAGTGGTTGATGTCCGCGCTGCCGTTCGGGTACACCCGCGCCAGCAGCGGGACCACCGCCGACAGTTCGGCGAAGTCGTCCCAGGTGAGCTGGATGCCCGCGGCCGCGGCGATCGCGGGCAGGTGCAGCGTGTGGTTGGTCGAACCGCCGGTGGCCAGTAGCGCCACCACGCCGTTCACCACCGCCTTCGCGTCGATCACCCGGCTCAGCGGCGTGTACTCGGCACCACGGGAGATCGCCACCGCCCGGCGGCCGGCTTCCTCGGTCAGCGCGCGGCGCAACGGGGTGCCGGGGTGCACGAAGGTCGCGCCCGGCAGGTGCAGGCCCATCACCTCGACCACCATCTGGTTCGAGTTCGCGGTGCCGTAGAACGTGCAGGTGCCGGGGGAGTGGTACGACGCCGCCTCCGCTTCGAGCAGGTCCTCGCGGCTGGCCAGGCCCTCCGCGTAGAGCTGCCGCACGCGTGCCTTCTCCTTGTTGGGCAGGCCGGAGGTCATCGGCCCGGCGGGCACCAGGATCGACGGCAGGTGCCCGAAGGACAACGCGCCGACGAGCAGGCCGGGCACGATCTTGTCGCACACGCCCAGCAGCAGCGCGCTGTCGAACATCTCGTGCGACAGCGCGACCCCGGTCGCCATCGCGATGACTTCGCGGCTGAACAGCGAGAGCTCCATGCCCGCGCGCCCCTGCGTGATCCCGTCGCACATGGCGGGCACCCCACCGGCGGACTGGGCGACACCGCCCGCTTCGCGCACGGAAACCTTGAGCCAGTCCGGGTACTCGTGCAGCGGCTGGTGCGCCGAGAGCATGTCGTTGTAGGAGGACACGATCGCCACGCCCGGCTTGCGCACGGCACGCAGCGCTTCCTTGTCCCCGCCGGTGATCCCGGCGAAGCCGTGGGCGAGGTTGCTGCACGCGAGACCGCGCCGGGCGGGGCCTTCGGCGTGGGCGGCGTCGGTGCGGCCGAGGTAGGCGGCGCGGCTCGCGGCGCTGCGGGCGGCGATGCGCTCGGTCACTTCGGCGATGACGGGATGCATGCGGCTCATTCGGCGGCTCCGGTGCGGATCACGGGTTCGGGAGTGGTCCGGTGACGGCGTCGCTGGCGTCCGGTCTTCGTGGTGACGGTCCACACAGTACCGAACAGCGAACCGCGAATCAAAATCGATCCAGAAGAACGTCGGACGTGACCCCGATCACGTACGGCGACCAGGGTGTGCTACTTGTCACACTGGACAAGGCAAGGCAGAGTCAGGCATCAGCGCGCCCCACCACGGTGCGGCCCGGCCCCGGCTTCGCCGCACGAACTGACTGACCGTCGGAGGTACGTATGACCACCACCGAGTTCACCGAACTGCGCCGCACCATCGGGCAGTTGCGACAGTGCGTAGGCGCGCTGCGAGCCAAGTACGGCGAGGCGCCCGCGGTGCGCCGGATCGCCAACGACGTGGAGCGGCTCGAGATCGACGTGAACGAGTTCGACGACACGCCCCCGGTGCCCCAGCAGGCCCGCGCCACCGACCGCTCCAACGTGGTCGTGGTCCCCGACACCCCCTACGACCCGTCACTCTGGCACGGCGCTGACGACGAAGGCGTCGGCGGCTACCAGCGTGACCAGCGGTGAGCGCCCCGGCTCGCGACGAGGCAAGCCGGGCGGGTACCGGGGTCTTCGCGCCGAGGCGCGCGAAGATCGCCGAACGGACCCTGCGCAAGGACCGGTGGTGGCTCTCGCCACTGCTCACCACGCTCGGCCTGGCCACGTTCGTCATCTACGCGACGATCCGGTCGTTCGTGCGCACGGCGTACTGGGTGGAGGAGTACCACTACCTCACGCCGTTCTACTCGCCCTGCCTGAGCGATTCGTGCGTGGCCGGGTCGAGCCACTTCGGCACGCCCTTCGGTGAGCTGCCCGGGTTCATCCCGCTCGGCTTCGTGGTGCTGCCGTTCCTGCTCGGCTTCCGGCTCACCTGCTACTACTACCGCAAGGCGTACTACCGGTCGGTGTGGTTCTCGCCCCCGGCCTGCGCGGTCGCCGAACCGCACGCGAAGTACACCGGCGAGACCAAGCTCCCGCTGATCATCCAGAACGTCCACCGCTACTTCTTCTACGTCGCGCTGGTGGTCTCGCTGATCAACACCTGGGACGCGATCACCGCCTTCCACGGCTCCGGCGGCGGCTTCGGCTTCGGGCTCGGCAACATCGTGCTGACCGGCAACGTGATCATGCTCTGGGCCTACACGCTGTCCTGCCACTCGTGCCGGCACATCACCGGCGGCAGGCTGAAGCACTTCTCCAAGCACCCGGTGCGGTACTGGATGTGGACCCAGGTGACCAAGCTGAACAACCGGCATATGACGCTGGCGTGGATCACGCTCGGCACCTTGGTGCTGACCGATTTCTACGTGATGCTGGTGGCCAGCGGCACGATCGCCGACCTCCGCTTCGTCAACTAGCAACCCCTTTGCACGACTTCAACGACAACGGCGTCAGAACGCACTGAGGTGGATTGATTCATGACCGAGGTCGAACGGCACAGCTACGACGTGGTGGTGATCGGCGCCGGTGGGGCCGGCCTCCGCGCGGTGATCGAGGCGCGGCAGCGCGGCCTCAGCGTGGCTGTGGTGTGCAAATCGCTGTTCGGCAAGGCGCACACCGTGATGGCCGAAGGCGGCTGCGCGGCATCGATGGGCAACGCGAACGAGCGCGACAACTGGGAGACGCACTTCCGCGACACCATGCGCGGCGGGAAGTTCCTGAACAACTGGCGCATGGCCGAACTGCACGCGCGGGAGGCGCCGGACCGGGTCTGGGAGCTGGAGACCTACGGCGCGCTGTTCGACCGCACCGCCGACGGCCGGATCAGCCAGCGGAACTTCGGCGGCCACACCTACCCGCGGCTGGCGCACGTCGGTGACCGCACCGGGCTCGAGCTGATCCGCACCATGCAGCAGAAGATCGTTTCGCTGCAACAGGAGGACTTCAAGGAGCACGGCGACTACGAGGCGAAGATCAAGGTCTTCGCCGAGTGCACGGTCACGGAACTGATCAAGGACGGCGACCGGATCGCCGGCGCCTTCGGCTACTACCGCGAGAGCGGCCGGTTCGTGTTGTTCGAGACGCCGGCCGTGGTGCTGGCCACCGGCGGCATCGGCAAGTCGTTCAAGGTCACCTCGAACTCCTGGGAGTACACCGGGGACGGGCACGCGCTGGCACTGCGCGCCGGGGCGACGCTGATCAACATGGAGTTCGTCCAGTTCCACCCGACCGGCATGGTCTGGCCGCCCAGCGTCAAGGGCATCCTGGTCACCGAAGGCGTTCGCGGTGACGGTGGCGTGCTGAAGAACTCCGACGACAAGCGCTTCATGTTCGAGTACATCCCCGACGTGTTCAAGGGGCAGTACGCGGACAACGAGGACGAGGCCGATCGCTGGTACACCGACCAGGAGGAGAACCGGCGCACGCCGGACCTGCTGCCGCGCGACGAGGTGGCGCGGGCGATCAACTCGGAGGTCAAGGCGGGCCGGGGTTCCCCGCACGGCGGGGTGTTCCTGGACATCGCCAGCCGGTTGCCCGCCGAGGAGATCCGGCGGCGGCTGCCCTCGATGTACCACCAGTTCAAGGAACTGGCCGATGTGGACATCACCGCCGAGCCGATGGAGGTCGGCCCGACCTGCCACTACGTGATGGGCGGGATCGAGGTCGACCCGGACACCGCGGCTTCGGTGGTGCCGGGGCTGTTCGCCGCGGGCGAGTGCTCCGGCGGCATGCACGGCTCGAACCGGCTCGGCGGCAACTCGCTGTCGGACCTGCTGGTCTTCGGCAGGCGCGCCGGCCTCGGCGCGGCGTCCTATGTGGAGGGTCTGGAGCGCAGGCCGGTGGTGTCACAGGAACGGGTCGACGCGGCGGCGAAGATGGCCGTGGCACCGTTCGACCCGCCGGCGAACGGGGTCGAGGAGAACCCGTACACCCTGCACACCGAACTCCAGCAGTCGATGAACGACCTGGTCGGCATCATCCGCAAGGCCGAGGAGATCGAGCAGGCGCTGGCCAAGCTGGCGGAGATCCGGCAGCGCGTGCACCAGGTGGTGGTCGAGGGGCACCGGCAGTTCAACCCCGGCTGGCACCTGGCGCTGGACCTGCGGAACATGCTGGTGGTCAGCGAATGCGTGGCCAAGGCGGCGCTGATCAGGACGGAGAGCCGCGGCGGGCACACCCGCGACGACCACCCGCAGATGGATTCCCAGTGGCGCAACAGGTTGCTGGTGTGCCGGGTGGACGCGGGCGACGAGGTGGTGCCGCCGGTGACGGTCACGCCGAAGCAGCAGGAGCCGCTGCGGCAGGACCTCCTCGAACTCTTCGAGCTGACCGAGCTGGAGAAGTACTACACCGAGGAAGAACTGACCACGCACCCGGGAAGGCAGGCCTGAGATGGGGTACAAGGCGAGCTTCCGGGTCTGGCGCGGCGACGACACCGACGGCGAACTGCAGGACTACACCGTCGAGGTGAACGAGGGTGAGGTCGTGCTCGACATCATCCACCGGCTGCAGGCCACCCAGGCACCGGACCTGGCGGTGCGCTGGAACTGCAAGGCGGGCAAGTGCGGTTCGTGCTCGGCGGAGATCAACGGCCGCCCGCGCCTGCTGTGCATGACCCGGATGTCGGTGTTCGCCGAGGACGAGGTCATCACGGTGACCCCGATGCGGACCTTCCCGGTGATCCGGGACCTGGTCACCGACGTGTCGTTCAACTACACCAAGGCACGCGAGATCCCGTCGTTCACCCCGCCGGCGGACCTCAAGCCCGGCGACTACCGCATGCAGCAGGTGGACGTCGAGCGCTCGCAGGAGTTCCGCAAGTGCATCGAGTGCTTCCTGTGCCAGAACACCTGCCACGTGGTGCGTGACCACGAGGAGAACAAGGAGGCGTTCGCCGGCCCGCGGTACCTGATGCGGATCGCCGAACTGGAGATGCACCCGCTCGACGTGGCCGACCGCCGGGACGTCGCGCAGGACGAGCACGGGCTCGGGTACTGCAACATCACCAAGTGCTGCACCGAGGTCTGCCCGGAAGGCATCCACATCACCGACAACGCGCTGATCCCGATGAAGGAGCGCGTGGCCGACCGCAAGTACGACCCGATCGTCTGGCTGGGCAACAAACTGTTCCGGCGGGGCACCTCCGACCGCCCCTGAAACGCGAAAAACGGGGGCCGCCGGAATGGCGGGCCCCGTTTTTCGCGTTCTGGATGCGGCTCAGACAGCGCGACCGGTGGCCATGTCGGTCACCGCGTTCGGCGCCTCGCTCAGCGGTTCGGCACCCTTCGGGGCCTTCTTCCGCCGCGACAGCTTCTTCTGCAGCCACGAGGCGAAGCTGGTCAAGATGAAGTTCAGCACCACGTAGATGATGCCGATGACGATGTAGGTCGGAATGGTGTTGTTGAAGTTGCCGGAGATCACGTTGGCCTGCCGCAGCAGGTCCGGCACCGACAGCGCACCACCGGCGAGCGCGGTGTCCTTCAGGATGACCACCAGCTGGCTGACGATGGCGGGCAGCATCGCGGCCACCGCCTGCGGCAGCAGCACGTTGGTCATCGTCTGGGTCTTGCGCAGGCCCAGCGCCGACGCGGCCTCCGTCTGTCCCTTCGGGAGGGACAGGATGCCGGCGCGCACCACCTCGGCGAGCACGGAAGCGTTGTACAGCACCAGACCGGTCACTGCGGCGAAGAGCACGCGGTTGTCCGAGTCCACATCGGTGTACTCCGAGTAGAACTCGTTCGCGAAGATCATCAGGATCAGCACCGGGATGGCGCGGAAGAACTCCACGATGATGCCGGCGATGGTGCGGACCCACTTGTGGTCGGACAGCCGCGCGATGCCGAAGACGGCCCCGACCGGCAGTGCGATCACAATGGACAGTCCCGCGATCAGCAGGGTGTAGCCGAGGCCGGGCAGCAGGAAGGTCACCCACGTGCCGCCCTCGACGAACGGCGTCCACTTCTCGCCGGTCAGCTGGTTCTTCGCGGCCAGCTGGGCGATCACCAGGTAGGCGATCAGCACCAGGAACGCGGCGAAGATCACCGAGTAGACGAGGTTGCGTGCCTTGGCCTTCGGGCCGGGGGCGTCGTAGAGAACCGAGGGGGCGCCGCTCATCGTTTCACCGCCACTTTCTTCGCCACCCAGCCGAGCAGCAGCCCGACCGGCAGGGTGAGGAGCACAAAGCCGAGTGCGAACACCGAGAACACCAGGATGATCGCGTCGCTCTCGTTCTCGATCATCTCCGCCATCAGCAGCGAGGCCTCGGCGACACCGATGATGCTGGCCACCGTGGTGTTCTTGATCAACGCGATCAGCACGCTCGCCAGCGGCGCGATCACCGAGCGGAACGCCTGCGGCAGCACGATGATCCGCAGCACCTGGGTGAAGCTCAGGCCCAGCGCGCGGGCTGCCTCGGCCTGGCCGACCGGCACCGTGTTGATGCCCGAGCGCAGCGACTCGCAGACGAAGGTCGAGGTGTAGGCCACGAAACCGAGGACGGCGAGGCGGAAGCTGTTGTCGATGATGAAGGTCGGCGAGTCCTGCGGCGCCAGGTTGACGGCCAGCGTGGAGGCCAGGCCGATGGAGCAGAAGAAGATGATCACCGTCAGCGGAATGTTCCGCACGACGTTGACGTAAGCGGTGCCGAACCCCCGCATGATCGGGACCGGGCTCACCCGCATCCCGGCCAGGATCGTGCCCCAGACGAGCGAGCCGACGGCGGAGAGCGCCGCCAGCTGGACGGTCGTCCAGAAGGCACCGAGGATGTCGTAGTCACCGAGGAAGTCGAACACGGAAAACTCCTCGTCGGATATGGGACGGCGCGCCGCGATCAGGTCGCGGCGCGCCGCCGTGCTTCTTCATTCGGAAAAGGGAGGGACTCGCGCTTACTTCTCGGTCAGCGGCGAGGGCTCCGGGATCTTGTAGCCGGACGGGCCGACGTTGGTCTCGAGCGACTTCTTCCAGGCACCGTCGGTCTGCATCTTGGTGATCGCGTTGGCGATCGCGGTGCGGCTCTCGGCGTCGTCCTTCTTCAGGCCGACCCCGTAGTTCTCCTTGGAGAAGGCCTCGCCGACGAGCTTGAACTTGCCCGGGCTCTTGGCGGCGAACCCGGCCAGGATGACGTCGTCGGTGGTGACCGCGTCGATGCTGCCGTTCTCCAGCGCGGTGATGCAGTCGGAGTACTTGCCGTACTCCTGCAGCTGCGCCTCCTTGGAGAACTCGTCCTTGATCTTCTGCGCCGGGGTGGAACCCTTGACCGAGCACAGCTTCTTGCCGTTGAGCGCGGTGTTGCCGGTGATGTCGGTGTTGTCCGCCCGCACCAGCAGGCCCTGGCCCGCGACGAAGTACGGCCCGGCGAAGGCCACCTTCTCCTTGCGCTTGTCGGTGATCGAGTAGGTGGCGACGATGAAGTCCACGTCACCCTTCTCGATCAGGTTCTCGCGCTCGGCGGACTGGGCTTCCTTCCAGGTGATCCCGGACTCTTCGACGCCCAGCTCCTTGGCGATGTACTTCGCCACGTCGACGTCGAAGCCCTCCGGCTTGCCCGACTGCGTCTGGAGCCCGAGCCCCGGCTGGTCGAACTTGATGCCGATGGTGATCTTCTTGTCGTCCTTCGCCCGCGCGACCAGGTTCTTGCTGCCGCTTTCGCCGCCGCCACCACAGGCGGCGAGCGTGAGGCCCGCAACCGCGACGACTGCGCTCATACGCAGAACTCGACTCAACCGCATCTGATCAGGTTCCTTCCTAGTGGGTCAGGATCTTGCCGAGGAAGTCCTTCGCGCGGTCGGACTTCGGGCTGGTGAAGAACTCGTCCGGGGTGGAGTCCTCGACGATCTCGCCGTCGGACATGAACACCACCCGGTGCGCGGCGCGGCGCGCGAACCCCATTTCGTGGGTGACCACCAGCATGGTCATGCCGTCGGCGGCCAGGCTGGTCATCACGTCGAGGACCTCCTGCACCATCTCCGGGTCCAGCGCCGAGGTGGGCTCGTCGAACAGCATCACCTTGGGGCGCATGGCCAGCGCCCTGGCGATGGCCACGCGCTGCTGCTGACCGCCGGAGAGCTGCGCCGGGTACTTGTCGGCCTGGTTGGCGATGCCGACCCGCTCCAGCAGCTCCATCGCGGTCTTGCGCGCCTCGGCCGAGGAGACCTTGCGGACCTTCTGCGGCGCCAGCATCACGTTCTCGACGATGGTCTTGTGCGCGAACAGGTTGAACGACTGGAAGACCATGCCGACGTCGGCGCGCAGCGCGGCCAGCGCCTTGCCCTCGGCGGGCAGCGGCTTGCCGTCCACGTGGATCTCGCCCGAGTTGATCGGCTCCAGGCGGTTGATCGCCCGGCACAGCGTGGACTTGCCGGAGCCGGACGGCCCGAGCACCACGACCACCTGGCCGCGCGGCACCTCGAAGTCGATGTCCCGCAAAACGTGCAGGTCGCCGAAGAACTTGTTCACGGCGGCCGCCTTGATCATCGGCGGCGCCGGCGTCGCTGTGGTCATCTGGCCTCCAGGCGGCGAGCTGCGGTGTCCTTCTTGGTTGCCGTAACTCTAGTCACACCCCGTACACGGCCCTTGTCGCAGGTCTGGACTAGGCCCTTTCGCGCATGACGAGTCGGCGATGGCGGAAACTTACTCTGCTCCGTCAGGGTGTAAAGCCCGCTTGACTAACACTTAGGGTTTCAAATCGATCTCAACCCACCGGAAAGGAGCCGGCGTGCGCGTTCTGCTCGTCGAGGACGACGACCGGGTGGCCGACGCTCTGGTGCCCGCGCTGCTGCGCCGCGGGCTGTCGGTCCGCCGCCTGGCCTCGGGCGCGGAGGTGCTGGACCGGATCGCCGACGTCGACGTGGTGCTGCTCGACCTGGGCCTGCCGGACGTGGACGGCATGGTGCTGTGCTGGCGGATCCGCGAGATCAGCGACGTGGCGATCATCGTGGTCTCCGCCAGGGGTGAGGTCGACGACCGCATCCTCGGCCTGCGCTCGGGCGCCGACGATTACCTGGTCAAGCCGTACGACGTGGACGAACTGGTGGCCAGGGTGCACGCGGTCCGCCGTCGCCGCGGTGAACCGGCCAGAGCGGCGACCGGCGCGATCCGCGTCGCCGACGTGCTGATCGACCTCGACCGGCACGAGGTGACCGCGGGTGGTGAGGTGATCACGCTTTCGCGCAAGGAATTCGGCGTGCTGAAGCTGATCGCCGCCGAGGGCGGCTCGGTGTGCTCGCGCGACCGGCTGCTGACCGAGCTGTGGGGACGGCGAGGTCAGGCGGAAAGCCGCTCACTGGACGTCCATGTCGCTACCCTGCGAACGAAACTCGGCCGGGCCGAGCTGATCGAGACGGTGCGCGGGGTCGGTTACCGGCTGGGTGCGCGGCCAGACGGGGAGTGACATGCGTGTCCGGCTGCAGGCCACGGTGCTTTCGCTGGTCGCACTGCTGGTGTTCGGGCTGGGGGTGCCGCTGGCGGTGAGCGTGGCGGGCAGCGCCGGGCAGACGCTGTTCCTCGACCGCCTCACCGACACCGCGCGCTTCGCCTCGCTGGCGCAGCGGCCGCTGATCCAGAGCGATCCGGACCTCATCGCGGCCGAACTGCGCCGGTACTCCGAGGTCTACGGGATCGCGGTCGCCGTGCTCAACCAGGACGGACGGCCCACGGCCACCTCCGGCACGGTGCCCGGCTCGATCAAGCTGGACCTGGCCGACACGCGCGTGGCCGGGCAGGTGCAGTCGGCGCTGGCCGGCCGCCACTCCGAGCCGGGGCCGATGCTGGTGCCGTGGGACGAGGGCACGCTGGTGCTGGCCGAACCGGTGCTCATCGACGGTGACGTGCGCGGCGTGGTGGTCACCGAGTCACCGACCGCGCAGGCGCGCCAGGAGGTGACGCTGTGGTGGGTGCTGATCGCCACCATCGGCATGATCGCCTTCTGCCTGGCGCTGCTGGTGGCGCTGCCGCTGGTGCGCTGGATCCTGCGCCCGGTGCGCCGGCTCGACGAGGCCACCGGCTCACTGGTCGAGGCCGTGGTGAGCGGGCGCGAGGTGGCTCGGGTGGGGGAGGAGAGCGGCCCGGTCGAACTGCAGCAGCTCGGCCGCTCGTTCGACATGATGGCGGCAAGTGTAGGGGAAGCACTAGCCGCGCAACGGGCTTTCGTGGCCGACGCGTCCCACCAGTTGCGGAATCCGCTGACCGCGTTGAAGCTGCGGTTGGTGAATCTCGAAGGGCACGTGGACACCGAAGCCGAGGAACACCGCGAGGCCGCGGTCGCCGAAGCGGATCGGCTCAACCAGGTGCTCGACGGCCTGCTGTCGATGGCGCGCGCGGAAGCCTCGGCGGGTGAACTGGTCGCGGTCGACGTGGACACCGTGGTCGCCGAGCGCGCTTCGGACTGGAACGTGGTGGCGGTGGCCCGCGAGGTCAGCCTCGACGTGGAGGGCTCGACCGACGGCGTGCGCGCGCTGGCCCCGCCGCGCGGGCTGGAAGCCGTGCTGGACGCCCTGCTGGACAACGCGTTGAAGTTCACCGGGGCGGGCACCTCGGTCTGCGTGCGGACCTCCACAGTGGACGACACCATCCGGCTGACCGTGCGCGACCACGGGCCCGGTCTGCGCGTGGAGGAACTGGAACGGGCCACCGACCGGTTCTGGCGCAGCACGGCGCACCAGAACGTGGCCGGGTCCGGGCTGGGACTGTCCATTGTGGCGGAGATCGTGGCCAGGGCCGGTGGCTCGCTGAAGCTGGACCTGCCCGACGGCGGCGGGCTGCGGATCGCCGTCGAACTGCCCGCGAGTGGCGGCGCGGAGCGCTCCGTTGAGGGTGGCGGCGGGCGACGGGTGGGCTAGTTCTTGAGGTTGCGGTAATAACGGAGCGCGCCGGGGTGCAGCGCCATCGGCGCGGTCTCGATCGCGGGCCGCAGGTCGATCGACAACGCCGCGGTGTTCGCCTTGGCCAGTTCGGGGCGCGCGTCGAACAGCCCGCGGGTGAGCGCCTCGGCCACGTCGTCGGACATGGTCGTCGGCACCACCAGGAAGTTGGGCACCACCAGCGTGGTCACCGGCCCGCCGGACTGGGGGTAGGTGGAGCCGGGAATGGTCGCGGTGCGGTACACCGGGTTGACCCGGCGCATCTCGGGCATCGCCTCGCCGACGTCGATCAGCCGCAGCGGGATGCGGTTGGCCAGCGTGCTGATCGAGTTCGTCGGCAGGCCGCCGGACCAGAAGAAGGCGTCGATCTCGCGGCGTTCCAGCGCGCCGAGCGATTCGTCGAGGCCGAGGTAGCGCACGGTCATCGAACCGGGGTCGCCCAGCCCGCTGGCGTTGAGCAGCAGCTGCGCGATCACCGCCACGCCGGACTCCGGCGAGCCGATCGCCACCCGGCGCCCGCGCAGGTCGGCCAGCGAGCGCACCGGCGAGTCGGCCCGGACCACCACGTGCAGGTAGTCGTCGTAGATCCGGGCGAGCGCGGCGAGGTTGGGTTCGCCGCTGGGGTCGGTGGCCACGTCGGCCGCGCTGAACGCGACGTCGGCGGTGCCCGCGCGCAGGCGCGCCAGGTTGTCGGGGGAGCCGCGGGTCTGCTGGATCTCCGGTCGTTCGATCGCCAGCCCGGCCGCCCACGCCCCGGCCAGCGGCTGCGCGAGCTGGTAGTAGACGCCCCGGTCGTTGCCCGCGGCGATCCGCAACCGCGTGCCGGCGAAGTCCGATCCGCACGCGGTGAGGGTGGTGAGCAGCAGGAGCACGGCGGCGGTCACCCGTGTCAGAGCTGTCACGACCGCAGATGGTGCCAGCTCCGCGACCGGAAATGTCGTACATCCCGGTTACGATCCGGTAGTGCCGTGGTGGCACCCCAAGTAGCATAGGGGGTATGAAATTGAGCGTCAGCCTTTCCGACGAGGATGTGGCCTTCATCGACCACTACGCCGCCGCGGCGGACGTGCCCTCGCGGTCGGCGGTGGTGCACCGCGCGCTGGAGCTGCTGCGGGCCTCCCAGCTGGAGGACGACTACCGCGCGGCGTGGGACGAGTGGGCCGCGCTCGGGGACGAAGCCGAATGGGACGCGGCCACCGGTGACGGGGTGCTGGCGCGCTGATGCGGCGGGCCGAGATCCGGCTGGTCAACTTCGAGCCCGCGCGGGGCAGCGAGTCGAACAAGACCAGGCCGGCGGTGATCGTGAGCAACGACGGGGCCAACGTGATGGCCGGGCGGCTGGGCCGGGGCGTGGTCACCGTGGTGCCGGTGACCTCGAACGTGCGCCGGGTGTTCCCGTTCCAGGTGCTGCTGCCCGCGGCCGAGTGCGGGCTGGCGGTGGATTCGAAGGCGCAGGCCGAGCAGGTCAGGTCGGTTTCGGTGGAGCGGGTGGGCCGCCGGGCGGGCAAGCTGACGCCCGCGCTGATGGAGCGGGTGGAGGCGGCGCTGCGCCTGCATCTCGGGCTGTGACCGGCGGGGCCTACCCTGGAGGCAGATTCGCCTAAGGAGCTTTTGTGTCCCGCACCTTCCAGATCCGCACGTTCGGCTGCCAGATGAACGTCCACGACTCCGAGCGCCTGGCCGGGCAGCTGGAGGCGGCAGGCTACCGGCCGGCCACCGACGACGCACCGGACGTGGTGGTCTTCAACACCTGCGCGGTGCGGGAGAACGCCGACAACAAGCTGTACGGCACGCTCGGCCACCTCCGCCCGGCCAAGACCGCCAAGCCGGACATGCAGATCGCCGTCGGCGGCTGCCTGGCGCAGAAGGACCGCGGCGAGATCGTCAAGCGGGCACCGTGGGTGGACGTGGTCTTCGGCACGCACAACATCGGCTCGCTGCCGACCCTGCTGGAGCGCGCCCGGCACAACACCGAAGCGCAGGTGGAGATCCTCGAGTCGCTGGAGACCTTCCCCTCCACGCTGCCCGCGCGGCGCGACTCGGCCTACTCGGGCTGGGTGTCGATCTCGGTGGGCTGCAACAACACCTGCACCTTCTGCATCGTGCCCTCGCTGCGCGGCAAGGAGCGCGACCGGTGGCCGGGCGAGATCCTGGCCGAGGTCGAGGCGCTGGTCGCCGAGGGCGTGCTCGAAGTGACCCTGCTCGGGCAGAACGTCAATTCCTACGGCGTCGAGTTCGGCGAGCGGGACGCGTTCTCGAAGCTGCTGCGCTCGTGCGGTTCGGTCGAGGGGCTGGAGCGCGTGCGGTTCACCTCGCCGCACCCGGCCGCGTTCACCGACGACGTGATCGACGCGATGGCCGAGACCCCGAACGTCTGCCCGCAGCTGCACATGCCGCTGCAGTCCGGTTCGGACCGGGTGCTCAAGGAGATGCGGCGCTCGTACCGGTCCACCCGATTCCTGTCCATTTTGGACAAGGTGCGCGCGGCGATGCCGGCGGCGGCGATCACCACCGACATCATCGTGGGTTTCCCGGGGGAGACCGAAGAGGACTTCCAGGCCACGCTCGACGTGGTGCGGCAGGCGCGGTTCTCCAGCGCGTTCACCTTCCAGTACTCGAAGCGGCCGGGCACGCCGGCCGCCGAGATGCCCGGGCAACTGGCCAAGGAGGTCGTGCAGGAGCGCTACGACCGGCTGGTCGCGCTGCAGAACGAGGTGGCGTGGGAGGAGAACAAGAAGCTGGTCGGCCGGAAGGTCGAGCTGCTGGTCGCGGCCGGTGAGGGCCGCAAGGACGCGGAGACGCTGCGGATGAGCGGGCGCGCCCGAGACGGCAGGCTGGTGCACTTCACCCCGGGCGAGCAGCACGTGCGGCCGGGGGACGTCGTCGAGACGGTGATCACCTACGGCGCGCCGCACCACCTGGTGGCCGACGGGGAACTGCTCTCGCACCGCCGCACCCGCGCCGGTGACAACGCCGAAGCCGGGCTCCGGCCGAAGACGAACGGGGTGAGCCTGGGCCTGCCGAGCATCGGCGCGCCGGCCCCGCTGCCCGCGGTCACCGGGGGGTGCGCGCTGTGAGCACGCCGGACGAATCCGTCGACGAGCTGGGTGCCGACGTCGACCAGGTGGTGCGCAAGGCGTCGCGTACGGTCGACCTCGGGCACCGCGCCCTGGTCGTGTCGGTCGCGGTGCTGGTGCTGATGATCGGCATGTTGCTGCCGTGGGCGGGCGGGCACGTCGGCTGGCAGGTGCTCGGCGGGGCGGCCGGGCCGATCCCGCAGCTGTTCGCGGTCACCTCGACCGGGTTCGGCGTGCTCGGCTCGATGCTCGTGCTGATCACCCGGCGGTGGTGGATCGCGTGGGGGTGCGCCATCGGCGGCTGGTTCGCCTCGGTCGACGGCATGCTGGCGATCTGGTCGCAGCAGTCCTCGCAGGCCAGCGGCGCGGTCGGCGGCGGGCCGGGGGCCGGCCTGATCCTCGCGGTGATCGCCACCGTGGTGATCGCGTTCCAGTGGATGCGGGCGGCCTGGTCGCGCAGCTGAATCCAGCCGGCGCTAGTAGGGTTCACTCAAAGTGTCGTAGACGCACCCGAACGTGTGGGGGTTGTGCATGCACCCGACCGGTCAAGAGGTGGAGCAGCTACTGGCCGTGAGGGCCGTGCTGGCGGCCGAAGCGGCCAGGCTGGCCGCCCTGCACGCCGGCGCCGACGAGGTGCGACGGCTGCGCCGCCTCTGCGCCGACGGGGACGCCGCCCTCGCCGCCGGGGACCTGGACGCCGTGCTCGCGGCGAGCACCACCCTGCACGACTGCGTGGCGGAGCTGTCCGGGAACCCGGCGCTGCTGGACTTCGTCGGGCAGGTCGACCTGCGGGTGAGCGCCCACTACCCGGCGATCACCCGGCAGCGCGGGGCGCAGGCGTGGCGGGAGCACCACGCACTGGTCGACGCCATCGAGCGGAAGGACCCGGAGGCCGCCGCGCGCATCATGCGGGAGCACGTGGACCACACCAGGGACGCGTACCTGCGGACGCACCAGCCGGCCCCCGCCGCCGCCCGAGGCCGCCCAGCCCCGGTCCCGGCGCGGCGCCGTCGAAGCCTGCCGCGCCCCTGACCCCCGCGGGAAGCTCCTCCCACTGCGGGGCCGGACACAGCAAAGGCGGGGCACCACCTCGGTGATGCCCCGCCCCAGCGACTACTGCCCCGTCGAGCTACTGCCCCGTCGAGCTACTGCCCCGTCGAGCTACTGCCCCGTCGAGCTACTGCCCCGTCGAGCTACCGCCCGTCGAGCTACCGTCCCGTCGAGCTACCGCCCGTCGAGCTACCGCCCGTCGAGTTACGCGCCCGTCGAGCCACCGCGTCGGCCTAGCGCGTCGGCCGTGTCAGCGGTCCGCGACGGCCCGTTCCGCGGCGTCCAGCCACTCCCGCCACTGCGCGGCCTGCTCGTCGGCCTTCTTCGCGCGCCGCTCGTCCCCGGCGGCTCTGGCCTTCGCCGCCTGCGACTCGAACTGCTCGACCCGCTCGCGGAACTGCGCCGCCCTGGCCTGGGCTTCCGGGTCGGTCCGGCGCCACTTGCTCTCCTCGGCCCCGCGCACGCGGTCCTGCACGGCCTTCAGCCGCGAGTCCAGGTCGCGGATGCGCTCCCGCGGCACCTTCCCGATCTCGTCCCACCGCTCCTGGACCTTGCGCAGCTGCGACTTCGCCGCCTCCAGGTTCGCGCTCGGATCGATCTTCTCGGCCTCGGCGAGCAGCTCCTCCTTCTTCGCCGCGTTGCCGGAGAACTCGGCGTCGCGCTCGGAGAACGCCGCCGAGCGGCGCGAGAAGAAGGCGTCCTGCGCGGCGCGGAACCGCTGCCACAGCGCGTCATCGCTGTCCTTGGGGGCGCGGCCGGCGGCCTTCCACTCGCCCATCAGCTCCTTGTACCTGGCGGCGGTCGGCCCCCAGGACTCGGAGTCGGCCAGCGACTCGGCCTCGGCGATCAGTTCCTCCTTGCGGGCCTTCGCCGCCGCGCGCTGCTTGTCCAGCTCCGCGAAGTGCGAGCCCCGGCGGCGGTTGAACGCCTCGCGCGCCTTGGAGAACCGGCGCCACAGCTCGTCGTCGGTCTTGCGGTCGACGCCCTTGATCGTCTTCCACTCGTCGAGAATGGCGCGCAGCCGGTCACCGGCCGCCTTCCACTGCGTGGAGTCGGCGGCGATCTTCTCCGCCTCCTCGGCCAGTGCCTGCTTGCGCGCGACCGCGACCTCGCGAGCCTGCTCGCGCTCCTGCTTCGCGTCGGCCAGCGAGCGTTCGGCGTGCGCGATCACCTGATCGATGCGCGCGCCCAGTGCCGCGATGTCACCGACGACCGCCGCGTCGGCGAGGCCGTCGCGCAGCTGCGTCGCGCTCGACAGCGCGTGCTTCGGGTCGCCCGCGCCCGACGCCAGCCGAGTCTCCAGCAGTTCCACCTCGGTGCGCAGGTCGTCGAACCGGCGCGCGAAGTGCAGCAGGCCCTCTTCCGGGGTACCGGCCTGCCAGACACCGATGGCGCGCTCACCGTCCGCGCCACGGACGTAGACCGTGCCCTCCTCGTCCACCCGGCCCCAGCGGTCCGGGTGTGGTTCGGCCGGTGGCACCGGGGGAACCGGCTGGCCGGGGGTGTGCGCATGCGGCACCGGGTGTGGTGCCGGGGCTTCCGGGGCCGCGCTTTCCTGAGCGCCCTCGGTTGTGTTCTCCGCCATGGCAGGCTCCTTATCGCCTGTACGCCCGCTCGCGCGGGCGCCCCACCACCGGTGGGGCCGGGTCGTGCCGCTGCCGGACCACGCTCGTGTCCGTCGTGGCATTCAAACAGGTCAAGGCCCGTCGTGGTACAGGGTGCTCGCATCAGGACCCGCTTTCGGGTGGCGGGGTAACGTCGGACAGCGTGATCACACGTGCCGTCGTGGTGCCGCAGCCGCCGCTCCTGGTGCCCGAAATCGCCGCCGGGGCGCGCGAATCCACCGCCGAACTGCGGGCCGCGTGCCTGGCCGCGGCGGGCAGGCTGGCCGAAACCGCGGACCGCTGGGTCGCCGTGGGCGCGGGTGAGGAAACCGTCTCGGTGACCCCGCCGAGCGCGTGCGGTTCGTTCCGCGGGTACGGCGTCGACGTCGGCGTCGGGCTTTCCGGCCGCACCGGCGCACCCGCCGAGCTGCCGCTGTCCGCGCTGATCACCGGCTGGTTGCGCGAGCGGGCCGGGGCCGCCGAGGCCACCGTGCACAGCTTCCCGGTGGACACCCCGGCCGACCGGAGCGCCAAGGCCGCCGAGCTGATCGCGGACCGCCATCCCGGGCACGGCCTGCTCGTGCTCGGCGACGGCGCCAACCGCCACGGGCCGCGCTCGCCGGGCGGTGAGCACGAAAAAGCACCCGCCTTCGACGCCGCCGTCGCGAAGGCCCTCGCCACGGTCGACGCCGACGCGCTCCTGGCCCTCGACGCCGATTTCTGCACCGAACTGGGTGCGGGCGGGCGCTTCCCGTGGCAGGTGCTCGCCTCGCTCGCCCGCGGCGGCACCTGGACCGCCGAACTGCTGTACTCCGACGCGCCGTTCGGCGTCGGCTACCACGTCGCGGTCTGGACCCGCGCGTGACGCGCCCGATCGCGGTGGTCGGCCCGACCGCCACCGGCAAGTCCGAACTGGCCGTCACGCTCGCCCTGGCGCTGGGCGGCGAGGTGATCAACGCCGACGCGATGCAGCTCTACCGGGGCATGGACATCGGCACCGCGAAGGTGACCGCTGAGGAACGCCGCGGCGTCCCGCACCACCTGCTCGACGTGCTGGACGTGACCGAAACCGCGTCCGTGGCGGCCTACCAGCGCGACGCCCGCGCCTGCGCGGAACGGCTCATCGCCGAGGGCAAGGTGCCGGTGTTCGCCGGTGGCTCGGGCCTCTACGTGCAGGCGATCGTCGACGAACTGCGGTTCCCCGGTACCGATCCGGCGGTCCGCGCGCGGTTGGACGCCGAGGCCGCCGAAGCGGGCGCGGCCGTGCTCCACGAACGCCTCGCGCGCGTCGATCCGCAAGCCGCCGCGGCGATCCTGCCGACGAACACCCGGCGGATCGTCCGTGCGCTGGAGGTCATCGAGATCACCGGGGAACCGTTCTCGGCGAACCTGCCGCGGCCGGGGGAGCCGCGCTACGGCACCACGATGATCGGCGTCGACCGCGAGATCGCCGAACTCGACGAGCGGGTCGATCTGCGGGTGGAGCGCATGTTCGCCGCCGGGCTGGCCGACGAGGTGCGCGAGCTGGAGAAGCTGGGGCTGCGTGAGGGCAAGACGGCTTCGCGGGCACTGGGGTACCAGCAGGTGCTCGAACACGGCGACGACCTCGCGGCCGCCGCGGCCGCGACCGCGCAGGCCACCCGCCGCTTCGTGCGGCGGCAGCGGTCCTGGTTCCGCCGCGACAAGCGGATCCACTGGCTGCCCGGCGCGGCACCGGAGCTGGCCGAGCGGGTACTGGAAATCGTTGGGCACCAAGAAAGACCAGGTCGGCGCGAAGCGCTCCACTGAGGGCGGTGGCGGGAGACGGGCGGGATAAACTTTGACTATGGGCGGTATCGAATTCCTCAAGGGGCACGGCACGCAGAACGACTTCGTGCTGCTCCCCGATCCGGCCGCACGGCTGGACCTGACCCCGGCGCGGGTCGCCGCCCTCTGCGATCGCCAGCGCGGTATCGGCGCGGACGGCGTGCTGCGCGTGGTGCGTGCGGCCGATCTGGGTGTGGAGTCGGCGGGTGTGTGGTTCATGGACTACCGCAACGCCGACGGATCGATCGCCGAGATGTGCGGCAACGGCGTGCGGGTCTTCGTGCGCTACCTGGTCGACGCGGGTCTCGCCGACGGACCGGAGTTCGTCATCGCCACCCGGGCGGGTGACCGCCCGGTGGTGGTCCGCCCCGACCGGACCGTGACCGTCCAAATGGGACCGGCCACGATCACCGGCTCCTCGGTGACCATGGTCGGCGAGCAGTCGTTCTCCGGCGTCGCGGTGGACGTGGGCAACCCGCACCTGGTGTCGTTCACCGAGGACGACGTGGCCGGGCTCGACCTGCGTGATCAGCCCGCGTACGACCGCGATTTCTTCCCCGAAGGGGTGAACCTGGAGTTCGTCAACGCGCTCGGCGAGGGACACCTGCGCATGCGGGTGTACGAACGCGGGGTCGGCGAGACGCGGGCCTGCGGCACCGGCACGGTGGCCGTGGTGGCCGCCGCGCAGCACCTGGCCGGGCTCGAATCCGCCGAATCCGTGGTCGACGTCCCGGGCGGCCGCGTGGTGGTCACGGTGGCGCCGGGCGAATCCACCCTCACCGGGCCCGCCGAGATCGTCGCGAAGGGCGAACTGGACGAGACCTGGTGGGCGGCGAACGCCTGAGCTCAGGCGGGCACCGCGGCGGGGACGTCGGGGATGTCGCGCATCCGGCGCAGCGGTGAGGCGAGCACCCAGACCACGGCCAGCGCCTCCAGCGCACCGGCCACCCACAGCGTGTTCCGGATCCCGGCGAACTCACCCAGCACGCCGCCGAGCATCGAGCCCAGCGGCAGCACGCCCCAGACCACGAACCGCACGCTCGCGTTCATCCGCCCGAGCAACCGGTCCGGGCAGATCGCCTGCCGGTAGCTGACCTGCGCGACGTTGTAGACGATCACCCCGTACCCGAACACGACCAGCCCGACGACGGCGAAACCGAGCCGCCAGCCGGGCGCGGCGAGCGGGACGAGCAGGTGCGCCGGCCAGGTCAGCAGCGGGATCAACCAGATCGCCCTCGCCTGGCCGATCCGCCGGTTGACCAGGCCGGAGGTCAGCGCGCCGAGCACACTGCCCGCGCCGCCCGCGGCCAGCAGCACGCCGACCGCGGCCGCCGACAGGCCCAGCGTCCGGGTCAGGAACAGCATCTCCACGGCGAGGAAGACGCCGTTCGCGAAGTTGGCCGTCGCGGTGGCCGAGGTGATCGCGCGCAGGGTGCGGTTGCCGAAGACGAACCGCAGGCCCTCGGCGATCTGGGCGGTCAGCTTCGGGTTCTCGTGCGGTTCAGGTTCGGGTTCGGTGCGCCGGATCCGCAGCAGGCACAGCGCCGAGGTGAGGAAGCCCAGCCCGGTCATCAGCACCGCGTTCGCCGGGCCCAGCAGCTGCGCGAGACCGCCGCCGATCCCCGGGCCGACCACCTGCGAGACCGACTGGCTGGACTGGAGCTTCGCGTTGCCCTCCAGCAGCTGGTCCCGGCCGACCAGCGAGGGCAGGTACGACTGGTAGGCCACGTCGAAGAACACCGTGCACACCCCGGTCAGCAGCGCGACCACCACCAGCTGCGTCAGCGTCAGCACGCCCGCCCACCAGGCGAGGGGCACCGAGAGCAGCAGCGCCGCGCGGGCGAAGTCGGCCCGGAGCATCAGCGGCCGCCGCCGGATGCGGTCCACCCAGGCGCCCGCGGGCAGGCCGATGAGCAGGAAGGCGAGCGTCTCCGCCGCGGTCAGCACGCCCATTTCGAACGGGCTCGCGGCCAGCACGGTGGCGGCGAGCAGGGGGAGCACGGTGTGGCCGACGAACGCACCGAGCTGGCTGGCCGTGTCACCGGCCCACAACCGGCGGAAATCGGCATGCCGCCACAGGGAGTCTTCACGCACGGGGGCAGTCAAGCGGAAGTGATTGGAAACTGTCAATCACTTTGCCGACGTAGGCTACCGGCGTGGGCACGGAACGACGGACCGCGACCGAGGCCGAGGCGAACGCGCTGGCCTCGGGAATACGCCTGCGCATCATCCGGTTGACCTTCAAGGAAGCGCTGACCAACAAGGAACTGGCGCACCGGCTCGGCAAGGACCCGGCGACCGTGCTGCACCACGTGCGCAAGCTGGTGGACACCGGTTTCCTGGCCCCGCAGCCGGCCCGTCGCGGCAACCGCGGCGCGAAGGAGATCCCGTACCTGTCGACCGGGCTGTCCTGGAACCTCGAACTGGCCGAGACCGAGGAACTGGGGCAGGCCTCGCTGGAGGCCTACCTCGCCGAGGTCGCCGAAACCGGCACGGCCAAGGTCGAGCAGACGCGCCTGGTGGTGCAGCTGCCGGACGACGAGCACGCGGAGTTCAAGCGCCGCCTGTACGGGCTGCTGGAGGAGTTCGCGGCGCGCCCGGCCGACCCCGGCGCCGAGCGGACGGCGGTGTACCTGGCGCTGTACCCGAGCGCGTAATCCATTCGGCACATCCCGGGGTTCGTGGGACCATGGAAGGACGATGACGGAACTGACACACACTGATATGGCAGCCGACTTCGACGGCGAGGAGCTGTCGATCGGTGAGCTGGAACTGGAAGACCGCGCTTCGCTGCGCCGCGTCGCCGGGCTCTCCACGGAGCTCGAGGACGTCACCGAAGTCGAATACCGGCAACTCCGCCTGGAGCGGGTCGTGCTGGTCGGCGTGTGGACCGAAGGCACCGCCGCCCAGTCGGAGGCCTCACTGGCCGAACTCGCCCGGCTCGCCGAAACGGCGGGCTCGGAGGTGCTCGAAGGCATCGTGCAACGCCGGTCCCGGCCGGACCCGGCCACCTACATCGGCTCGGGCAAGGTGCGCGAACTGTTCGACATCGTGCGCGCCACCGGCGCCGACACGGTGATCTGCGACGGTGAGCTGTCCCCCGGCCAGCTGCGTCAGCTGGAGGCGAAGCTCAAGGTCAAGGTGGTCGACCGGACCGCGCTGATCCTGGACATCTTCGCCCAGCACGCCAGCTCCAAGGAGGGCAAGGCCCAGGTCGAGCTGGCCCAGCTGCAGTACTTGATCCCGCGACTGCGGGGCTGGGGTGAATCACTGTCCCGGCAGGCCGGTGGCCGCGCCGGTGGCGCGAACGGCGGCGTGGGCCTGCGTGGTCCCGGTGAGACCAAGCTGGAGACCGACCGGCGGCGGATCAACAAGCGCGTGGCCAAGCTGCGCCGCGAGATCGCCTCGATGGACACCATCCGCGAGACCAAGCGCGGTCGCCGCGTGGCCAACGAGGTGCCCAGCGTGGCCATCGTCGGGTACACCAACGCCGGCAAGTCGAGCCTGCTCAACGCGATCACCGGGGCCGGGGTGCTGGTGGAGGACGCGCTGTTCGCCACCCTCGACCCGACCACGCGCCGCGCGGACACGCCCGACGGGCGCACGTACACGCTGACCGACACCGTCGGGTTCGTCCGGCACCTGCCGCACCAGCTGGTCGACGCGTTCCGCTCCACGCTGGAGGAGGCGGCCGACGCCGACCTGCTGCTGCACGTGGTGGACGGGTCCGACCCGGCGCCGGAGGAGCAGGTCAACGCGGTGCGCGCGGTGCTCGGGGAGATCACCCGCAAGCGCAGCGAACCGCTGCCGCCGGAACTGCTGGTGATCAACAAGGCCGACGCGGCGGACGAGGTGAGCCTGGCCCGCCTGCGGAACCTGCTGCCCGGCGCGCAGGTGGTTTCCGCCCAGACGGGTGAAGGCATCGAGGCGCTGGTCGAGGCGATCGCCGAGCGCGTGCCGCGCCCGGACGTGGTGGTCGACGCGGTGGTGCCGTACACCCGCGGTGAGCTCGTGGCCAGGGTGCACGCCGACGGCGAGGTGCTCGCCGAGGAGCACACCGAGGACGGCACGCACCTGCGGGCGCGGGTCCACCCGGACCTGGCCGCCGCGCTGCACACCTTCGCGGTCGACGGCTCGCCCGCGTAACCCAGTACCTTCGACGGCGAGGGATCTTTCTTTCGCTGACGGAGGTGGGTGGGTGCGCGGTCGAGCGTGCGCGGTGGTGCTCGTGGCGGCGGTGGTGTCGTTCCTGGCCCCGGCCGCCGTCGCGCAGGAGGTGCCCGCGCCGGAGTCGGTGTGCACCGTGCGTGACTCGCGGCTGGCGGAACTGTCCGGTCTGGCGGCCGACGGGGAGCGCTTCTACGCGATGGGGGACGGGGGCACCAAGCTCCAGGTGGTGGTGCTCGGCCGGGACTGCGGGGTGCAGAAGGTGATCTCCGCGCCGGTCGACCCGTACGACGTGGAGGACCTGGCCCGCGCGCAGGACGGCACGCTGTGGCTGGCCGACACCGGGGACAACCGCAAGCAGCGCGAGACGGTCGCGCTGCACGCGCTCACCCCGGCCGGCAAGGCCACGCTCTACCGGCTCACCTATCCGGACGGGCAGCACGACGCCGAGGCGCTGCTGCTCGACGGTTCGGGCACTCCCTTCGTGGTCACCAAGAACGTGCTCGGCAAGGCCGAGGTGTACAAACCGGCGGCCGAGCTGAAGAGCCCCGGCCCGAACGCGCTGGAGAAGGTCGGCACGCTGGACATCGCCACCACCGACACGCCGGGAGGACCGGTCGGTGGGGTCGGGTCCATGCTGGTCACCGGCGGTGCGGTGAGCCAGGACGGCAAAACCGTCGCCCTGCGCACCTACACCGACGCCTATCTCTACGCCGCCCCGGACGGTGACGTGGCGGCCGCGCTCAAGCGCAACCCCGTGCGGGTGCCGTTGCCGAACGAACCGCAGGGGGAGGCCATCGCCTTCGAACCGGACGGCACGCTGCTGTCCGCCAGTGAGGGCACCGGCCAGCCCGTGCGCGCCGTGCGCGGGGCGGCCGCGCTAGCCGCCGCCACTTCGGCGGATGAGCGGCAGGGCTCACCCGGACCCACCGGTGACCCCGCGACCGGTGGATCCGAGTCGGGCGTGCCGCTGTTGCCGGCGGCCGCCATCGCCGTGCTCGTCGCGCTCGGACTGGTTTTTGTGGTGAGCCGCGTGTGGCGCGCGCGGCGCGGGTGAGCTAGAGCCGGCGCAGTACCGCGACCACCTTGCCGAGGATCGTGGCGTCGTCACCGGGGATCGGGTCGTACGCCTCGTTGTGCGGCATCAGCCAGACGTGCCCGTCCTTGAGCTTGTACGTCTTCACGGTGGCCTCGCCGTCGATCATCGCGGCGACGATCTCGCCGTTGTTCGCGGTCGGCTGCTGGCGCACCACGACCCAGTCGCCGTCGGTGATGGCCGCGTCGACCATCGAGTCACCGGTGACGCTGAGCAGGAAGACGTCGCCCTCGCCGACGATGTCCTTCGGCAGCGGGTAGACCTCTTCCACCGACTGCTCGGCCAGCACCGGGCCACCGGCGGCGATCCGCCCGACCAGCGGCACGTAGGCCGGCTTGGGCATCTGCTCCAGCGGCGTGCCCGGCTCGGCGTCCGCGGCCAGCACACCCACCGCGCGCGGGCGGTTCGCGTCGCGGCGCAGGTAGCCCTTGCGCTGCAGGGCGCGCAGCTGGTGGGAGACCGAGGACGTCGAGTTGAGGCCGACCGCCTCACCGATCTCGCGCACGCTCGGCGGGTAGCCGAAGCGGTCGACCCAGGCCCGGATCACTTCCAGGACCTGCGACTGCCGGACGGTCAAGCTCTCGTCCGCGTCCTCTGGTTCGCGCAGGGCGGGTATCTTGCTGCCCGGCGCGCCCTTCCTGACACTCACTGTGGTTCGCCTCCCAGGTGCTGGAGGCCGGTGGACGGGGTCTGCCACCGGCCCGGTTCGGTTGCCGAGGGGCCGGCCGCCGCGCCGGAGCGCGCCACGCCGGTGACCCTTCCTGCGACGCTAGCCCGCCACGGGGTGGAGATCAAACATTTGTTCGACCGACACGCCGGGCGCGGCTCGATTTTGTCGGTCCCGGGTGGTACACATTCGCACGGGAGTTCGATAGAACGCCTGTTCGATGGTCCGGTGCCAGCGTACCGCGACCTGGACGAGGGCCGCGAGGAGGTTCCGTGATGTCGGTGCTGGTCGACTTGGACGACGTGCGGGGAGTGGTGGTCAGGCGCGGGGTCCTGATCGACGAGAACGTGACGGTCGGGGAGGCGCCCCCGGTGCGCCCCGCGCGCCGCGCGAGGGTCAAGGGCGAGACGCGCCGCCCGCCGACGCGGCCGCGGGTGGTCGCGGGGCTGCGCGCGGTGCCGGAGGTGCGCTGCGCGCCGGTGCGGCGTGGGGTGCGCTGGCCGTGGCTGGCCGCGATGGCGGTGGCGGCCGGGGCGGTGGTCGTCGGCTTCGGCGTGCTGGCCGACGCGATGGCGGCCCCGGTCCCGTCGCACACGGCGGTGGTCTCGGTCGCGCCGGGGGAGACCCTGTGGGACGTGGCGTCGCGGATGGCGCCGAGCAGTGATGCCGAGGCCGTGGTCGAGCGCATCCGAACCCTGAACAACCTCGATGAGCGCGGCTTGGTCCCGGGCCTCCCACTGGAAGTCCCCGCCGAAACCTTCGCGACGAACTGAGCCCTTCCCGTGCCCGCCACTCGCGCCCCTAACGGACCCCTGTCGCGGCTCGACCCGCTCCGCGCCGGGTCGCCGAGCCAGGGATTGCCACGTGCCGGTCCGCCGGGTGCTGGCTCGCCGTCTGCGCGACAGGTTGGCCTGTGCTGCCTTGACTTGCGCTGCCTTGGGCTACGCCGCCTTGACCTGCGCCGCTGGGTGCCGCCTGCCGAACGGCCGCCGCCGGTCGTGTGTGCCGCGCCGGATCGGCGCAGCCACGCGCGAAGTGCCAGCGCTCACGACTCGCGCCGCCTCCGGCATGCTGAGCCGCCTCCGAGCGTGCCTGCGCGCGCCGAGCCAAGCGCCTCCGAGTCACGCGCCAGCGCGGCGTCATCGAGCCAAGCGCTGTCGAGCCAGGCGCCATCGAGCCAACAGCCATCTGCCGCGCCGCCGGGCGAAGTGCCGTCTGTCGTGCGGTGAGCCGCCGGTCGAATCGGGTTACCCCGTCGAGGGGATGAGAGCTTTCCGGTTGTGCGCCGGTCAGCGCACCCGTTCCGCATCCCCGGAACGGGTAAATCCAGGGCGCCGCGATCCGTGGACCTGGGCCGGGACGAGTCCGGAGTAGATGTGGAACAGAACCAGCACGGCGCCCGGCGCCGGCCCGGCGAGCACCGCGAACCCGAAGTTCGGCTTTCACCCGGTTCAGCGGCGTTGCGCGGTTGCGGACAACCCGGCGCGCTCCTAGAGTCCACCCCCATATCTAGTGGTAACACGCCTGTAGTTGGTCCACAGCTTGGGGTAGAATCGGAGCCAGTTGTCCCGGGTGTGCGCACCTGCCGCGGAAGGAAGGGTGGTCTGCTGATGCGGTGCCCGTTCTGCCGTCACGCCGACTCGCGCGTGGTCGACTCGCGTGAAGTGGACGAGGGGCAGGCCATCCGCCGCCGGAGGTCGTGCTCCGAGTGCGGTCGCCGGTTCACCACCTCCGAGACGATGGTGCTCGCCGTGGTGAAGCGGTCCGGGGTGACCGAGCAGTTCAGCCGGGACAAGGTGGTGCGGGGAGTGCGCCGCGCCTGCCAGGGCCGCCCCGTCGACGACGACGATCTCCAGCAGCTGGCGCAGCGGGTCGAGGAATCGATCCGGTCCGCCGGGCTGGCCGAGATCCCGAGTCACGAGGTCGGCCTCGCCATTCTCGGCCCGCTTCGCGAACTCGACGAGGTCGCCTACCTCCGCTTCGCCAGCGTCTACCGCTCGTTCTCCTCGGTCGAGGACTTCGAGAAGGAGATCGCGGACCTTCGCCAGGCCATGGCCGGTAGCGAAGAGAGCGCGAACGACGAGTAAGGCTCGCCGTTCCGTGCCGGAACGAGGGAGTGCCCATGACCGAGACCGTGGGGACCGGCGCGGACGCCGTTGAGCAACGGCAGCCCGGCCGGCTCGGCATCCGCCGCGTGTTCACCACCGAGGGCGTGCACCCGTACGCCGAGGTGGAGTGGGAACAGCGCGACGTCGTGATGACGAACTGGCGCGACGGCACGGTGAACTTCGAGCAGCGCGGCGTGGAGTTCCCCGCCTCCTGGTCGGTGAACGCCACCAACATCGTGACCAGCAAGTACTTCCGCGGCGCCGTCGGCACCCCGCAGCGCGAGCGGAGCCTGAAGCAGCTGATCGACCGCGTGGTCGGCACCTACGTCCGCGCCGGCGTCGAACACGGCTACTTCGCCACCCCGGCCGACGCGGAGATCTTCGACCACGAACTCACCTGGATGCTGCTGCACCAGGTGTTCAGCTTCAACTCCCCGGTCTGGTTCAACGTCGGCACCGCCTCGAAGCAGCAGGTCTCGGCCTGCCTGCCGTACCACTCGCTGGTCAGCACCCCGTCCGGACTGGTGCCCATCGGGGAACTGGTGGACACCGACGCGGTCGGCGCGAAGGTCTACGACGGCCACGGCGTGACCGGCGTGGTGGCCACCAAGGCCAACGGCCGCAAGAACGTCCACCGGGTGCACACCAAGGCCGGCTACACCTTGGACGTCACGGCCGACCACCTGGTCTGGAAGGCCACGAGCGCCACCGGCGGCGAGTTCGTCGAAGCGGGCACGCTGCGCCCCGGCGACCAGCTCGAGTGGCATCGCGTCCGGTCGTTCGGCGAACGCGAGATCGACCAGCGCGAGATCGCCGAAGCGGCGCTGGCGGGCTGGCTGCAGTCCGACGGGTTCGTCGGCCGGTACGAGGGCACGAACAAGTCGCTGACCATCGAGGCGATGACCGTCAACGACGCGGAACTCGCCTGGGTGACCGACGCGCTCGACCGGGTGTTCCCGGGAGCGCATCGGCACGAACGCGCGGTGGTGACCCAGGACGAGCGCCTCGACTGCCGCCGCACCCGGCTCTACGGCAATCACCTCCAGTCCTTTGTGGACAAGTGGGGCCTGCGCACGCGCGGCGCGGACATGGCGGTCCCGGCGCACCTGTACACCGCGCCGCTGCCGGTGGTGGCCGCGTACCTGCGAAGCCTGTTCCAGGCTGAGGGGTACGTCTCGGACCGCGAGCGCTCCACGTTGATCGGCATGGACATGATCTGCGAGCAGCTCGTCCGCGGCGCGCAGAACCTCCTGCTGCGGTTCGGCATCTTCTCGCGGGTCTCGAAGAAGGAAGACCCCCGGCCGAACCGGCACGGCTGCTGGTCGCTGCGGATCCAGAACCGGGGCGACCGGGAGATCTTCGCGCTGGAGATCGGTTTCGTCGACGAGCGCAAGTCGGCGAAGCTCGAGGCGAGCCTGGAGCGGCCGGGCCTCCCGGCCAAGCCGACCAAGCGGCTGGAGATCGAGCGCATCGAGGACCTCGGTTCGATGGAGGTCTATGACATCCAGACCGACAGCGGCGAGTTCCTGGCCGGGAACCTGCGCGTGCACAACTGCTTCATCCTCGCCGTGGATGATTCGATGGAGTCGATCCTGAACTGGTACCGGGAGGAGGGGCTGATCTTCAAGGGCGGCTCCGGCGCCGGCCTGAACCTCTCCCGCATCCGCTCCTCCAAGGAACTGCTCTCCTCCGGCGGCACCGCCTCCGGCCCCGTCTCGTTCATGCGGGGTGCCGACGCCTCCGCCGGCACCATCAAGTCCGGCGGCGCCACGCGCCGGGCGGCCAAGATGGTGGTGCTCGACGTCGACCACCCCGACGTCGAGGAGTTCATCGAGACCAAAGCCAAGGAAGAGCAGAAGATCCGCGTCCTCCGCGACGCCGGGTTCGACATGGACCTCTCCGGTGCGGACATCTCCTCGGTGCAGTACCAGAACGCCAACAACTCGGTGCGCGTCTCCGACGAGTTCATGCAGGCCGTCGAGGCGGACGGCGCGTTCGGCCTGCGGTCCCGGCAGACCGGCGAGGTGATCAGCGAGGTCGAGGCCAAGAAGCTCTTCCGCGCGATGGCGCAGGCGGCCTGGGAGTGCGCCGACCCCGGGATCCAGTACGACGACACCATCAACGACTGGCACACCTGCCCCGAGTCCGGCCGGATCACCGCGTCCAACCCGTGCTCGGAGTACATGCACCTGGACAACTCCAGCTGCAACCTGGCCTCGCTGAACCTGCTGAAGTTCCTCGGCGAGGACGGCACCTTCGACGCGCGCCTGTTCGCCCGCGCGGTCGAGTTCGTGATCACCGCGATGGACATCTCCATCTGCTTCGCCGACTTCCCGACCGAGCCGATCGGTGACACCACGAGGAAGTTCCGGCAACTTGGCATCGGCTACGCCAACCTCGGCGCGTTGCTGATGGCGATGGGCCACGCCTACGACTCCGACGGCGGCCGCGCCCTCGCGGCGTCGATCACCTCGCTGATGACCGGCGTCTCGTACCGCCGCTCCGCCGAACTCGCCGGTGTCGTCGGCCCGTACGAGGGGTACGCGCGCAACGCCGAGGCGCACCAGCGCGTGATGCGCAAGCACGCCGCGGCGAACGAGCTCATCCGCACCTACCACGCCACCGACGCCGCCGTGCGCAAACTCGCCTCCGAGGAATGGCACCGCGGCATCGAAATCGGCACCGAACACGGCTGGCGCAACGCCCAGGCGAGCGTGCTCGCACCGACCGGCTGCCTGACCGCCGACACCCTGGTCACCACCGATCGCGGGCTGGCCAGGCTGTCCGAACTCGGTGACCTGTACGGCGACCGGTGGCAGGACGTCGATTTCACCGTGGCCACCGACGAGGGGCCGCGGCAGGCGACCAGGTTCTTCGTCAACGGTGAGGAACCGACCCGGCGCCTGGTCACCGCGGGCGGCTACCGGATCCAGGGCACGCTGGCCCACCGGGTGAAGGTGGTCGAGGACGGCACCTGGGTGTGGAAGCGGCTCGCCGACGTGCGTTCCGGTGACGTGCTGCCGCTTCAACTCGGCGGGCTGGTCGGTGAACCGCGCCGCGTGCCGATGCCCGTGCTGGAGCAGGCCTACTACGCGGGCGACCGGAACGCCGTGGTGCCCGACGCCGTCGACCAGGACCTGGCCGAGTTGGTCGGCTACTTCATGGGCGACGGCAGCCTGCACGCCAAGGGCCTGCGGTTCTGCGTGGCGGATGCCGATCTCGACGTGGTCGAGCGGCTTCGCGTGCTGGGCAAAGGCTTGTTCGGCATCGAGGCCGCGGTCCGCCCGGCGGACGGGTACCACGAGGTGTCGATCGACTCGGTGCGCCTGGCCCGCTGGTGGAAGGCCGCCGGTTTCGCCAAGGACCTGCCCGGGGTCGATCACACCGGCAAGGGCTGGACGCCCCGGATCCCCGCCGCGATCCGCGAGACGAACGACGTCGCCGTGTACGCCGCGTTCCTGCGCGGGTTGTTCGAAGCGGACGGCACGGTCGCCGAGGGCGTGCCGAGCTTGAGCACCGCGTCGGAGAGCTTCGCCGAGGACATCCGCTCGATGATGCTGACGCTGGGGCTGGCCACGACCACCCGGGAGACCACCAGCGGCTGGGGCGGTGCCCAGTACCAGGTGCGGTTGCGCAACGTCGACCACGCGCTGACCTACGACGAGGTGATCGGCTTCCTCGGCGAGCGCAAGTCGCGCGCGGTGGTGGCACTGGCACCCCGAGCCTCCGCGAAGCGCGATCAGCACGAGCAAGCCCGGTACCTCTTCGAGACCGTGGCGGTCAATGAGGACGGCGGTGTGCAGCCGACCTATGACCTGTCCGTGCCGGAGAACGTCACCTACGTCGCGAACGGGTTCGTCAGCCACAACACCATCGGCTTCATGATGGACTGCGACACCACCGGCATCGAACCGGACTTCTCGTTGGTGAAGTTCAAGAAGCTGGTCGGCGGCGGGTCGATGCAGATCGTGAACCAGACGGTGCCGCGGGCCCTCGCGGTGCTCGGGTACCAGGGGGAGCAAGCCGAGGCGATCGTCGAGTTCATCGCGCAGCACGGCCACGTGGTCGACGCGCCGGGCCTGCGGCCGGAGCACTACGAGGTGTTCGACTGCGCGGTCGGCGAACGCTCGATCGCCGCGATGGGCCACGTGCGCATGATGGCCGCCGTGCAGCCGTTCCTGTCCGGCGCCATCTCCAAGACGGTCAACATGCCGGAGTCGGCCACCGTCGCCGACGTCGAGGAGATCTACTTCCAGGGCTGGAAGCTCGGCCTCAAGGCACTGGCGATCTACCGCGACAACTGCAAGGTCGGCCAGCCGCTGTCCACCGCCAAGAAGACCGAAGAGCCCGCCACCGCGGTCGAGTACCGCCCGGTCCGCAAGCGGCTGCCGAAGAAACGCCCCAGCCAGACGGTTTCCTTCACCGTCGGCGGCGCCGAGGGTTACCTGCACGCCGGCTCGTACCCGGACGACGGGCTCGGCGAGATCTTCATCAAGCTCGGCAAGCAGGGCTCCACGCTGGCCGGCGTGATGGACGCGTTCTCCATGTCGATCTCGGTCGGCCTCCAGTACGGGATCCCGCTGGAGTTCTACATCTCGAAGTTCTCCAACCTGCGCTTCGAACCGGCGGGCATGACCGACGACCCGGACGTCCGGATCGCCACCAGCGTGCTCGACTACCTGTTCCGGCGGCTGGCGCTGGACTACCTGCCGTACGAGAAGCGTTCGCAGCTCGGCATCTTCACCGCCGAGGAACGCGCCTCGCAGGTCGACGCCGACTACGGCACGGCCACCGCGGAGCCGCCCGGGGTCGACCTCGACGAGTTGCGCAGCAGCGTCTACTCGGCGGAGTCGGAGCCCGAAGGCGAGCGACAGGCCCAGACCTCCGCCGAACTGATGGAACTGCACCTCGGCAAGGTGGCCGACGCACCGCTGTGCATGACCTGCGGCACGAAGATGCGCCCGGCCGGCTCGTGCTACGCGTGCGAAGGATGTGGGGCCACCTCGGGCTGCAGCTGACCTCCACAGGATCTCCACACACCTTCCACCGAACCTCCCGGTGGATTCGGCCAACGTGCTTCCGGCGCCGACCGTCTCAAGGGGCGTAGGGAAAGGAGTGGCATGTTGAGCGAATTCACCGGGTGGGTCGAGCACTTCGAGGCGGAAGCGCGGCGCCGCGAACACCAGGGCGATCCACAGTGGACGGACGGCGCCGAGTTGCCCGCCGCCGTGGTGCGGAGTGTGCAGCGCTTCCAGGTGGGCGAGGCGGGCGACGGTGCGAATCTGATCGCGAAGGCCGAAGCGGCCGGGGACGAGGTGTACGCCCAAGCCGTGCGGATGTTCGTCGACGAGGAGCGCAACCACGCGCGCCTACTGGAAAACCTCCTGGGAGCCGCCAACGCGAAGACCATCGGCGGCCACTGGACCGACGCCGTCTTCGTGCGGCTGCGGCGGGCGCTCGGCCTGCGCCTGGAACTGATGGTGCTGATGATCGCCGAGGTGATCGCGCTGCGGTACTACCGCGCGCTCCGCGACGGCACGACGGACCCGCTGACCACCGAGGTCGCCGGGCGCATCCTCGCCGACGAGCAGCGCCACGTGCCGTTCCACCTGCGTCGCCTCGCGGCGGCGTTCGCGCCCCTGTCGCCGCTGACCCGGCTGCTGGTGCACGGGGTGTGGCGGCTGCTGCTGCTCGGCGCGGTGGTGACCGTTTCCTACGACCACGGACCCGCGCTGCGCCAGTTCGGCCTGACGCGGCGCGAGTTCGTGGCCGACGTGCTCAGCAGCTGGTCACGGACGGCGGAAATCCATGACCCAGTTGGTCTCCCAGACCGCGCCGTCGGCTGAGAACGCCTGCTCCCAGCGCGGTGTCCCGGTGGTGGTGCCGGTCCAGAGGAAACGGACCTGGACCGGCTTGCCGTCGTGCTCGTCCTCGCCGCGGAACTCGCCGCGGCCGTTGGTGAACCGCCCGGTCACCGGCGGGAACAGCTTGCCGTGGCGGCTGTTGGCCCAGTAGATGCTCCAGTCGCCGGTGACCGGGTCGAGCAGGCGCAGGGACAACCCGGACCAGCCCTGGTCCGGCACGCTGAGTTCGTCGAGGTTGGCCGCACCGTCGAACAGCTGCCAAGCCCGCGAGCGGGCGTCGAACTCGGTCCAGGTGGTGCTGCCGCTGAGCGGAGCGGTCAGGCGCCGATTGGCCACCAGCCACTCCCCGTTGAAGAATTCGAAGGACATGCGCTCATCCTCACGAGTGATCGCTGACACCTCCTGTCAGCGAACCTGTCACATTCGACGGGGCTGCCCAGTCCACCGGGAAACACCGACAGGGAGGGGACGAGGATGGAACCGATCGTGGTGACCGGTGGCACCGGCCAGCTGGGCAGGCGCGTGGTGCGGGCGCTGCTCGACGCCGGGCGCGAGGTCGTGGTGCTGAGCAGGCGGGAACGGCCGGTGGCCGACGGCAGCCGGTTCGTGGCGGTGGACCTGCGGACCGGGGACGGCCTGGCCGCGGCACTGTCCGGAGTGGACACCGTGGTGCACTGCGCCTCCACGCTCACCGGCGGGGACGAGCAGGCGGGGGAGAAGTTGTTCGCCGCGGCGAAGCGGGCCGGGGTGGCGCACCTGGTCAACGTCTCGATCGTCGGCGTGGACCGCATCCCGCTGCCGTACTACAAGACGAAGCTCGCGGTGGAACGGCAGCTGGAGGCGTCCGGGCTCGGGTACACGACGTTGCGCGCGACCCAGTTCCACGAGCTGATCCAGTACTTCTTCGCGGTGCTGGGCCGGTCGCCGGTCGTGCCGGTGCCGTCGATCCGGTTCCAGCCGGTCGACACCCGGGACGTGGCCGTGCGGCTGGCGGAACTCGCGCTCGCCGGGCCCGCCGGGCGTGTCCCGGACTTCGGCGGCCCGGAGATCCGGGACGCGAAGAGCCTGGCGCGGGCCTACTTCACCGCCACCGGCCGCCGTCGGCTGCTGGTCCCGCTGCGGGCGCCCGGCCGGATCATGGCGGGGTTCCGGCGCGGGGAGAACCTGGTCGGCGACCGCTTCGACGGGCGGATCACCTTCGAGCAGTTCCTGGCCGAGCGCGCCACCCGGCGGCCGAGCCGGTTCACTGATGCCGGTGGTAGTGGCGGCTGACCCGGGCGCGGTTGCCGCAGGACGGTTTGCACCACGCCTGCCGGGGGTGGTCCTGCACGAAGTAGCGCACGCACCGCGGCGCCGGGCAGGCTCGCAGGCGCTCGCGGTCCGGCCCGCTGAGGAACTCGATGCCCGCCTTCGCCAGTTCCGCGATGAGCAGGACGTCCGGTTCGGCGGGGGCGGGCCGGTACCGCATCCGCGCGTCCGGCCAGTCCAGCACCGGCACGCGCGGCACCGCGGCGGCGGCTTCGTTGAGCTGCCGGGCCGCCGTCGCCGGGTCGAGCCGGGCCTGGTCCTGGCCCACCACCTCGGCGAACAGTGAACGCAACGCCGTGCGCACCCCGAGCACGGACTCCCGCAGCCGCTCGTCGACGGGAACCTCGGGCAGGTCCTGCTCGCGCAGCCAGTCCGCCAGGCCGTCGACCGTGTCCAGCAGGTCGCGCCCGTAGCGCACGGTCGTGGCGAGTTCCAGGGCGAGCATGCCACCCATCCTAATGCACTTGACTCTTGCTCTCATTAGCGCGCTCGGCTAGCTTCCTAACGGATGACGACAGCTGAACCATTAGAAAGGTGGCTGGATGCGTGACCTCCTGCGGGAGTTGCCGTCGCTGGCCGGGCCGTTGCCGGGGTTCGACCCGCGGGGCGCCCCCGATGACCCGTTCGGCCTGTTCACCGGCTGGCTGCGGGCCGCGATCGAGGCGGGTGTCCGCGAACCACACGCGATGACCTTGTCCACTGTGGACGCGGAGGGGCGGCCGTCGGCGCGGGTGCTCATCCTCAAGGACCTCACCGAGGAGGGTTTCCAGTTCGCGTCCGGTTCGGCCGGGCGCAAGGGGAAGGAACTGGCGAACACCCCGTGGGCCGCGCTGACCTTCTACTGGGCGCCGCTGGGCAGGCAGGTCCGCGTGCGCGGCCGGACCGAAAACGCCGACGGGACAAGGGACTTCCTCGCCAGGAGTGAGGCATCCCGTGCCGTCGCGCTGCTCGGCCGCCAGAGCACGCCGATGGCCGATCCCGCCGAACTGGAGACGGCGCTGGCGAGCACACGCGAACGCGTCCGCGCGGATCCGGGACTGGTCGCGCCGAACTGGTCGGTCTGCACCGTGGTACCCGACGAAATCGAGTTCTGGCAAGGAAATGAGCAGCGTCGTCACGTCCGGTTGAACTACCGTCGGGCGTCCGGGAGCTGGACGAAGGAGTTGCTGTGGCCGTGAGCGAACTGCGTGCGAACATCTCCGCCGGGCACGAGCGCCTGGCGAAGCGGCTCGCCGAGCTGACCGAGGACGAGGCACGTGGGCCGTCGAGATTGCCGGGCTGGACCCGCGGTCACGTGCTCACCCACCTGGAGAACCTCGGCCGCGCGTTCCGCCGTCAGGCCGAATACGCCTTGGCGGGCAAGACGATCGAGGTCTACGACGGTGGCCGAGCCGGTCGCGACGGCGGGATCGAGGCGGGCGCGGGACGCTCGGCCGCCGAACTGCGCGAGGGCGTGCTCAGCTCGATCCAAGGCCTCGAAGAGATCTGGGACCAGGTACCCGGGGACGGCTGGGATCGGCCTGTCCGCTACCGCGACAGTACTTTGCTGGCCACGGTTTTCTGCTGGTGGCGTGAACTGGAGATCCACTTCGCGGACGCGGATCTCGGGTACGGGCCGGACGACTGGAGCCCCGAGTTCTGCGCACACGCACTGGAATTCCTTGCCCCACGCGCACCCGAGGGCATCCGCCTGGTGCTGAAGCCGACCGACGACCCGCGCGAATGGGCCTGGGGGAGCGGGCCGGAGGTCGAGGCGACCGGCAGGCTCACCGAGCTGACCGCGTGGATGGCGGGCCGGCGTGTCGACAAATCACTGCCCGAGCTCGCCCCGTGGCCGTGAGGTGAGCACGCGGTAGGCCGGTCGCAGCAGTTCGGTGACCGGCTTGCCGTCGACCTCCAGCGCGAGCGGGTCCAACTGGTCGAGCACGGAGGTGGTCGCGCCACTGGCCACCGCGATCTCGGTTCGCTTGCCCCAGAACGAATCCAGCTCGTCGGCCAGGGTGGCCGGGCCGCTGTCCCGTCCGGCCGAGTGGGTGCGCAACGCACGCAGCCGGTCCAGCAGTTCCTCGCGCGTGCGCCCGCGCCAGGCGAGGTAGGTGAACGGGTCGGCGTCGAAGGACTCCGCGAGCACCTGGCAGGCCGCGGCGAGGTGGCGGCACGGTACTTCCCAGCCGGGGCAGGAGCAGTCCATCGTCACTTCACGCAGGTTTCGCGGGAACAGGCTCAGCCCCAGCTTCGCGAACAGGCCTTCGAGATCCGCGGGCAGCTCGCCGGCCAGCAGTTTCGCCGCGAACACCGCCTGGGCGGCGAGTTCCTGCTCGATCCGGGCCCAGTCCGCCGAATCGAAGGCCTTCACCGCGATCCGCGCGCGGTGCGGATCGGGCCCGGAGTCGCGGACCTGCGCGGTCACCAGGCTGGTCGACACCGACAGGCTCAGCACGTGCCCGGCGCGCGCGGACCGCTGTCCGCTGGTGCGGTAGGCACCGAGGCCGAGCCCGTCGAGCGTCTCCAGGAACCGCCGGGACCACCAGCTCACGGCGCCTCCAGGGTGAGCAGTTCGCGCAGGCTGTCGGTGGACAGCTCGGTGAGCCAGTGCTCCCCGGCGCCGACCACCAGCTTCGCCAGCGACGCCTTCTCCGCCAGGATCCGGTCGATCTTCTCCTCCAGCGTGCCTGCGCAGGCGAACTTGCGGACCTGCACGTCCCGCCGCTGCCCGATGCGGAAGGCGCGGTCGGTGGCCTGGTCTTCGACCGCCGGGTTCCACCAGCGGTCGATGTGCACCACGTGGTTGGCCGCGGTCAGGTTCAGCCCGGTGCCGCCCGCCTTGAGCGAGAGCAGGAACAGCGACGGCCCGCCGGCGGACTGGAACCGCTCGACCAGCCGGTCGCGCTCGGGCTGGCTGGTGCCGCCGTGGAGGAACAGCACCTCGGTGTCGAACCGCTCGGACAGGTACGGCACCAGCATCGCGCCGAACTGGGCGAACTGGGTGAAGCAGAGCGCCTTGTCGCCCTCGGCCAGCACCTCTTCGAGGATTTCCTCCAGCCGCGCCAGTTTCCCGGACCGCCCGGCGAGTTCCGAGCCGTCACCGAAGAAGTGCGCGGGGTGGTTGCACACCTGCTTCAGCTTGGACATGGTCGCCAGCACGAGTCCCTTGCGCTTGATCTCCCGCGCCTGGCCGATCTGGTCCAGCATGTCGTCGACCACCGCGCGGTAGAGCGTGACCTGCTCGGCGGTGAGCGTGCAGAGCTGCTTGAACTCCAGGCGTTCCGGCAGGTCGTCGAGCACCGTGGGATCGGTCTTCAGGCGCCGCAACACGAACGGGCCGGTGGCGCGGCGGAGGCGGGCGGCGGCTTCGTGGTCGTCGTGGCGTTCGATCGGCACGGAGAACCGCGCGCGGAAGGTGTTGGCGGTGTCCAGGAAGCCCGGGTTGAGGAAGTCCATGATGGACCAGAGTTCGGCGAGCCGGTTCTCCACCGGGGTGCCGGTCAGCGCCACGCGGTGGCGGGCGTGGAAGCCGCGGACCGCTTTCGCCTGCTGCGACGCGGCGTTCTTGACGTTCTGCGCCTCGTCGAGCACCACGCGGTCCCACTCGACCTCGTTCAGCGATTCCGCGTCCCTGGCCGCGAGCGCGTAGGTGGTGATCACCAGGTCGTGCTCGGCCGCGGCGGTGACCACGGACCGGCGGTCGGCGCCGTGGTGCAGGTGCACGCGCAGGTCCGGGGTGAACCGCGCGGCCTCCCGCTGCCAGTTCCCGGCCACCGTCATCGGGCAGACCAGCAGCGTCGGCGGTCGCGGGGAATCCTTGCGGCACAACGCTTCCAACGCGAGCAGCTGGACGGTCTTGCCGAGGCCCATGTCATCGGCGAGGCAGGCGCCCAGCCCCAGCTCGTCGAGGAAGGCCAGCCAGGCGAGCCCGCGCTGCTGGTACGGCCGGAGCCTGCCGTGGAACCCGGGCGGCGTGGCGACCCGTTCGACGAAGCGGTCCGCCTTGCCGTCGAGCAGCTCGCCGAGCCGCCCATCGGCGGTGACCTCCGAAACCGGCAGCGGCGCCTTGCTCGCGCCGAGGTGCCGGATCGCCTGGCTCACCGTCATCTCGCCGCGGCGGGCGGTGTTCAGGAAGGCCAGCCCGGCGGCGAGCCCGCGCTGGTCGATGCGGGTCCACTGGCCGCGCAGGCGGATCAGCGGCACCTTGGCGGCGGCGAGCGAGGCGAGTTCGGCCTCGGACAGCCGTTGCCCGCCGACCGAGAGCTCCCACCGGTAGTCGACGAGCTGCTTGAGGTCGAGCGGCCGGTCGCGCGAGACCACCCCGGTGGCGGCCTTGCTCTGCGTTTCGAGCCGGAGCGTGACGTCGCCGGGGCGGCGCCAGGACTTCGGCACCAGCACGCCGTACCCCGCCTCGTCGAGCGCCGGGGCCTGGGTGAGGAAGTCGTAGGCGCCTTCCGCGTCGAGTTCGAGCCCGGACGGGTGCGCTTCGGTGAGCGCGTCGTCGAGCCGGCGGAAGAGCCTGCTCGCGCGGCCGAGTTCGGTCAGCAGCAGTTCCTGCGGGCGGTGGACCCACCGGCTGAGCACGTCGTGCTGACCGGACCGCCACACCTGGCTCGCCGGGATCAGCACGGTCGGGTCCTCGACCGCCTGGAGCAGGAACTCCAGCCGCCAGTCCTCCTTCTCGTTCTGCTCGGGGGACAGCAGGCGGAAGCCGAGGCGGACGGCCGCGTCGTGTGCCGCGCTCGCGTGCCAGGCGTCGATCCGTTCGCGCAGGTCACGGGCTTCGCGGCGGTCGGCGTCGAACCGGGGTTCGCCGGTCAGCGCGCCCAGCCAGGCCGCGACCGCGCCGGGGCCGGTGGCCAGCTCCAGCCCGTCCAGCCGGGTGCGGACCTCGTGGTCGACCAGCGCGTCGAGCAGCGAGCGGAGCACCTCGGCGGCCGGTCGCCCGTCGGTGTCCTCCGGCCGCACGGGGTGGGCGCGGCAGACCGGCGGCATCGCGGCGGCCAGCTTGGCGAACCGCGCGGAGTCCACTCCGGACAGTGCGGGCCGCCACCGTGCGCGCAGCCCGCCGACGCCGGTGCGCAGGCCAGGCAGCACGCGCCCGCGATCGGCGAGGTCCACCGCGAACGCGGTCACCTGGCGCAGGTAGTGCGGGGAGGTGCCGAGGCGGATCTGGGCCTCGGTGAGCCTGCCGAGCACCTCGGCGGCGGCACCGGGGGAGAGCACGACGGCGGGCACGAGCCACGGCTCCAGCCGCACGTCCGTCGGGGGAGCGGGCTCGGTCAGCGGATCGCGGACCAGTTCGGGCGAGGCGATCGGCCCGTCGTCGGACGAGGGCAGCAGCAGCGGCACGACCTCCGCGCGACCCTCCGGCACCAGGCGCGACAGGTCCCCGACGGCGAACGGGTGCGCCACCGCGGCGCCGGGCAGCGGACCGCTCACCGTGGCCGGGAGCGCCGAATCCTCGGCCCACAACGCGACGTCACCGGCCGCGGTGCCCAAGCCGTGCAGGACCAACACCCCGTCCACGCTAGCCGAGCTTGACCCTCTCGCTACGTCAAGGTGCACGGTGTCGGTCATGCCCACCCGACGCGACATCCTGAAGGGCGGTGCCGCCGTGGCCGGCGGCCTGCTCGCCTCTGCCGGAACGGCCTCCGCGAGCACCCCGCTGGTGCTCACCGGCGCCACCCTGATCGACGGCACCGGCGGCAGGCCGCGGCGCGACAGCACGATCGCGCTGGTCGGCGACCGGATCGTGGCGGTCGGCTCGGTCGCCCGCACCGGCGCGCGGGTGCTCGACCTGCGCGGCAAGTTCGTCATCCCCGGCCTCTGGGACATGCACGTGCACACCGTGCCGCTGGACTCGATCTACCCGCCGCTGTATGTGGTCAACGGGGTGACCGGGATCCGTGAGATGTACGGCTACTTCCACCCGCAGCTGCCCGACCTGCGCGACCGCATCGAACGGGGGGTGGTCACCGGACCGCGCATGGTGATCGCGAGCAACATCATCGACGGCCCGCATTCGGTGCACGGGCCGACCGGCGCGGTGTCGGTGAGCACGCCGGACGAGGCCCGCGCGGCCGTGCGCACGATGAAGGAGCAGGGCGCGGACTTCGTCAAGGTGTACTCGATGCTCTCGGCGGAGGCCTTCCACGCGGTCGCCGAGGAGTCGCGGCGCGTGGGCCTCCGGTTCGTCGGGCACGTGCCGGAGCGCATGTCCGCGCTGGACGCCGCCGACGCGGGCCAGCACAGCATGGAGCACCTTTTCGGCTTCTTCACGACGACTTCGACGAAGGAAGCCGAACTGCGCGAGCGCCTCGCCGCGACGCCGATCGATCCGGCGAATCCGCGGGCCTGGTACACCGTCGCCAGGGCGCTGGAACGCGAAGCGGCCGCGACGCACGACCGCCGCCGCGCCCGCCGCCTGTTCGACCGCTTGCGGCGCAACGGAACCCACGCCTCGCCGACGTTGAGCGTGCTGCGGGCGCTGTCCCTGCCCGCGAGCGGGTTCGACCGGAACGACCCGCGCCTGCGGTACCTGCCGAAGATGATCACCGACCACTGGTGGCTGCAGGTCGAGCACACCGCACCGGCCACCCCGGCGGAGATCGAGGAGCACCGCCGGTTCTTCGAAGCGGAACTGGCGCTGACCGGCGACCTGCACCGCGCGGGCGTGCCGGTGCTGGCCGGGACCGACTCGAACAACGCCTTCTGCTTCCCGGGTTTCTCGCTGCACGACGAGCTGGCGCTGCTGGTGCGGGCCGGGCTGTCGCCGATGCGCGCGCTCCAGGCCGCCACCCGTGACGCCGCGCATTTCCTGAGCAGGCAAAGCACTTCGGGCACGGTCGAGCCGGGCAAGGTGGCCGATCTGGTGGTGCTGGACGAAGATCCGCTCGCGGACATCACCAACACCAGCCGGATCCACGCGGTGGTGCACCGCGGCCGCTACCTGGGGCCCGCCGACCGCGCTCGGCTGCTGGCCGACATCGAGAAAGCGGCCGCCGAGCAGGTGTTCCCTCCCCCGCCGGTGTCGGGATGTGGTTGCCGCTAATACGCTCGGGGCATGACGGAGGCTCGGCAGGAGGCGCTCCGCGCGGTGGAGAGCAGCCTGGACCGGCCCTCCGCCGCGCGGATCTACGACTACTTCATCGGCGGCGAAACGCACTACGCGATCGACCGGGAGTTCGCCGAGAAGGTGCGCGAGCGGATGCCGTTGATGGGCGAGTACTGCCGCACCAGCAGGCTGTTCCTCGGCCGGGCCGTGCGGTACTGCGTGGAGCGGGGAATCCGGCAGTTCGTCGACGTCGGCTCCGGCCTGCCGACCGCGGGCAACGTGCACGACGTGGCCGACGAGGTGCGGCCCGAAGGCGACGTGCGGGTGGTCTACGTCGACAACGAGGCGATCGCGCTGGCCCATTCGACGCTGCTGCTGGCCGACACCGCCGACCCCGACCGGCACCAGGCCATCGCCGCCGACCTGCTCGACCCGGAGGACCTGTGGTTGCAGGTGCGGCGGACCGGGCTGATCGACCTGGACCAGCCGGTCGCGCTGGTGGTCAACGCGGTGCTGCACTTCATCAAGGACGAGCAGGACCCGGACCGCGTGCTGAAGGACTACCGCCGCCGCCTCGCGCCGGGCTCGCTGCTGGTGCTCTCGCAGATGACCAACGAGAACCCGCGGAGCGAGGACGAGCGGCAGGCGCTGGCCGACATCGTCGCGTACTACGAGACCACGACGAACCCGGGACAGCTGCGCACCATCGACGAGTTCCGCCGGTTCTTCGGCGACTGGGAACTGGAGCCGCCGGGCCTGGTCTACGCGCCCGCGTGGCACCCGGACGAGGACACGCTCTTCGCCGACCGGCCCTCGGCGTCACGCGTGATCGGCGGGATCGGCCGCAAGCGTTCGTAACGCGAGTTCACGCAGGTTCCGCTTGAGCCGGTCCAGGTCCACGCCGCGTTCGCGCTGGTAGCGGAACAGTTCCGGGGCGAGCGGGGCGAGCACCACGTCGACCATTCCGTCGGGGTCGCGCTGGCCTGCCTCGGTGAGCAGGGCGTGCACGTGGGCGCGCCAGAACCCGTAGGCGCCGGTGCCGAAGCGCTGGTGGCCGATCTCGCTGCCCAGCACCAGGTGCCCGTGCGCGGCGAGCAGGTCGAGCATCGCGGCATAGAACGCGGCCAAGCGCTCGGCGGGCGGTGCACCCGGTCCGAGTGGCGGCTCACCCCGCAGCAGTTGTTCCTGGAGCTTCCGCTCGTGCTCGTCGAGCAGGGCGACGGCGATCGCCGCGCGGTCGGGGTAACGCCGGTAGAGCGTGCCCCGGCCGACCCCGGCCGCCTTCGCGATGTCGTCCATCGTGACGTTCTCGGCGCCCCGCTCGGCGAACAGCGCCTCGGCGGCGTGCAGCACCTTGGCGCGGTTCCTGGCGGCGTCGGCCCGTTCACGCGTGTTCACCCCTCGCACTGTAGTGGACAACGTGTCCACTTGGCGCGTACGGTCGAGATAAGTGGACACGGCGTCCACTTGACTCCTGGGAGGACCCCGTCATGTCGCACCTGCTCCACCTCGACTCCAGCGCCCGCCGCGACTCCTTCTCGCGGCAGCTGACCGCGCGCTTCGCCGAGTCGTGGCGCGCCGCCCACCCCGGCGACGGCTACACCTACCGCGACCTCGCGGCCGAGCCGGTGCCGCTGATCGGCGAGGCGTGGACCGAGATCTGCGACCACCTGCTGACCCACGGCATCACCGATCCCGCGCGGTACCCCGAGGCGGTGCGCACCGACGCGCAGCGCGCGGCCTGGGCGGTCATCTCGCCGCTGCTGGCCGAACTGCTGGCCGCGGACCTCGTGCTGATCGGCGCGCCGATGTACAACTTCTCCGTCCCGGCCGCCCTCAAGACCTGGATCGACCAGGTCACCTTCCCGCGCATGTCGCTGGCCGGGCGGGCGTTCGTGGTGGTCAACGCGCGTGGCGGCTCGTACGAACCGGGCACGCCGCGCGAGGCGTTCGACCACCAGGAGCGGTACCTGCGCGACTTCTTCGCCGGGCACTACGACGTCACCGACGTGACCTTCGTCAACACCGAGCTGACCAACGCCGTCGTCGACCCGTCGCTGTCCGAACTGGACGGGAAGCGGCGCGCCTCGCACGCCGCCGCGCTGGCCGCGGTCGACCGGCTCGCGTCGTGAGCTGGCTGGTGCTGGTGGCGGCGGGCGTGGTGGAGATCGGGTGGGCGCAGAGCATCAAGCCCACGGAGAACTTCACCAGGCCACTGCCCACCCTGCTGTGCTTCGTGCTCGGCGTGGCCGCGGTCTACCTGCTCTCGCGCGCGATGAACGGGCTGCCGGTGGGCACCGCCTACGCGGTGTTCACCGGCATCGGCGCGGTCGGTGCCATCGCCCTCGGTGTGGTGGTGCACAAGGATCCGCTCAGCGCGGGCAGGCTGGCCGCGCTGAGCCTGATCGTCGGCGGGATCGTGCTCGCCAGGGTCACCGAGCCCGGCTGAGCTGCTGCCACAGGAACTCGAAGACCAGCGCGGTCTTGAAGGCCAGCTGCTCGTTGTCGGCGGCGGCGCCGTGCCCGCCTTCGATGTTCTCGTGGTACCGCACCGGGTAACCCTGCTCGCGCATCCGCGCCACCATCTTCCTGGCGTGCGCCGGGTGCACCCGGTCGTCCCTGGTCGAGGTGACGAACAGGATCGGCGGGTAGTCCCGTCCACTGTGGACGTTCTGGTACGGGGAGTACTCGCTGATGAACGCCCACTCGTCCGGCTCGTCGGGGTCGCCGTACTCGGCCATCCAGGAGGCCCCGGCCAGCAGCTTGTGGTAACGCCGCATGTCCAGCAGGGGGACCTGGCAGACGATGGCGCCGAACAGTTCGGGGTAGCGGGTGAGCATCACGCCCATCAGCAGGCCGCCGTTGCTGCCACCCTGGATGCCGAGCCGGTCGGCGGTGGTGATGCCGCGGGCGACGAGGTCCCTGGCCACCGCGGCGAAGTCCTCGTACACCAGGTGCCGGTTGGCCTTCACCGCCTGCGTGTGCCAGCCGGGGCCGTACTCACCGCCGCCGCGGATGTTGGCCACCACGTAGGTGCCGCCGCGCGCGAGCCACGAGCGGCCGGTCGAACCGCTGTAGGAGGGGGTGAGCGAGACCTCGAAGCCGCCGTAGCCGTAGAGCATGGTCGGCCCGTCCTCGGCGCCTTCCGGGCGCACCACGAAGTACGGGATGGCGGTGCCGTCGTCCGAGGTGGCGAAGTACTGCGCCACCTCGATCCCGGCACTGTCGAAAAAGGACGGCGCGGATCGGATCGGCTCGGCCTGCTCGCCGATCACCCCGCGCACCAGGGTGGACGGCTGGGTGTAACCGCTGATGTCGAGGAAGTACTCGTTGCTGTGGTCGGGATCGGTGTCGATGACGTCCGCGCTGCCGACCTCCGGCGCGCCCGGCAGCGGCTCGTCGGTCCAGCCGTCCGGTCCCGGCGTGAGCACCCGGAGGCGGGCCTTGACGTCGGAGAGCGTGCCGAGCAGCAGGTGGTCCCGGGTCCAGGTGTAGTACTCGAGCGAGGTGTGCGGGTCGGGGCGGAAGAGCACGGTCAGCTCGCGCTCGCCGGCGAGGTAGGCGTCGAAGCCGGTGGCCAGGAGGGCGCCCGCCGGGTATTCGGTGCCGCCGACGGTCCACGGGGAGCGGGTGCGGATGAGCAGCCATTCGCGGTGGACCGAGGGCTGGGCGTCGTCGGGCACGTCGATCTTGGTCAGCGTGCCGTCGGCGGCGCGGAGGTAGCGCTCCGAACGGTAGAAGTCGAGGCTGCGGCCGACGAAGTCGCGTTCGTAACCCTCGGTGAAGTCGTGGTAGGCGAACACCGCCACGTCCTCGGGCTTGCCCTCGTAGACCACCGGCGCTTCCTCGATCGGCGTGCCGCGGCGCCATTCGCGCATCACCCGGGGGTAACCGGAGGTGGTCAGCGAGCCGGGTCCGGTGTCGGTGCCGACGTAGACGCGGTCGTGGTCGATCCAGCTGATCCGGGTCTTCGCCTCGGGCAGCTCGTAGCCGTTCTCGACGAACTCGCGCGTTTCGAGGTCGAACTCGCGCACGACGGTGGCGTCGGCCCCGCCGCGCGAGAGGGAGATCAGGCAGCGGCGGTACTCGGGGCGCAGCACGTTCGCGCCGTGCCAGACCCAGTTCTCGCCTTCGGCTTCGGCGAGCGCGTCGACGTCGAGCAGCAGCTCCCACTCGGGCTGCGGGGTGCGGTACTGCTCCAGCGTGGTGCGCCGCCAGAGGCCGCGGGGGTGTTCGCCGTCACGCCAGAAGTTGTAGAGGAACTCGCCGCGCCGCCGCGTGTACGGGATCCGGTCATCGGCGTCGAGCACCTCGCGGATGCGGTCGCGCAGCTCGCCGAACCGTTCGCCGCCGGTCAGTTCGGCCACCGTTTCGGCGTTGCGGGCACGGACCCAGTCGAGCGCCTGCTCGCCGGTGACGTCCTCCAGCCAGAGGTACGGGTCGTCGTCGATCTCGGTCATGCCCTCCAGTCTCGCCTACCGGTATCCTCGTCACAGCTGCCGAGGGTGGGGGAAATGAACATCGAGCCGACGACCGCCTGGCCGCCGCCACCACGGAACTCACCCGTCCGGGTGCTGGGCGTGCTCGTGCTGGTGGTGGCGATCGTCGCCGCGGTCGCGCTCCCCGGGCTCGGGGTGGTCAGCTTCGGCGAGACGGTGGTCACCGGGCAGGCGCGGCCCGCCGGGTCCGGGGTCAACGCGCCGGGCAAGCCGGTGTACTCGACCGCGGGGAACCCGCTGCTCGCCGAGGGTGTCGAGCTGCCGCAGATCAACTGCCAGCTGCCCTCGCTGCGACGGTCGGAGGAGCAGCTCCAGGCCTACTACGAGGCGGCGATGCGCTGCCTCGACTCGGCGTGGCAGCCGACCCTGGAGCGGGCGGGCATGGCCTTCGCCACGCCGGTGCTGCAGATCAAGGACGAGACCGAGAGCTCGTGCGGTGGCCTGCCGCCCAAGGAGGAGGCCACCGCGTTCTACTGCCCGGCCGACAACGCCATCCACATGCCGCGCAAGCGCTTGCTGGAGACGGTGGGCACGGTGCAGGCGGCGCACCTGGCGGTGCTCGCGCACGAGTACGGCCACCACGTGCAGGCGCTCAGCGGCATCATGGAAGCCGCGTTCGAGGAGATGACCGCGCACGGCGACGACACCCCGGGCGAGCAGCAGGTCACGCGGCGGATGGAGTTGCAGGCGAACTGCTTCGCCGGGCTGTTCCTGGCCAGCGCGAGCGGGCGCGGTTCGGTCAGCAAGGCGCTGGCCCAGCAGGGGGTCAAGGAGTTCGAGAACTCGATCGGCAGCGAGAGCCACGGCACCGTGCCGAACCAGGTCAAGTGGGCCAAAGCCGGTTTCCAGAAGGCGACCTCGGCGTGCAACACGTTCACCGCCGCCGAGGGCGAGGTCCGCTAGGCCGCCGGTATGGAGATCCACATCGACACCGAGGCCGGGCGCGGTCGTCGAGAGGAGATCTACCGGCAGATCCGCGAGGCCATCCTCGACGGCAGGCTCCGCGCGGGCGAGGCGCTGCCGCCCACTCGCGAACTGGCCGAACGGCTCGCGGTCTCGCGCAACACGGTCAGCGCCGCGTACGACCGGCTGACCGGAGAGGGCTTTCTGGAAGGAAGGGTCGGCGCGGGCACGTTCGTCCGCACGGACCGCGTGCGGGGGAGCGCGGCTCGCCGGTCCGCCGCCGAGTTCCCGATCGAGACGGTCGCGGTGTGGGAGCGCGTGCGCATGCCGTCCGGTGCCCACGCCGAGTTCGACTTCCAGGCGGGGATCCCTGATGTCGGCCGCTTCCCGTTCGACACCTGGCGGCGGTTGCTCGGCGGCGAGGTGCGCGCTTCGGCGTCGGCTTCGCTGGGGTACGGCGATCCGGCCGGGCACACCGGGTTGCGCGAGGCGATCGCCCGGCACATCGCGGTTTCGCGGGACGTCCGGGCGTCGGTCGACGAAGTGGTGGTGACCAGTGGTGCGCAGCAGGCGCTCGACCTGATCGGGCGGGTGGTGCTGCGCCCCGGTGACCGGGTGGCCGTCGAGGATCCGGGGTACCCGCCGGCGCGGTTCCTGTTCGAAGCGCTCGGCGCCGAGGTGGTCCCGATCGGGGTGGACGCGGAAGGCATCCGGGTGGCGGACATCCCGCGTGGCACCAAGCTGGTCTACGTCACGCCGTCGCACCAGTTCCCGCTCGGGCTGCCGATGTCGCTGGACCGGCGGCTGGATCTGGTGGCGTGGGCCGGAAAAACCGGCGCGGTGCTGGTGGAGGACGATTACGACACGGAGTTCCGATATCGGGGTAGGCCGCTGGAACCGTTGCACAGCCTCGATTCCACCGGGCGCGTGGTCTACGTCGGTTCGTTCTCCAAGGTGTTGTCGCCGGGGCTGCGGCTGGGTTTCCTGGTCGCGCCGGCGTCGTTGTGTCGTGTGGTCGCCAAAGCCCGCTTCGTCACCGACTGGCACTCCACCGGGCCGGTGCAAGCAGCCCTGGCCCGCTTCATCGACGACGGAGGGCTGGCCACCCACATCCGGCGCATGCGCCGCGAATACCGCCGGCGGCACGATCTGGTGGTTTCCTTGCTGGCGCGAGATTTCGGCCGGCTGCTAACCCCCATCCCCGCAGCGGCGGGGTTGCACGTGAGCGCGTACAGCACGCGGCCGACCGCCGCGGTGGCACGCCGCGCGCTACGGGCGGGCGTGCTGGTCAACACCCTGGACGAGTACGCGATCCTGCCGGGCCGCCGGCCAGGCCTGGTCTTCGGCTACGGCGGGATCCCCTTCGGCAAAATCGAAACAGGCCTAGAACGCCTACGAGACGCCCTACGCTGATCTCCGCCCCGCCCCGCCCCGCCCCGCCCCGCCCCGCCCCGCCCGCTCTCGCTTTTGCTCCGCCCGCCTCTCGTGCCACCGCCTGCTCTCCCTCTCGCGCCGCCCGCTCTCACACTGGCCCTCGCCCTCGCCCTCGCCCTCGCCCTCGCCCTCGCCCTCGCCCTCGTTCTCGTTCTCGCGCTGACTCGCTTTCGCTCCAACCCCGCCGCCGCTCGCCCGCGCCAACCGCCGCGCTCGCGCCCTGCGCCGGTTCTGGCGCAAAACTGTCGTACCCACGTGCCACCTTCGTCACATGACCACGCGCATCCCCGGCTTCACCACCCGCCGCCTCACCGTCAACGGCACCGACCTGCACTTCGCCACCGGCGGCAAAGGCCCACCCCTCCTGCTCCTGCACGGCTTCCCGCAGACCCACCTCACCTGGCGCTCAGTCGCCCCCGCCCTAGCCGAGTCCCACACCGTCATCTGCCCCGACCTCCCCGGCTACGGCGACAGCGGCCCCCCAAACGCGGCCCACGACAGCGACCCGCCAAGCCCACCCTTCAGCGACAGCGGCCCATCGACCGCGGGCGTCGAGCACTACTCGAAACGGGCGATGGCCACCACGTTCGCCGAGTTGATGACCACGCTGGGCCACCAGCGCTTCGCCGTGGCCGGGCACGACCGCGGCGGGCTGGTCGCGTTCCGGCTGGCGCTCGACCACGCTGACCGGGTGACGCACACGGCCGTGCTCGACGTGCTGCCCGCGGTGGACATCTTCGGCGCGCTGGCCGGTGCGGGCGGGGTGTTCGCCTTCCACCTGTACTTCCTGGCGCATCCGGAACCGTTGCCGGAGCGGATGATCGCCGCCGATCCGGCGGCCTTCTTCGGGCACTTCCTGGACACCTGGACCAAAGTGCCCGGTGCGCTGCCCGAGGCCATCCGTTCGGAGTACCTCCAGGCGCTCAAGGAACCCTCGGTGATCCACGCGATTTGCCAGGACTACCGCGCCGGGGTGTTCTTCGACCTGGAACACGACAAGGAGGACAAAGCACACGGTCGGCGGTTGTCCATGCCGGTACTGGCGATGTGGCAGGACCCGGGCGAGGCGCCCCTGCCGTTCGACCCGGCTGCCATCTGGCAGTCGTGGGCACCAACGCTGACCACAAAAGCGTTGCCCTGCGGGCATTTCCTGCCCGAGGAACGACCGGAGGAGGTGATCACCGCACTGCGTTCGTTGCTCGGCTGACCCGGTGGTGTCCGGTTCGCGACTTTCGTACCCGGCCCGCTGGCCCTAACCTGGTGTGTGAGCCGGGTCACCAGCGGGAGGAGCCTTCATGCGGATCGCCGACGTGTTGCGGAGCAAGGGAAGCCTGGTGGCCACGGTGGCGCCGGAGTCCAGCGTGACCGACCTGCTGGCCGGTCTGGCCGAGCACAACGTCGGGGCGATGGTGGTGCTGGGCGAGGAGGAGAAGGTGGTCGGCATCGTGTCCGAACGGGACGTGGTGCGCCGCCTGCACGACCGCGGGCCGGAGCTGTTGGCCAGGCCGGTGTCGGAGATCATGACCACCCTGGTGGCAACTTGCACCCCGGAAGACTCGGTGGACCACCTGAGCGCCGTGATGACCGAGCGCCGCATCCGGCACGTTCCCGTCGTGGTGAACGGCAGGCTGGCCGGCATCGTCAGCATCGGCGACGTGGTGAAAACCAGGCTCAACGAACTAGAAGAACGCCACGATCAGCTACAGGCCTACATCGCCCAAGGCTGAGGCCCCTCCCCGCAGCCTCGCGGCCCTCACCCCACTCTGACCTGGGGTCCGCCAACCCCAAGGCCAGCGCCCACTTCGACGCCCACCACCCCACCGAACCGACCAGCCACGCCCACAGAGCCGATCGGCCAGCGAGCCGCCGAGGCAACGAGCGGATAGCTTCGCCTGCGGAGTCGGTCGGCCATGCCGCCGAACCGGGCAACCATAGCGGCGAAGTCGACCAGTCGCCGGTCGACCAGTCGCCGGTCGGCCGGCGAACGTCGGGTTGGTCAGCCGCCCCAGCGGGCCACTACGCGGTCGATCGTGGACCGGATGCGTTCGCGGGCTTCGGCTCGGGGGACGCCTGCCATGAGCAGGTCGTCGTAGTCGGTGTCGAGGTGGCGGATCGAGGCGATCACCGCGGCGCGCACGGCGTCCTCGTCCAGTGCCCGCCCCGCGGCGGACCGTCCCACCCGGCCGCTGCCCCGCACGCCCGCGTGTTCGGCGATCGTCCGCGCGCGTTCCTCCGGGCAGCCGGGGAACGAGCGCAGGATGGCCGCGGCCAGTTCCGCCTGGAAATCCGCGTCGGCGCTCACCCGGCGCTCGGCGTCTCGCTCACGACGTCGGGCGCGAACGTCCTCATCGTCGAGGCACCGCTGCTCGGCCCGTTCCAGCGCGTCCTCCTCGACGAGCGTGCCCACGCGCTGGTATCGCTTCCGCCGCCGGTTGAACTCGACCACCACCGCGGACAGCTTGCTTTCCGTCTTCGCCCGCCGCGAGAGCGCCGCGTTCCCCGACGCCAGGAAGCGCAGATGGTCGAAGTCGGCGCAGGCCAGGCAAAGCGTCGTCTGGTCCTCTTCGAACACAAGCTCCGCCACGTCACCGCGAAGTCCGCAGCCACCGCACACCCACGACTTCGCCGCGCGCACGACCACGAGGTCGGGTGCCTTGCTTTGCCGTTCCCGCAACCGTTCCAGCCGCTTTTCCGACAGATCCGCCGAGACCCAGTGCGTGTGGAAGAGCCGTTCGAGCGTTTCGTCGCCGTCGGCGGTGAACCGCAGCGGACGGCGATCGCGCGTGGCGGCGAGGTAGCTCGCCTCGGTGGCGCGCAGCCCGCGCCCGGCCGCCCACTCGCTCAGGTAGTCCAGCGCGGTCCGGACCTTGGCCGCGTCGACGGCCAGGCTGTCGCCGAGATGCGCGGTCTGCCCCCGGCGCCACTCGTCGACCCGCGCCGACGGCAGCCAGCCGAGCGCGTTGAGCACCTCGAGCGGTACCACCTGGTTCTTCGTCTTCAGCGCGATGTCGGCGGCCGAAATCACCCGGCGCTGGATCTTGGGCGGCTCTGGCGTGACCACGGAGAGCGAGCTTACTTACCCCTTCTCGGCGCCCGACAGCACCGGCGCCAGCGCGGCGATGCCCGCGGTGATCGCCTGCGACGCCGTCTCGTAGCTCAGCCGCGACGGCTGGTGGGACAGCAACGCGACCGAGTAGCGCTCACCGACCACGCCCGTGGTGTGCAGCACGACGTGCCCCGCCGCCCGCATCCAGCCCTGTTTGACGCCCCAGGTCGTCTCGGGCAGCGCCGCCGGGATGCCGAAGAACTGGTCGAACCCGTCGGCCGCGCGGTCGTCCGGCCCGGTGAGCGCGGCCAGCAGCACGTCCCGAGCGGAAGCCGGGATCTGGTGGTGGATGTACTCGTAGGTGGCGATCACGTCCTGCGCGCTGAGCCGCGTCATCTCCCATTCGTCCGAGACGGTCGGGGGAGCGGTGTTCACCAGCCCGATCAACGCGCTGGTGTCCCGCACGATGTCGCGACGGCCGCCAGCCGCCCACAGCGCGTCGGCCACACCGTCGTTGCTCGCGCCGAGCAGCTGCGACAGGTTCTCCTTCGCGCGGTCATCCGCCGCCCAGCCCGCGTCGTGCAGGAGGTCGATCGCGATCAGCAACTTGACCACCGAAGCCGAGTAGAACTGCGCGTCGGCGTTCTCGGTGGCCACCGCCGAACGGGTCACCCGGTCGTAGACCGCGAGCCCGAGATCGGTCCCCGGCGCGGCCGACTCCACGGCCGCCACCACCGCCGACGCCAGCTCGGCCCGCATTTCCTCGGTGAGCGGCACCTCCGGCTCCGGCGCGGGGGAGGACGGCGAAACCAAGGTGTCCGGCAGCTGCGCCGACGACGGCAGCGCGATCGTCACCTCGTGCTTCGACGCGGAATCAGGCCCTGTGGCCACCGCCAGCGCGCCCAGTCCGGCCGTCACCGCGAGGGTGGCGACCAGGCCGAACACCACTGATCGGGAGCGCATACCTCCGATATAACCCGATCGAGTGTTTTCCTGCGGTTACCAATTGCTGTCGGTTGCCTGTCCGTTGGGACCGCTCATCCGTCGCGTCTACTCGCGCCAGCCGTGCAGCTCCACCCCCTTCGGCACGTCCACACGGAACGACAGGCTGGCCTCGGCCGAGGCACCCGGCGCCAGTTCGAACCGCCAGGTGACCTCGCCGAGCGAACTCAGCTCTTCGGGATCGGGCGAGGTGCGGACCTCGCGCACCACGATCGCCTCGTCCCGCGAGACCGGTGCCTGGTCCAGCACGGTGATCGGCGCGACGCGAGGCCCGTGGTTGGTCACCGTGATCCGGTACTCGAGCTCACGCCGTCGCGTGCCGGTCAGCGCGGTCTTCGTCGCACTGCGCCGCCGCAGTTCACGCTTCACTCGCAGCCTGTCGTCCACCCCAAGCGCGAGTTCAACCTCCTCGCCCGGTGCCCAGTTGTCCAGCCGTGTGGTGCCGACGAACTCGTTGTCGTGGAATACGGACGCCTTCCCCGGGCGCAGCGTGTGCTCCCCGCCGTTGGTGACCGTCGCGCGCAGGTACGCCTCCTCGGCGAGCACCGGCGCGGTCACGTAGCTCAGCTCCGCGTCGAGACCCAGCGTGGTGATCGTGGTGCGGTGCGCGCCACCGTCCGACGGCACCGCGACCGGCCGGGTGGGCCGGTACGACGCCGCTGCCGCGCCTTGCTCGACCTGCGCCGTCACGTTCGCCATCGGCGCGGCTGCCGGCATCGCCATCTCGGGCGCCGAAGCGCCGTAGCCACCGCCGTGCCCGCCCGCCGCGGCGCCACCCCTGAGCAACGCCGTGGGCTTGGCGCGATCGAGGTACCAGGGCTCCGGCTCAGGCACGTGCACGGTGGCCGCCGGCCGAGCGGTCGACAAGGTCAGTTCGCATTCGGGCCAGTCCTCGCCGGTGTGCTGGGTGACCAGGCCGTACCAGGTGAGCCGCACCCGGTCCTCGTCGAGCCGGATGTCGTAGCCCGACTCCCAGCGCGCGTTGGTGACTACATAGGACAGTTCCAGCTCGATCTCGGCGGTACCGGCGTTCTCGGCGGGTTCGAGCTCGATCACCACCTCGGTGCGGTCGGGTGTCTGGGCCGCCTGCCGCGCCGTGACTTCGCGGTCCACCGCCTCCAATTCGGCCGACAACCGGGCGCGCCGATCGGCCAGCTCGCGGCGACTGGCGAGCACATCGGACAGTTGGGCCGCGAGGGCGTCGCCGATCTCGGCCACACGCGCGGGTTGCGCGCTTCCCGAAGCGAGCGCGTCGGCGAACGACCGGCCGGATCGCTGCGCCAGCGCGCTCAGCAGGTCCGCGCGCCCGGTCTCCACGGCTTCGGCGTCGGTCACCTCGTCGAGCTTCCGCCTGGCCACCCGCTGGCGTTCGAGCAGTTCGTCCAGCTCGCGCTCGGTCGGCCGGGCGAGGTGCTGGGGCCGGACGTCCACGCCGACGATGGACGCGGGACCGATTCCCGAAGCACGCACCGAGTCCGGCAACAAGCCACGGGGCAGACCGCCGACCGTGAACCGGCCGTCGCCGCCCAGTTCGGTTCGTGCCCGGCGAACGATCCTGGCGTGCTGCGGGTAGACGGTGACGGCGACGATCGGGGCGCGCACGGAGGTCGGCATGAAACCCGACGCTAGCCCAAACGCGGAGGGCCCGTGCCGTCTTTCGTCGGTTAACGCTGGGAAGGGCTTGACACCCCTGTCAGCCGGAGCAACTGTCATCGCAGTCCTTTCACCACACCTTCACAGGGGGTCCGTGTGAGATCCGCACGCCTTGCCGCTGTGCTCGTCGGTTTGCTGCCGATGGCGCTGGTGCAGCCCGTCAGCGCCCAAGCCGCCCCGCCCACCGGGCCGGTCTTCGAGAACGGTCAGGCGCAGCCCGTGTTCGACCCGGCCGACATCGTCCGGGACAACGTCTGGGTGACCGCGCCGGTCGACAGCGACCGCGACGGCAAGAACGACGAGGTGCACGTCGAGGTGGTGCGCCCGAAGGCCACCCAGAACGGGCTCAAGGTGCCGGTCATCTACCAGGCCAGCCCGTACTACGCCGGTGGCAACGACGTGGCGAACCACAACGTCGACGTCGAGCTCTACGTGCCGGGCCAGCCCGCCCCTGCCGCCGGCCCGCGTGGCCGGACCGCCGAGGTCGGCCCGTACGCCGCGCCGATCACCTGGCGCTACGAGTCCTATTTCACCTCGCGCGGCTTCGCCGTGGTGTACGGCGAATCGCTCGGCAGCGGCCAGTCCACCGGTTGCCCGACCACCGGTGGCGAGAACGAGACCATCGGCGCCAGGTCCGTGGTCGACTGGCTCAACAACCGGACTTCCGCGCGTGACTCGGCCGGTACCGCCGCGAAGGCGGACTGGACCACCGGGAAGACCGCGATGATGGGTGTGTCGTACAACGGCACCCTGCCGAACGCGGTGGCCAGCACCGGGGTCGAGGGCCTCGAGACGATCATCCCGATCGCGGCGATCTCCAGCTGGTACGACTACTACCGCGAGGACGGCGCCGTGGTCGCGCCCGGCGGTTACCAGGGTGAGGACGCCGACGTGCTCGCCGAGTACGTGCACACGCGCGCCGATCGCGCGGTGTGCCGCCCTGTGCTCGACGAACTGGCTGCCGAGCAGGACCGGATCACCGGCGACTACAGCCCCTTCTGGGACGAGCGGAACTACCTCAACGACGTGGACCAGGTGCGCGCCTCGGTGCTCGCGGTCCACGGCCTCAACGACTGGAACGTGACCACCAGCCAGGTCACCAAGTGGTACGAAGCGCTCAAGGCCCACGGCGTGGAGCACAAGATCTGGTGGCACCAGTCCGGTCACGCCGACCCGTACTCCCTCCGCAAGGAGGAGTGGCTGGCGACGCTGAACAAGTGGGTCTCGCACTACCTCTACGACCTCGACAACGGCATCGAGAAGGAGCCGAAGTCGACCGTCCAGCGCGAGAACGGTTCCTGGTCCGACGAGGCCGAGTGGCCGGTGCCCGGCACCACCGATGCGAAGATCTACCCGTGGCCGGGCGGCAGCGCCCGCGGCAAGCTCGACCCGCGAAACAAGCTGCCTGGCCGTGCCCAGGTCGAGCGGCTCGCCGATGACGCCACGAAGACCGTGGAGCAGCTCACCGACCTGCCCAGCTCGGGCAACCGCCTGGCCTACTCGACCACCGAGGCGCGGCAGCCGGTGCGGCTGAGCGGTACGGCGAAGGTGGACCTGAGCGTGTCGTTCGACCGGCCCGCGGCCAACGTGACCGGCGTGCTGGTCGACCGCGCGCCGAACGGCAAGTCCACGGTGATCACCCGCGGCTGGACTGATCCGCAGAACCGCACCGATCCGGCCCGGACCCAGCCGATCGAGCCGGGCAAGTCGTACAACGTGTCGTACGAGCTGCAGCCGGACGACTACCTGCTGGCCGCCGGCCACAAGCTGGAGTTCGTGCTGCTGTCCAGCGACCACGACTTCACGCTGCGCCCAAAGCCGGGCGCCGGGGTGGCGATCGACCTGACCAAGACCTCGGTCACCCTGCCGGTGCTCGGCGGCAAGGAGGCACTGCGCGCCGCCTTCTAGGGGATTCACTGCAAAACGGGCCGTTCCGCTGGCGGGGCGGCCCGTTTTGTACGGAACGTGTACGCGCGATCGCTTGGCTGGTCGCCGACGAATCCCCGTATCCCGGAGGTATCGATGTCTGTGTTGAGACGGCTCGCGGCGGCGGCCGCCACCCTCGCGCTGCCGGCGCTGGGCCTGGTGGCGACGCAGGGCACCGCTTCGGCCGCACCCAACTTCCAGGTGCCGTTCAAGTGCGGCGTCACCGTCACCGCGGCCACGTTCAGCGGGCACAACCCGGCGAACTCGGTCGACTTCCAGAAGTCGGGCATCACCGGCATGCCGGTCCTCGCCTCGGCCGCCGGGAAGGTGACCGTGGTCGGCAACGAGGGATCGACCAGCTACGGCCGGTGGATCGAGATCGACCACGGCAGCGGCTGGCGGACTCGCTACGCGCATCTCTCCTCCCAGGAGGTGTCGGTCGGCCAGCAGGTCGCGCTGGGTAAGCAGATCGGCAAGGCGGGGGCGACCGGCGGCGTCACCGGCCCCCACCTGCACTACGAACAGCGGCTGAACGGCGTGGCGCAGAAGGCGAAGCTGAACGGCGTCGCGGTGCCGTACTACGCGAAGACGAACTTCACCAGCAAGAACAACTGCGGTGGCGGCGGGGGCAACCCGTACACCCCCGAGCAGGTCTGCGGCGCGGGCTTCGACGTGGTCGACTCGGCCAACCTGGGCACCTCGGGCATCGCGTATCTCCTTTACAACGCGGACAACTCGAACAACTGCGTGGTCACGCTGAAATCGGTCTCGCTCGGTACGGCTTCGGCCACCTCGGCGTTCCTGGAGGTGCAGGGTTCGGCCAGGGTGACCGACTCGGGCAACTTCACCTATTACGCCGGCCCGGTCAAGAAGGCGGCGGCCAAAACCTGCGTGAAATGGGGCGGCTCGGTCGGCTCGGCGACCTACACAAGCCCCTTCGAACACTGCGACTGACATCAAGGTCCTGATGGGGCATTGCTCGCTTACCTGGCGAGTGGTGCCCCATTTCCTTGGCGATGCCAGCTTACCTCACGGCGGCGGGTGCCTCGCCGAGTTATCCACAACGCACCCACTTGTCCACAATTTCCCGGCTCGATCCCCACGCCCTCGCCGTTTGCCGCACAGTCGACCCATGGCAACGTCCACGCGCCCCGCCGCTCAGGGCCGGGTCAACCTCAACCTCAGCAGCGACCCCGGCGAACTGATCGCCGCGGTTTCGCCGATCCTCGGCTTCCGGCCGGCGAATTCCATCGTCGTCATCGCGCACAACCGTGGTGAGCGCGGGCGCCCCGGCTCGATCGGACACCTCGTCCGGAGCGATCTGCCGCCGCCCGAATACGCCCTGGCCGCGGCGGAAAGATTCGTGCCGATCGTCAGTGGCAAATTCCGTGTCACCGTGCTCGTCATCGGCGGGGAGTCCAAATTCGCCTGTGAGGAATTCGTTGAAGCGGCTCAAGAACGGTTCACCGTGGCCGGTGTGGGAGAAGTGCATTTCCTGTGGCTGAAGGAAATCCGCACGGGCGAACCGTGGCACTGCTACCACGAACCGGACTGCGGTGGGGAATTGCCCGATCTCGAGGGCGGCCGGATCGCGGCGGTGGCCGCGAGCGCGGGTTTGGTCACCTTCAGCAGCCGGGAGGCCAGCGTGGCCAGGCTGGACGCGGTCGATCCGGAGGCGATCGCCCGGCGTTCCCGCCAGCTCGACGCGGCAGCCGACAAAGCCGAACCGGACTCGCGAACGATGGTGCCGGAGCAGGGTTTCGCCGTCGTGCGGGACGCCATCCGCCGTGCCCATCGCGGCAGGCTCGAACTGACCGACAAGGACGTGCTCGACCTGGTTTTCGCCATGCAGAACACCGAGGTCCGTGACGCGTGCCTCGCAGTGGCGGTACGACCGCGCGAGCAGGTCGGGATGGCGGCCGAGCAGGTGTGGCTGACGCTGGTCCGAGAATGCCCGCCGCCGGAGCGCGCGCAGTTCGCCACCCTGCTCGCGTTCAGCAGCTACCTGCGCGGCGACGGCACCTTCGCGGGTATGGCCGTGGACAACGCACTGGCCGCCGACCCCGGGCACCTGCTGGCGGGGCTGCTGTCCAGGGCGATGGAAGCGATGCTGCCGCCGGACCGCCTCGCTGACCTCGGCCGCGCGAATCCGGCGCTTGACCTGGACCTTTTCACAGACCGCGCCTAGTTGTACTCGGCTGTTGGTGGCCGCCGGCCGAGTGCGCTGTGGCGATGTTGGATGGTGTTTGAAAACTGAATCCGGTGCCACCGCGGGATGCGGTGACACCGGCCGGGTGCTCAGGCGGGGTTCGCGGCGCCGCGGCGTTCCTGGGTGAAGCGCCAGGCGTCGGCGACAATGCCGGTCAGGTCGGCGCGCTGGGGCTGCCAGCCCAGCTCGGCGCGGGCCCGGTCGCTCGCGGCCACCAGCACCGCCGGGTCACCGGCGCGGCGCGGGGCGACCATGGCGGGCACCGGGTGGCCGGTCACCTCACGGCAGGCCTCGATCACCTGCCGCACCGAGAAGCCGGTGCCGTTGCCGAGGTTGTAGATGCGGTGCTCACCGGCGGTGGCGTGGCGCAGCGCGAGCAGGTGGGCGTCGGCGAGGTCGGCGACGTGGATGTAGTCGCGGACCGCGGTGCCGTCCTCGGTGGGGTAGTCCTCGCCGTAGATCTGGATCTGCTCGCGGTCACCGGTGACCACCTGCAGCACCAGCGGGATCAGGTGGGTCTCGGTGCTGTGCCGCTCACCGATGCTGCCGTAGGCGCCGGCCACGTTGAAGTACCGCAGGCTCATCGCGGCCAGGCCGTGGGCCCGCGCGTAGGTGGTGATGGCGTTGTCCACGGCGAGCTTGGTGGCGCCGTAGGTGTTCGTCGGCCGGGTGGGGGCGGTCTCCGCGATCGGCGACACCTCCGGCTCGCCGTAGGTGGCCGCGGTGGAGGAGAAGACCAGCCGGGGGGTGCCGTGCTCGCGCATGGCGTCCAGCAGCTTCAGCGAGGTGACCACGTTGCCGTGCCAGTACCGGGCCGGGTCCTGCATGGACTCGCCGACCAGGGACTTCGCGGCGAAGTGCAGCACGCCGTCGAAGCCCTCGGCCAGCAGGGTGCGCAGCGTGTCCGCGGCGTCGCCCTCGACGAACCGGGCACCTTCCGGCACCGCGTCGGCGTGGCCGGTGGACAGGTCGTCCACCACGGTGACCTGGTGGCCGGCCTCGAGCAGCCGCTGGGTGCAGACACTGCCCACATAACCGGCGCCGCCGGTGACGACCAGCTTCAGAGGCGTGTTCGGGGTGTCGGTAGGCATCTGCTCGGTGGCCCTTCCAGTACGTGCGGTTACGGGTTCAGGTGGCGGAAAGTCTCCACCCTGACCGACGTTCCGGCGCAGCCGGGGTTGCCTTACCCGGCCCAGGTGCTGGGCGGGTCCTGGTGCGCGCCGGGCGACGGCACGGCGACGAACGTGCGGGGTGCCTTGAACTCCGCGCGCTCGAACTCGGCCTTGACGTTCGCCTCGACCTTGGCCAGTTCGGCCTCGGGCACCAGCGCGATCGCCGAGCCGCCGAAGCCACCGCCGGTCATCCGGGCACCCAGTGCGCCCGCCGCGCGGGCCGACTCGACGGCGACGTCGAGTTCCGGGCAGGAGATCCGGTAGTCGTCACGCATGCTGACGTGGGAGGCGTCCAGCGAAGGGCCGATCTCGGCCAGGCGACCGGCCTTGAGCAGGGCGACCACGTCGAGCACGCGCTGGTTCTCGGTGACCACGTGCCGCACCAGCGGGCGCAGTTCCTCGGGCAACCGGGCCAGTGCGTGGTCGAGGCCGTCCGGCTCGATGTCGCGCAGGGCCTTGAGGCCGAGCAGGTCGGCGGCGCGTTCGGTGCCGCGGCGGCGGTCGCCGTAGCCGGAATCGGCGAGGGTGTGCTTGGCGCGGGTGTCGATCACCAGCACGCGCAGCCCGGCCGCCTCGGCGTCGAAGGGGACCTGCTCGATCTCGCCGGAACGCACGTCCAGGAACAGCGTGCAGCCGTCGACGCAGCGCATCGAGGCGGTCTGGTCGAGCACGCCGGTCGGTACGCCGACGAACTCGTTCTCGGCGCGCTGGGCGAGGCGGGCGATCTCGGTGCGGCGGTGCTCGTCGGGGTCGGGTTCACCGGCCGCGCCGAGCAGGGCGAGGGCCACGGCACATTCCAGGGCGGCCGAGGAGGACAGCCCGGCTCCGGTGGGCACGTCGCCGGCGAGCACGATGTCGGCGCCGCGCTCGTAGCCCTGCGAGCGCAGCACCCAGGCGACACCGGCCGGGTACGCGGCCCAGCCTTCGAGCTGGCCCGGCTCGAGCGTCGGGATGTTCATCGGGTCGGCCTGCTGCACCCGGCCATCCGAGCCAAGGGTGGCCACGGTGAGCTGCTCGTCGTCACGCGGCGCGACGGCGGCGGCGAGCCGGTGCGGCAGGGCGAAGGGGAGCACGAACCCGTCGTTGTAGTCGGTGTGCTCCCCGATCAGGTTCACCCGGCCGGGGGCGGAGAAAACCCCGATGGGCTCCTTCCCGTGCAGTGAGCGGAACGTGGCGGCGGCGTCACTGGCCGCGCTCACCGTGCCTGCGCCAGTACCGCGTGCAGGACCGAGGGCGCGACCTGGACGCTGATGCTCTCGCCGGTGATCTCGATGGTGGAACCGGCGCCGTTGGCCCGGCTCACGCTGACCGTCTGGCCGGGGACCAGGCCGACCGAGTTCAGCTCGGTCATCAGGGTTTCGTCCTGCTGCACGTGCTCGGCGATCCGGCGGATCTCCACCTTGCCGCCACCGGCGCGGGCGAACTCGTCCAGGCGGACCAGGTCGGCCTCGGCGTCGGGGGCCGGGTCACCGGCGCCCAGCTTGTCCAGGCCGGGGATCGGGTTGCCGTACGGGGAGGTGGTCGGGTTGTTGAGCAGCTTGACCAGCTTGCGCTCGACCGCCTCGCTCATCACGTGCTCCCAGCGGCACGCTTCCTTGTGCACGTGCTCCCACTCGAGGCCGATCACGTCGAGCAGCAGGCGTTCGGCGAGGCGGTGCTTGCGCATGACCGCGATCGCCAGCTCACGGCCGTGATCGGTGAGCTTGAGGTGCCGGTCGTCGGCGACGATGACCAGGCCGTCGCGTTCCATCCTGGCGACCGTCTGACTCACCGTGGGGCCACTCTGCTGGAGACGCTCGGCGATGCGGGCGCGCAGCGGAACGACGCCCTCTTCCTCGAGCTCGTAGATCGTGCGCAGGTACATCTCTGTGGTGTCGATGAGCTCGTTCACTTCTGTCCCCTTCGTCCGCGTCCCTCATGGTAGTCGCTTTCCCCGACGACTACGGCAGGTGACCTGGAAATCCCCGGTCGGGCGGCCGGGCTGCGCGGGCCGCCCTGCCTGCTGGAAGATGGCCGCATGTCCCCCTTGATCACGACCGCGGAGCTGGCCGGCCTGCTGGACGGCCCGCTCGATTCGCGACCCACCGTATTGGATGTCCGCTGGCGTCTCGCCGGGCCTCCCGGGGTCGAGTCGTTCCGTGCCGGGCACATCCCCTCGGCCGTGTTCGCCGATCTCGACACCGCGCTGGCCGCGCCGCCGGGGGAGGGCGGCAGGCACCCGCTGCCCGAGCCCACCGCGCTGCAGGAAGCACTGCGCCTGGCCGGGGTGGACGAGGGCAGGCTGGTGGTCGCCTACGACGATGCCGACTCGTCGGTGGCGGCGCGGGCCTGGTGGCTGCTGCGCTGGGCGGGGCACGCCGAGGTGGCCGTGCTGGATGGCGGGTTCGCCGCGTGGGAGGCCGAGGGCAGGCCGGTGACCACCGAGGAAGAGGCGCCTCTACCGGGCAACGTCGTGGTGCGGCCGGGTGGCATGCCGGTGTTGAACGCCGATGAAGCAGCCGAGCTGGCACGTGACGGCGTGCTGCTGGACGCTCGCGCTCCGGAGCGGTACGCGGGCGAGACGGAGCCGGTCGATCCGCGGGCCGGGCACATCCCGGGCGCGCGCAACGCCCCGTTCAGCGCGCACTCCGACGGCGACGGGCACTGGCGCACGCCCGAGGAGCTGGCCCGCCACTTCGCCGACCTCGGGGTGGGAACGATCACGCCGGTCGGTGCGTACTGCGGCTCGGGGGTGACCGCCAGCTCGGTGGTGCTCGCGCTGGAGATCGCCGGGCACCCCGCGCCCGCCTCGCTCTACACCGGGTCCTGGTCGCACTGGTCGCGTGATCCGGAACGGCCGGCGGCCACCGGTCACGAGCCCGGCTGAGCGCCCGCGCACGCACTAGGGTTTCGGGCATGCACCCCTCCGCCGTCGTCTGGGATCCCGCGCTACTGGGCTACGACCTGGGTGGTGAGCACCCGTTCAACCCGGTCCGCCTGGAGCTGACCATCCGGCTCGCCCGTGAGCTGGGCGTGCTCGAGGACGTCGAGTTGCTGGTGCCGGAGGCGGCCACGGAGAAAGAGCTGTACCGGATCCACGTGCCCGAGTACCTGGAGGCGGTCAAGCAGGCGCCGATGGTCGGCTGGGACGTCGGGCACGGGCTCGGGACCACCGACAACCCGGTGTTCTCGGGGATGCACGACTCGGCGGCGCTGGTGGTCGGCTCCACCCTGCTCGGCGCGCGCAAGCTGGCCGAGGGCGAGGCCGATCGCGCGGTCAGCATCGCGGGCGGGCTGCACCACGCGATGCCCGACCGGGCCGCCGGCTTCTGCGTCTACAACGACTGCTCGATCGCGATCTCGTGGCTGCTGGACCACGGGTTCGACCGGATCGCGTACGTGGACACCGACGTGCACCACGGTGACGGGGTGCAGGCGGCCTTCTACAACGACCCGCGGGTGCTGACCGTCTCGCTGCACCAGCACCCGTTCACGTTGTGGCCCGGCACCGGCTACTCGGCGGAGACCGGAGCGGAGGGGGCCGAGGGCACCTCGGTGAACATCCCGCTGCCGCCGCACACGCGGGATCCCGGGTGGTTGCGCGCGTTCCACGCGATCGTGCCGTCGCTGCTGGAGCAGTTCCAGCCGCAGCTGCTGGTCACGCAGTGCGGGGTGGACTCGCACGAGGAGGATCCGCTGGCCGACCTGTCGCTCTCGGTCGACGGGCACCGCGAGATCTACCGGACGCTGCGCGAGCTGGCGCAGCGGTACGCAGGGGGCAAGTGGCTGGCCGTCGGCGGTGGTGGTTACCAGCTGATCCGCGTGGTGCCGCGGTCGTGGACGCACTTGCTGGCCACCGTGCTCGACCGCGACGTGAGCCCGGAAACCCCGTTGCCGCCGGGGTGGCGGGACACGGTGAGCCGGGCCGCGCCCGAGGCCGAGCTGCCGTTGAAGATGACCGACGAGGCCGACACCACCCACCGCCCGTGGGGCGACGGGCAGGACGATCCGGTGGACATCGCCATCCGCGACACCCGGCGCGCGGTCTTTCCCTTGCACGGGCTCGATCCGGACGATCCGAGGGACTGAGGATGAGCACCGAGAACGACTCGGCGGAGCCCGATCTGCGGGAGTCCTACGACTACCCGCGGCACTGGGAGGCCGACGTCCTGCTCTCCGACGGCGGCACCGTCCACCTGCGACCGGTGGTGCCCGACGACGCGGACGGGCTGGTCGCGTTGCACGGCAGGCTCTCCGAGCGCACCCGGTACCTGCGGTACTTCGGCGCCTACCCGCGCATCCCGCAGCGCGACCTCGAGCGGTTCTCGCGGGTGGACCACCACGACCGGGTCGCGTTCGCGGCGATGCTGGGCGACAACATCGTCGCGGTAGGGCGGTACGAGCGGCTCGACCGGGGGCCGTCGGCCGAGGTGGCCTTCGTTGTGGACGACGCGCACCAGGGGCGCGGGCTCGGCTCGATCCTGCTGGAGCACCTCGCCGCGGCGGCGTCCGAGCGGGGGCTGCGCCGGTTCGTGGCCGAGGTGCTCGCCGAGAACCCGCAGATGGTGCGGGTGTTCCGCGACGCCGGGTACCAGGTCAGCCGGGCGATCGAGGAGGGCGTGCTGCACCTGGAGTTCGACATCGACCCGACTGAGGAGTCGCTGGCGGTGGCGCGTTCGCGTGAGCAGGCCGCCGAGGCCCGGAGCGTGCACAACCTGCTGCACCCTCGTTCGGTCGCGGTGATCGGGGCGTCCACCGATCCGACCAAGATCGGGTACGTGGCGCTGACGAACCTGCTCACCGCGGACTTCGCCGGCACCGTCTACCCGGTCAACCCGGAACACCGGTCGGTGCGCGGGGTGCGGGCCTATCCGTCCGTTGTGGACATTCCCGACCCGGTGGATCTCGCGGTGGTGGCGGTGCCCGCCGACCAGGTCGAGTCGGTGCTCGACGGGGCGCTGGAGAAGGGCGTGAAAACCCTGCTGATCGTCTCCGGCGGGTTCGCCGAGGCCGGGCCGCACGGGTTGCACGCCGAACTGCGGCTGGTCGGCGAGGCCCGTGCGCACGGGATGCGGGTGGTCGGGCCGAACGCGCTCGGGGTGCTCAACACCGACCGGACCGTCCGGCTCAACGCCACGCTCGCGCCGCGGCTGCCGGCGAGCGGGCGGGCCGGGTTCTTCTGCCAGTCGGGTGCGCTGGGCACCGCGATCCTCGCCGACGCCGAGGCACGCGGGCTGGGGCTGTCGACCTTCGTCTCGGCGGGCAACCGGGCCGACGTCTCCGGCAACGACCTGCTCCAGTACTGGGAAACGGACCCGGGTACCGATCTGGTGCTGCTGTACCTGGAGTCGTTCGGCAATCCGCGCAAGTTCGCCAGGCTGGCGCGGCGGCTCGGGCGGACCAAGCCGATCGTGGCGGTGAAGTCGGGGCGTCACGCGGTGCGGCCGCAGCTCGCCGCGACCTCGGCCGAGGTGGACGAGGCGAGTGTGCAGGCGCTGTTCGAGCAGGCCGGGGTGGTGCGGGTGGACACGCTCGCCCAGCTCTTCGACACCGCGCTGGTCTTCGCGCACCAGCCGCTGCCCGCGGGGCCGCGGGTCGGCATCGTGGGCAACTCCAGCGCGATCGGGCTGCTCGCCGCGGACACCGCTCGGGCGCAGGGGCTGCGGCTCGCGTTCGAACCGGTGGACGTCGGACCGCAGGCCTCGCCGGAGGAGTTCGCCGGTGCCGTGCGCGAGGCGCTGAACTCGGCTGAGACCGACGCGCTGGTGGTCGTTTTTGTGCCGCCGCTGGCGATTCCGGGCACCACCTACGCCCGCGCGCTGCGTGAGGTGGTGCAGGAACTGCGCAAGGAGAAGCCGATCGTCTCGACCTTCCTCGCCGCGGAAGGGGTGCCGGACGAGCTGGCCGTGCGCGCGGACGACGGGGCGCCCACCCGTGGTTCGGTGCCTTCGTACCCGAGTCCGGAACGCGCGGTGAACGCGCTGGCGCGGGTGATCCGGTACGCGGCGTGGCAGCAGCGGCCGCAGGGGGCGCTGACCCGGCCGGCCGGACTGCACGTCGAGCAGGCACAGGTGATCGTGAACGAGATCCTCGGCACGGAGGACGGGCAGACCACCGTGCTCGCCGACGAGGACGTGGTGCGGCTGCTCGGCTGCTACGGCATCGAGGTGGTGCCGTTCCAGGTGGTGTCCTCCGCCGACGAGGCGGTCGCGTCGGCGGCCGAACTGGGTTACCCGGTGGTGCTCAAGGCGGTGGACGAACGGCTGCGCGGGCGGCCGGACCTGGCCGGGGTGCGGCTCGACCTGTCCGCCGAGGACTCGGTGCGCGCCGCCTACCGCGACCTGCGCGAGGTCTCCGGCGAGGACGACATGTACGTGCAGGCCATGGCGCCCAAGGGCCTGTCGTGCGTGATCGGGCTGCAGGACGACCCGTCCTTCGGCACGCTGGTCTCCTTCGGCCTGTCCGGGCTGGTGAGCACGTTGCTGGGGGACCGGGCCTACCGGGCGGTGCCGCTGACCGACGTGGACGCGGCGACGCTGATCCGGGAGCCGCGGACCGCGCCGCTGCTCACCGGTTACCGCGGTGACGAACCCGCCGACCTGGCCGCGCTGCAGGACCTGGTGCTGCGGGTGGCGGCACTCGCCGAGGACAACCCGGAGGTCCGGTCGCTCGTGCTGGACCCGATCCTGGCCTCGCCGGACGGTGCCTTCGTGGTCTACGGCCGGGTGGTGCTCGGGCCGCCACCTTCCCGCCCGGACACCGGTCCGCGCCGCCTTCGCCCGATCAACGCGCCGCGGGATTGAGCGGGGTTCAGTGCTGCTCGGCCGCGGTGAGCCACCAGCGGTCGGCGACGCGGGGGTGTGAGCGCAGCCAGCCGAGCAACGCGTTTTCCCCGTAGGCGGCCAGAAGCGGGTTGTTCTCGTCCTGGGTGACGCCGCGGGCGGCGGCGGCCAGGTCGGGCGGTAGGTCGATCGGCTCGATCACCGCGTCCAGGCGCGGGGCGAGGAAAAAGGGGATGGAATAACGATCGACCTCGGCGGGTGGGCTGAGGACGCGGTGCTGTGTCGCGCGCAGGTAGCCGTTCGTGGCGATTTCCAGCATTTCGCCGATGTTCACCACAAAACTGTCCGGGATCGGGGTGGCGTCGATCCAGGCACCGTCCGCGGTCTGGACCTGGAGGCCGCCGACTTCGTCCTGTTGCAGGAGAGCGAGGAAACCGTAGTCCTTGTGCGAACCGACGCCCTGGTCGGTGCCACCGGGTTCGCGGGGCGGGTAGTGCACCACCTTCAGGTGCACCGCCGCTTCCGCGTCGAACCAGCGGTCGAAATACGTCAGTTCCTGGCCGAGCGCGACGGCCAGTGCCCGCAGCACCTCACGGGCGACGCGCAGCGCCTCGGACTGCCAGAGCAGCACCACGTCCCGCAGTTCGGGCAACGCCGACGGCCACTGGTTCGGGCCGATCAGGCGCAGGTACGGGGGATCGCTCTCGGTCAGGTCCAGCGCGGGCCGCTCGGGGCCGATGTCGAGTTGCTCGCGCCAGTCCGCGCCACCGGCGGTGTGCTCCGTGCCGGTGCGCGTGTACCCGCGGAATTGGGGAGAATGCACATTCTCGATTTCCAGCCGCTGCGCCTGGGGCAGGGCGAAGAACCGCCGCGCCGAATCGACGACCGCCTGGGTGGTTTCCGGGGCGACGCCGTGTCCGACGAGGTAGAAGAAACCGACTTCGTGCGCGGCGTGGCGCAGTTCGGCCAGGAATCGTTCCCGCTGCCTCGGCACCCGGAAACGGGACAGATCCAAGATCGGCAGTGTGTTCACCCGACTCAGGGGAGCACGAAGCCGCGGAATCCTGCCACAGCTCCCAGATACTGGTCTCAGCCGGAGATCAGGTCACCGAGCCGCCGCAGTTGCGCGGTGGCGCCGCCGAGGGTGAATTCCGCGCGTTTGGCCGCCACGAAATACCGGTGCAGCGGGTAGTCCACGTCGATGCCGATCCCGCCGTGCAGGTGCACCGCGGTGTGCGCGACCCGGTGCCCGGCTTCGGCCGCCCAGAACTTGGCGGTGGCCACCTCCTCGTCGGCGGGCAGGCCTTCGGACAGGCGCCAGGCGGCCTGCCACAGCGTCAGGCGGACCGCTTCCACGTCGGTGTAGGCGTCGGCGAGGCGTTGCCGGACGGCCTGGAAGGAGGCGATGACGTTGTCGAACTGCTTGCGCTCCTTGGCGTACTCGGTGGTCATCTCCAGTGCGCGCTCGACCGTGCCGAGCTGGTACGCGCACAGGCCGGTGGTACCGCGCAGGCGGATCCACTCGGCGACCCCGGTGCCGCCGAGCCGGGCCGAGGCGTCGACGTGGACGGCGTCGAGTTCGACGAGACCCGCGTCGCCGCGGTCGACGACCTCCTGCGCGGAGATCTCCGCCGCGTCCCGGTCGACCACAAAAACCGCGTCACCGGCGGCGATCAGCAGGGCGTCGGCGAAGACGGCGGCGGGGACGGCGGTCTGCGCGCCGGTGAGGCGCCAGCCGTCGCCGTCGGGTTCGGCGGTGAAGGCGGCGGGGTCACCGGCGTCGGGCACCGCCGCGGTCAGCACCCGCTCGCCGCGCAGGACCGGCACCAGGGTCTCCAACTGCTTGCCGGCGCCGAACTCGGCCAGTGCGGAGGCGGCCATGGTGATGCTGGGAAGGTACGGCACGGGGGCCACCATGCGGCCGAGCTCGATCAGCACCGAGCACTGCTCCAGCAGGCCGAAACCACCGCCCCCGGCAGCCGACGGCAGGGCGGCGTCGAGAATGCCCGCCCGGGCCAGCTCTGTCCACAGTGCACGGTCGAAACCGCCGGAACCGTGGGGTTCCCACGACTTCGGGTCCAGTTTCCCGGCGAGGATGCGGCGGGTGAGCCCGCCGAGGTCGCGCTGCGCCTCGGTCAGCGAGAAGTCCATCTGGCGTCCCCTTTCAGCGCGTGACCGGCAGGCCGAGCGTGGTGGCGGCGATCAGGTCGCGCTGCACCTCGTTGGTGCCACCGCCGAAGGTGAGGATCAGCGCGGAGCGGTGCAGGCGTTCGATCCGGCCGTGCAGCAGCGCGCCCGGTGAACCCTCGCGCACCACGGCACCGGCACCGAGCACCTCCATCAGCAACCGGTAAGCCTCCAGCGCGAACTCGGTGCCGAACACCTTGGTCGCCGAGGCCTCGCCGGGGCCGAGCTCCTGTTCGGCGGCGGCCCAGGCGATCTTCCAGTTGCGCAGCTTGAGGTAGTCGGCGTGGGCGTGCACGCGGGCCAGGTGCAACCGGACCCACTCGGCGTCGATCACCCGCCGCCCGTCCGGGGCCTGGGTCTTCTGCGCCCACTCCCGCACCTCGGCGAGCGCGGTGCGGATCGGGGCGGCGGAGGTCAGCGCGACGCGTTCGTGGTTGAGCTGGTTGGTGATCAGCGGCCAGCCCTTGTTCTCCTCGGCGATCCGCGCGCTGACCGGTACGCGCACGTCCGAGTAGTACGTCGCGCTGGTGCCGGGGCCCGCGACCGTGCGGACCTTGGTCCAGGAGAAGCCCTCGGCGGTGGTGGGTACGACCAGGATGCTGATGCCGCGGTGCTTTTTCGCCTCGGGATCGGTGCGCACGGCGAGCCAGACGTAGTCGGCGTACTCGATCAGGCTGGTCCACATCTTCTGGCCGTTGATCACGTACTCGTCGCCGTCGCGGACCGCGCGGGTGCTCAGCGAGGCCAGGTCGGTGCCGGCGCCGGGTTCGGAGTAGCCGATCGAGAAGTGCAACTCGCCCGCGGCGATCCGGGGCAGGTAGAACGCCTTCTGCTCCTCGGTGCCGTAACGCATGATCGTCGGGCCGACGGTGTTGATGGTCAGGAAGGGCACCGGCACGCCCGCGGCCGCCGCCTCGTCGGTGAACACCAGCTGGTCGAGCATCGACCGCGCCTGCCCGCCGTACTCCTCCGGCCAGCCGATCGCGAGCCAGCCGTCCTGGCCCAGCTCGCGCACGATCTCCTGGTAGGCGCCGTCCTTGCCGTACTCGGCACCGCCGGCACCCAGTGCCTCGCGGCGTTCGGGGGTCATCAGCCGGGCGAAGTAGGAGCGCAGTTCGTCCGCCAGTTTTTCCTGCGCCTCGGTGTAACCGATCCGCATACCGTCACCTCCGCCCGCCGGTCTCGTTCTGGTGTATGCCCGTTAACCGCGTTAATCTAGAACAGGTTCTAGTTGTACCGCAGATCGCCGGCCGGAGGAAGCCGGTGGCCGTCGCTTGTACTAGAACGCGTTCTCGAAAATCTGCGGAACGCGCTGCAAAGCGGCCTTGCCATCAACAAGAACAGATTCTAGTCTTGCTGCAACTGGCGGCCAATGACGGCCGCAGGCCGCAGCGTGAGGAGTTCTGGTGACCGTTGACCCCATGGACGGCCGGACCGCGATCGTCACCGGGGCCGGTGGCGGGCTGGGCCGCGCGGAAGCGCTGGCGCTGGCGAAGGCCGGGGCCTCGGTGGTGGTCAACGACGTGACCGAACCCGCCGGGGTGGTCGAGGAGATCGAGGCCGCGGGTGGCAAGGCCGTCGCGGTCACCGGGGACATCGGCGAACGCGCCACCGCGGACGCGCTGCTCGAAGCCGCCGTCGGGCAGTTCGGCGGACTGCACGTGGTGGTGAACAACGCCGGCGTACTGCGCGACAGGATGCTGTTCGGCATGTCCGACGAGGAGTGGGACCTGGTGCTCCGGGTGCACCTGCGCGGGCACTTCCTGCTCTCCCGCAACGCCTCCGCCTACTGGCGCAACAAGTCCAAAGTAGACGGACAGCCGGTGTACGGCCGGGTGGTGAACACCGCGTCCGAGGCGTTCCTGCTCGGAGCGCCCGGCCAGCCGAACTACTCGGCGGCGAAGGCGGGCATCGTCGCGCTGACCATGTCCACCGCGCGGGGCCTGAGCAAGTACGGCGTGCGCGCCAACGCGATCTGCCCGCGCGCCCGAACGGCGATGACCAAAGACGTCTTCGGGGACGCGCCCGAAGGCGTCGACCCGCTGTCGGTCGAGCACGTGGCGCCGCTGGTCGCCTACCTCGCTTCACCCGGCGCGGCGCGGATCAACGGCCAGGTCTTCGTGGTGCACGGGGGCATGGTGGCGCTGCTCGCGCCGCCGTCGATCGAGCAGCGGTTCGACACCGGGAACCAGCTGTGGCGCCAGGACGAACTCGAAGACCAGCTCGGCGGGTACTTCGCCGACCGCGATCCGGAGCGCATGTTCGTCACGCAGGAGGTCCTTTCCCTGCCGTAGCAGAGGTCGTTGACCGACGGAACGAGGTGAGGTGCGAATGGGCAGGCTCGACGGCAAGGTAGCGCTGATCACCGGCGCGGCCAGGGGACAGGGTGCGGCCGCGGCCCGGCGGTTCGTCGACGAGGGCGCGCGGGTGGTGGCCGCCGACGTGGCGGACGAACTGGGCGAGAAGCTCGCCGCCGAGCTCGGGGACGCGTGCGTCTACCAGCACCTCGACGTGACCGACGAGGACGCCTGGCCGGTGGCGACCGGCCGCGCGGCCGAGGCGTTCGGCAGGCTCGACGTCCTGGTCAACAACGCGGGCGTGCTGTTCTTCTCCGCGCTGGAGCAGACCAAGCTGGCCGACTACGAGCGGGTGATCCGGGTGAACCAGATCGGCACCTTCCTCGGCATGCGTGCGGCGGTCGGCCCGCTGACCGAGGCAGGCGGCGGCTCGATCGTGAACGTGTCCTCTGTGGAGGGTCTGGCCGGGATGCCGTTCCTGACCGCCTACACGGCGAGCAAGTTCGCCATCCGGGGGATGACCAAGGTGGCCGCGCTGGAACTGGGCGAGCGCGGGATCCGGGTCAACTCGGTGCACCCCGGCGCGATCGACACCGCGATGATCACCGACGCGCTCGGCGGCGCGCCGGTGGACATGGGGTTCGTCGGCAAGAAGGTGGCACTGGGCCGGGTCGGCCAGGCCGAGGAGATCGCCGCGCTGGTCGCGTTCCTGGCCAGTGACGACAGTTCGTACTGCACGGGGAGTGAGTTCGTGGCGGATGGCGGGGCGACCGCCACGCACGCCCTGAAGGTCTGACGAGTCCGGAGGCGCGATGGCTGGCCTGGCGACGATGCCCGGCACGGCGGCACTGGCCCAGGTGGGCAGGCTCGCCACGCTGGCCTGGGAAGTGCTGCGCGCCATTCCGCGGCGGCCGTTCCAGTTCCGCGAGTGGATCCAGCAGTGCTGGTTCTTCGCCAGCGTGACCATCCTGCCCACCGCGCTGGTGGCGATCCCGTTCGGCGCGGTGATCGCGCTGCAACTCGGTTCGCTGACCCAGCAGATCGGCGCGCAGTCGTTCACCGGGGCGGCCAGCGCGCTGGCCATCGTGCAGCAGGCGAGCCCGCTGATCACCGCGCTGCTGGTGGCCGGGGCAGGCGGCAGCGCGGTCTGCGCTGACATCGGGGCGCGCAAGATCCGCGAGGAGATCGACGCCATGGAGGTGCTCGGCGTCAACCCGATCCAGCGACTGATCGTGCCGAGGGTGCTCGCCGCGATCGTGGTGTCGGTGCTGCTCAACGGCCTGGTCAGCGTGGTCGGCGTGCTCGGCGGTTACTTCTTCAACGTGGTCATGCAGGGCGGCACGCCCGGCGCGTACCTGGCCAGCTTCAACGCCCTCGCGCAGCTGCCGGACCTGTGGATCAGCGAGATCAAGGCGTTCCTGTACGGGTTCGTCGCCGGGGTGGTGGCCGCCTTCCGCGGGCTGAACCCGTCCGGCGGGCCGAAGGGCGTCGGGGACGCGGTCAACCAGGCCGTGGTGATCACCTTCCTGCTGCTGTTCGCGATCAACGTGGTGCTGACCGCGATCTACCTCCGCATCGTTCCCCCGAAGGCGTTGTGATGACGGAAACCAAGACCGAGCGGGTGCCGGACCGGACGCTCGAGATGATCGCGCGGCCGGGTGCCTTCCTGGAGGGGTTCGGCGCGCAGCTGTCCTTCTACGCCCGCGCGATCGCCTGGATGCCGCGCACGATCCGCCGCTATTCACGCGAGACGCTGCGCCTGCTCACCGAGGTCAGCTTCGGCACCGGCGCGCTGGCGGTGATCGGCGGCACGCTCGGGGTGATGATCGGGATGACCCTGTTCACCGGGCTGATCGTCGGCCTGCAGGGGTATTCCGCGCTGAACCAGCTCGGTACCGCGGCGCTGACCGGGTTCATCTCCGCCTACTTCAACACCCGCGAGGTCGCGCCGCTCTCGGCCGGGCTGGCGTTGTCGGCGACGGTGGGCTGCGGGTTCACCGCGCAGCTCGGCGCGATGCGGATCTCCGAGGAGATCGACGCGCTCGAGGTGATGGGCGTGCCGAGCCTGCCGTACCTGGTCACCACCCGCGTGCTGGCCGGGGTCACCGCGGTCATCCCGCTCTACGCGGTCGGCCTGCTGTCCTCGTACCTGGCGTCGCGGCAGATCACCATCTGGTTCTACGGGCAGTCGGCGGGCACCTACGACCACTACTTCGCGCTCTTCCTGCCCCCGGAGGACGTGCTCTGGTCGTTCCTGAAGGTGATCGTGTTCAGCGTGCTGGTGATCCTGTCCCATTGCTACTACGGCTACACCGCACGCGGCGGACCGGCCGGGGTGGGCATCGCGGTCGGCCGCGCGGTGCGCACCTCGATCGTGCTCATCTCGGTGCTGGACTTCTTCCTCAGCCTGGCGATCTGGGGCACCAACACGACCGTGCGGATCTCCGGATGAACCCCGGGCGCCGCATCCTCCTCGGCCGCCTGCGCCACCAGGCGCTCGGCGTGCTGTTCCTGGTCGTGGTCGCGTTGTTCTTCACCGTGACGATCGCGGTCTACAACAAGAAGTTCGTCTCCTACACCGCGGTCACGCTGGAGACCGACCACGTCGGCAACCAGATGCGCGAGGGCGCCGACGTGAAGGTGCGCGGCATGGTGGTCGGCGAGGTGCGCTCGATCAGGGCGGCCGGGGACGCCGCCGTGCTGGAACTCGCGCTGGACCCGGACAAGACCGAGGTGATCCCGGGCAACGTGAACGCGCGCCTGCTGCCGAAAACCCTGTTCGGGGAACGGTATGTGGCGTTGCAGCTGCCGGAGCGCCCGGCGGAGCCGATCGCCGCGGGCGCGGTGATCGGGCAGGACCGCAGCAGCACCGCGATCGAGCTGGAGCAGGTGCTCGGCAACGTGCTGCCGCTGCTGCAGTCGGTGCAGCCGCAGAAGCTGTCCAGCACGCTGAACGCGGTGGCCACCGCGCTGGACGGTCGCGGTGAGCAACTCGGGCAGACCCTGGTGCAGCTCTCGGACTACCTCGGCGGGTTGAACCCTTCGCTGCCCGACATCAAGGCCGACATCACCGGGCTCGCCGACACCGCCGACATCTACAACCGCGCCGCGCCCGACTTCCTCGACGCGCTCGCGGATCTGACCACCACCACCCGGACGCTGGTGGAGAAGCAGACCGGGCTGGCCGAGATGCTCGGCACGGTCACCGACGCCTCCAACGACCTCACCAGCTTCCTCGCGGTCAACAAGGACAACCTGATCAACCTGACCAAAACCGTGCGGCCCACGCTCGACGTGCTGGCGAAGTACGCGCCCGAGTACCCGTGCCTGCTGCGCCAGCTCGCCGAATCGGTGCCCCGCGCGGAGGAAGCGTTCGGCAAGGGAACCGACGAGATGAACCATGTGACCATCCGGATCACCGCCAGCCGCGGCAAGTACCTGCCGGGGGTGGACGAGCCGCGCTACGACGACAAGCGCGGCCCGCGGTGCTATCCGGACGTGCCGCCGCCGGGCCGGTGGCCGCAGTACCCGCCGGGCGGCCCGATCGACGACGGCTCCAGCAAGCCCGCGCCGCCGAAGTCGCCGGGGCCGGACCTGCCAGGGGGTGGCGGCGGGGCGAGTTCGCTGGCGAACTCGCCGGAGGAGCAGGAGCTGATCTCCGCGCTCACCGCGCCGGCGCTGGGCCTGCCGCCCGCCGAGGTGCCCGGCTGGGGTGGGTTGCTGGTCGCGCCGCTGTACCGGGGAGCGGAGGTGACGCTCGAATGAGGAGCTTCGTGCCTGCGCTGCTGAAGATCCTGGCCTTCGCGGTGGTCACCGTGCTGCTCACCGCGGTGCTCGGGGCCACCATCGCGAACACCGACTTCGGGGACAGCGCCCGCTACAGCGCGCTGTTCACCGACTCGTCCGGGCTCAAGGAGGGCGACGACGTCCGCATCGCCGGGGTCAAGGTCGGGCAGGTGGAGTCGATCACCGTCTCGGACGACCACCGGGCCGAGGTGAACTTCGGCGTGGACGCGGTGCGCGAGCTGCCGGAGGCGGTCACCGCGACGGTCAAGTTCCGCAACCTGATCGGGCAGCGCTACCTCGCGCTCGGGACCTCCGTGGACGGGGACGGCAAGCTGCCGGACGGTGGCCGGATCCCGCTGGAGCGCACTCAGCCCGCGTTGAACCTGACCGTGTTGTTCAACGGGTTCGAGCCGTTGTTCAAGGCGCTCGAACCGGCACAGGTGAACCAGCTGTCCTACGAGATCATCCAGGTGTTCCAGGGCGAGGGCGGGACCATCCGCAGCCTGCTCTCGCACACCGCGTCGCTGACCTCGGCGATCGCCGACCGGGACAAGGTGATCGGCGAGGTGATCACCAACCTGAACAACGTGCTCGGCACGGTCAACCGGCCGGGACCCGGCCTCGGCGAGCTGATCGACCAGACGCAGCAGCTGGTCACCGGCCTGGCCGAGCAGCGTCAGCCGATCGGGGAGGCCGTGTCCGCGCTCGGTGAGCTGACCGACACCACCGCCGGGCTGCTCGCCGAAGCCAGGCCGCCGCTGAAGGAGGACATCGCCGCGCTCGGGCAGTTGTCCGGCAACCTCGCCGATTCCGAGCAGCTGCTGGACGAGTTGCTCGGCGTGATGCCGGGCAACCTGGAGAAGTTCACCCGGACGCTGAGCTACGGCAGCTGGTTCAACTACTACCTGTGCGGGCTCTCCGGCACGATCGGCATCTCCTCGCTGAACATCACCGTGCCGTTCCTGCCGATCCCCACCAACGAGATGCCGGAGAGGTGCCAGCCGTCATGACGCCGCTGCGGGAACGGAACCAGGCCGCGGTCGGCGGCGTGGCGCTGGTGCTGCTCGCGCTGGTCGCCGTGGTCACCTACGCCTGGAACGACCTTCCCTTGCTGGACAAGGGGATCGGCTACTCGGCCGAGTTCGCCGAGTCGGCCGGGCTGGCCGCGGGCAACGAGGTGCGGGTGGCCGGGGTGACCGTCGGCGAGGTGACCTCGGTCGAGCTGGACCGGAAGAAGGTGCTGGTCGAGTTCGAGGTGGAGCGGGTGGGCGTGCCGGACGCCACGGTCGCCTCGATCGAGATCAAGACCTTGCTGGGGGAGAAGTTCCTCGCGCTGCACCCGGCCGGGGAGGCACCGCAGGACCCGGCCGACACCATTCCGCTGCAACGCACGCGCACGCCGTTCGAACTGCAGGACGCCTTCGAGAAGCTGTCCGACACCGTGCAGGACGTCGACACCGACCAGCTGGCGCAGAGCTTCAACGTGCTCTCGGACGCGCTCAAGGACACCCCGCCGCACCTGCGCGAGGCGCTGGACGGGCTGTCCTCGCTGTCGAAGACGGTGTCCTCGCGGGACACCGAACTCGCGAACCTGCTGTCGAACACCAGCCAGGTCTCGAAAACCCTGTCGGACCGCAACGCCCAGCTGTCGCGGATCATCGGGGACGGCAACCTCCTGCTCACCGAGTTGCAGAACCGGCAGGACGCGATCTCCCGGCTGCTGGACGGCACGAAGCAGCTGTCGGACCAGCTTTCCGGCCTGGTGGCGGACAACCGCGGGCAGCTGAAACCGGCGCTGGAGAAGCTCGGCACGGTCACCGACGTGCTGCACCGCAACCAGGACAACCTCAGCCGCAGCCTGGAACTGCTCGCCCCGTTCACCCGGATCGGCGCGAACGCGACCGGCAACGGGCGCTGGTTCGAGGGCTACATCTGCGGTCTGCTGCCGCCGGTGATCACCGTGGCAGGCGCGCAGATCAACCCGGAGGGCTGCACCCCGCCGATCGCCGCGCCGAACCAGGGGGTGGCCCCGCGATGACCGTCGAGACCAGGGCCGGGCGGAGCCTGCTGTCGTGGCTTTCCCTGGCGTGCGTGGCGTTGCTGGTGCTCGCCGCCGGGCTGTGGTTCGCCGTGCGCGACCCCGGTGGTACCAAGATCACCGCGTTCTTCGAGAAGACCGTCGGGCTCTACGCCGGTTCCGCGGTGCGGGTGCTCGGGGTGCCGGTCGGGGAGATCACCGAGGTGACGCCGCAGGGCAACCAGGTGCGGGTCGAGCTGCGGGTGGACGGGGGTGTGCAGATCCCCGAAGGCGCCGGTGCGGTGGTGGTGGCGCCGAGCCTGGTCAGCGACCGGTACGTGCAGCTGACGCCCGCCTACGACGAAGGACCGGAGCTGGCTTCCGGGGCGGTGATCGGCACCGACCGGACGGCCACCCCGGCCGAACTGGACGATCTCTACGGCAGTCTCAACGAGCTGTCGACCGCGCTGGGACCGCAGGGGGCCAACCAGGACGGCGCGTTGTCGCGCGTGCTGGACACCGCGGCGGCGAACCTCGACGGCAACGGGCAGAACCTCAACAACACGGTCACCCAGCTCGCCGAACTGTCCAGGACGCTGGAGGGTTCGAAGGGCGACATGTTCGCCACGGTGAAGAACCTCAAGTCGTTCACCGAAATGCTGGCGGGCAGCGACAAGCAGCTCAACGAGTTCTACGCCCGGCTGTCCGATGTGGCCGGTTACCTGTCCTCGGAGTCCGACGACGTCGGCGCCGCGCTGACCGGGCTGGCCACCTCGCTGGACGACGTGCGTGGCTTCGTGGAAGAGAACCGCGACCTGCTCGGGTCCAATGTGGAGAAACTGGCCGGGATCACCAAGGTGCTGGTGGACCAGCGGGGCGCGCTCGCCGAGGTGCTCGACGTCGGGCCGACCGGCATGACGAACTTCATCAACACCTACGACGCGGCCTCGGGCAGCATCGCGGTGCGGTACAACGCCAACGAGCTCGCGCACCCGCTGATGGTCACCGTGTGCAAGCTGGTCAGCGCGGGGACGCCGGCGCAGCTGCCGGACACGCTCGGGCAGTTGTGCCAGGGGCTCGCGCCGATCATCGACGGCACGCTCAAGGTGCCCTCGCTCTCGCAGATGCTGAACTCCATCCAGAACGGCGAACTGCCGCCGTTGCCGCTGCCGCTGGTGGACCTGCTCTCGGGCAACCTGGGGGTCAAATGAGCGGGCGGGCGAGAATCACCGCGGTGCTGGCGGGCACGCTGCTGCTCGGCGGCTGCGGGGAGTTCTCCGGGATGTACGACACCCCGCTGCCGGGCGGGGCGGATCTCGGCGACCACCCGTACCGGCTGACCGTGCAGTTCACCGACGTGCTGGACCTGGTGCCGCAGGCGGCGGTGAAGGTGGCCGACGTGCCGGTCGGGCGGGTCGAGGAGATCGCGCTTTCGGAGGACACGCACTACGCGGTGGTGAAGATCGCGGTCAACGGGGACGTGGTGCTGCCCGGGAACTCCGGTGCCGAACTGCGGCAGTCCAGCCTGCTCGGCGAGAAGTTCGTCGAACTGCGCGGGCCCGCGGCCGGGGAGGCGGCGGAGGCGAGGCTCGGGGAGGGCGCGGTCATCCCGCTGGCGAAGACCAACCGCAACCCCGAGGTCGAGGAGGTGCTCGGCGCGCTTTCCCTGCTGCTCAACGGCGGTGGCATCGACCAGTTGCGCACGATCAGCCAGGAGCTGACGAACGCGTTGTCCGGCAACGAGGCCGACATCCGCGCGCTGCTGTCCAGAGTGGACGAAGTGGCCACCGAGCTGGACGGGCACAAGGGCGAGATCGTCCGGGCCATCGACGGGCTGAACCGGCTGTCCAGCACGCTCAACACGCAGACCGGGGACCTCCAGGTGGCGCTGGACGACCTCGCGCCCGGCCTGCGGGTGGTCACCGCGCAGCGCGACCAGCTCGTCGGCATGCTGCAGTCGCTGGACAAGCTCTCCGGGGTCGCGGTGAGCACGGTCAACGCCAGCCGAGACGAGCTGATCGCCGATCTGCGGGCGCTGGAGCCCACGCTGGAGAAGCTCGCCGAAGCCGGGTCGAACCTGCCGACGGCGTTGAAGATCCTGCCCACCTACCCGTTCCCGGACGCGGCGGGCGCGGTGGTCAAGGGCGACTACGCGAACGTGCGCGCCCGCGTCGACCTCAACCTGGACTCACTGGTGCAGAACTTCCTCAACTCCTCGCAGCCGCCGATCGCCCTGCCGCAGAACCCGGCGGTCCCGCCGCCGCCGTCACTACCGCTGCCGACCGCGCCGCCACAGCTGGGCGTGCCGGGCGGCGGCGTGCTGGGCGGGCTGGACGGCCTGCTCGGCGGCATCCTGGGAGGTGGGGGATGACCCTCGGGCGCAAGCACCGCATCCAGCTGATCGCCTTCGTGGTGATCGCGGTCGTTTCGGTGGTCTACGCCGGTGGCAACTACGCCGGGCTGGACCGGCTGCTCGGCGCCCGCGGTTACCTGGTCACCGCGCGGCTGGCCGACTCGGGCGGCATCTTCGTCAACTCCGAGGTCACCTACCGCGGGGTGACCGTGGGCAAGGTGACCGAGCTGGTGCTGCGCCCCGACGGCGTGGACGTCCGGCTGGACCTGGACAGCGACGGGCCGAAGATCCCCGCCGACACCGCCGCGGTGGTGGCCAACCGCTCGGCGGTCGGGGAGCAGTACGTCGATCTTCGGCCGCTGCACGAGAACGCGCCCTACCTCGAGGAGGGCAGTGTGATCACCAAGGACCGCACGCAGATCCCGGTTTCGCCGGACACCGTGCTGTCCAATCTGGACTCCCTGGTGTCCAGTGTGGACCCCCAGTCGCTGCGCACGGTGGTGGACGAGGCCTATCTCGCCTTCGCCGACGCCGGGCCGGACCTGCGGCTGCTGCTGGACACCGCGGGCTCGTTCACCACCACCGCCACCGAGCACCTGCCCGACACCCGGGCGCTGCTCGCCGACGCGCGCGTGGTGCTCGACACCCAGCGGCGCCAGGGCGACAACCTCACCTCGCTGGCCAGCGGGCTCAAGGACATCAGCGCGCAGCTGAAGGAGTCCGACCCGCAGGTGCGCAAGGTGATCGACGACGCGCCGAAGCTGAGCAGGCAGGTCAGCGACGTGCTGGCCACCTCGGGCACCGATCTCGGCGTGGTGTTCGCGAACCTGCTGACCACCGCGCAGATCACCACCGTGCGGGTGGACGCGGTGGAGCAGCTGCTGGTGGCGTACCCGGTGATCTCCGCGTTCAGCCGTTCGGTCACCTCCAACGGGGAGGGGCACCTCGGTTTTGTGCTGAACCTGTTCGACCCGTACTCGTGCACGAAGGGGTACGAGGGTACGAAGCAACGAGCCGCGAACGACACCAGTGAACTCCCGGCGAACACCCAGGCGTACTGCGCCGAACCGCCGGGCAGCCCGACCGGGGTGCGCGGGGCGCAGAACGCGCCGTACGCGGGCAAGCCGGTGGAGGTGCCGAAGCCGTCTCCGCAGGCCCCGGCGCCGCCGGGGCAGGTGAAGCTGCCCGGGCTGCTGGACCTGGCCGGGCTGCCCGGCTCGGAAAATGTCGGCGGGCTCTTGGGCTTGCCCGATTGATCTGGAATCGTGCGCGTGTGAAATCCGTGAACCTCCGTCAGCTGCGGCGCGGCCTGCTCGCGCTCGCGGTGCTCGCCGTGGCCGCGGCCGCCTGGTTCGGCTGGTCCTGGCGGGCCGCCGCGCAGGACGACGAGCTGACCCGCGCGCGGGAGCGCGACGACGTGCTCTCCACCGCGTCGACCGCGCTGACCGCGTTGAACACGGTCGACTACCGGACCGTGCAGTTCGACTACGACCGCTGGCTGCAGGTCAGCACCGGGCAGTTCGGCAAGGACCTGGCCGCCGACCGCGAGGAACACCTCAAGCGCACGGCGGAGACCAAGACCATGGCCACCGCCTCGGTGCGGCAGGCGGCGCTGGTGGAGCTGCTGCCGGACACCGCGCGGCTGGTCGCCGTGCTGGACGTGCGGATCGGGATCAACAACGAGGCGCCGGTGCCCAACCGCAGCCGGCTGTCCGTCGAGCTGACCCGGACCGACCAGGGGTGGAAGGTGAGCGCCGTCCAGGCGGGCTGAGATGACCAAGAACAAGCACGACGAAGACGATGTGGCCGAAACCCACTCGGGCACGCTGGAACTGGAAGCCGACTCCGGCACCGACGACACCGCCCGGCCCGACGACGACAGTGTCGCGCGGGTCGAGGGGACCCTCCGAGCCGAAGACGAAGACGCCGCGATGGACGACGGTGACGAGTGGGCTGAAGAGCCCGCGCAAGGCAAAACCGGGCGAGGAGGAGACGCCGAAGCGGCCGAAGCCGAAGATCCGCTGGAAACGGGCAAAACGGATTCCCGGCTCGCGACGTCGATCGCGGTGCTGGTGGCGGTGGTGGTGCTCGCCGCCGGGTGCGCGGTGTGGTTCGGCGTGGAGGCGGGCCGGCTGTCCGAAGGGGACCCGTCGGCGAATCTCGCCCTGGTCGACGCGGCGGCGACGGCCGAGGTCACCGATCAGGTCGGCGACGCGGTGAAGGCGATCTTCTCCTACGACTACGCGAATCTCGACCGCACCGAACGGGCCGCGGGCGGGCTGCTGGTGGACAAGGCGGTCACCCAGTACCGGGACAGCTTCGCCGCGGCGAAGCGGCAGGCCGAGGCGGAAAAACTGGTGCGCACCACGACGATCCGCTCGACCGGCGTGCGGGAACTGCGGGCCGACAGCGCGCGTCTGCTGGTGTTCCTCGACCAGCAGACGTTGCGCCCCGGCGAGAACGGGCAAACCTCCTCGGCCGCCCACCTCGACGTGCACGCGAAGAAGATCGACGGTTCCTGGAAGATCGCCGAACTCACCGCGCTCTAACCGGGCTCACCGCTACCAAAGCGCGATCGGCCGCTCGCACCCAGTACCGCCTTGGGTCACCCGGATGCGCCGCCGGTAACCTGCCGCCTGTGTCTGTCAACAACGATGGGCCTGGCAGGTCCGGCGGGCAGGTGCCGGACAGCCCGGTGAAGGCCGTCGTCGCACCGCCCCGGCCGGCGCTGACCCAGCCGGTACCGCTGAACACGCTGGTCGCCCGTGCGGACGCCCGGCTGATCGCGCCACCCGAGAGCGTGGAGAACGCGGTGACCGGCGCGACCCTGCGCGCCCAGCACGTCCTGCCCGGTGACCTGTTCGCCGCCCTGCCCGGGGCCCGCGCCCACGGCGCCGACTTCGCCGACGCCGCGATCGCCGCCGGTGCCGCCGCGGTGCTCACCGACGAGGCGGGTGCCGAGCGCCCGGCCGTGCGCGACGCCGGGGTGCCGGTGCTCGTGCACCCCGAACCGCGCCAGGCGCTCGGCCTGATGGCCGCCTGGATCTACGGCGAGCCGTCGCTGAAGCTCTCGGTGCTCGGCGTGACCGGGACCTCCGGCAAGACCACCACCGCGTACCTGATCGACTCCGGGCTGCGCGCGGCCGGGCGCACCACCGGGCTGATCGGCACGGTGGAGACCCGGATCGCCGGTGAGCGGCTGGCCAGTGCGTTCACCACGCCCGAGGCGCCCGATCTGCAGGCGCTGTTCGCGGTGATGGTGGAGCAGGGCGTCACGCACACCGCGATGGAGGTGTCCAGCCACGCGCTGGCGCTGGGCCGGGTCACCGGCACCCGGTTCGCGGTCGGCGCGTTCACCAACCTCTCCCAGGACCACCTGGACTTCCACCGCGACATGGAGGACTACTTCGCCGCCAAGTCGCTGCTGTTCGACGGCCGGTCCACCACCGAGGTGGTGGTGGTCGACAGCGCGTGGGGCCAGGCGCTGGTCACCCCGCACACGGTGACCGTGTCCACCGAACCGGAGAACGAGGCGGCCTGGACCGCCACCGAGCTGACCGCGCTGCCCACCGGCGAGCAGTCGTTCGTGCTGCACGCGCCGGGCGGGCGCACCGCCGCGGCGAAGATCCCCTTGCCCGGTGAGTTCAACGTGGCCAACGCGCTGCTGGCGGCGGCGATCCTGGACGTCACCGGGGTGGACCTGCCCGACATCGTGCGCGGGATCGGCGCGGTCGAGGTGCCCGGCCGGATGGAACGCGTCCACTTGGGACAGCCGTTCACCGCGGTGGTCGACTACGCGCACAAACCGGCCGCGGTGGCGCAGGCGCTCGACGCGCTGCGCGCGCGCACCGACGGCCGCGTGATCACCGTGCTCGGCTGCGGTGGCGACCGCGACACCGCCAAGCGCCCGATGATGGGCGAGGCCGCGGCCAAGCGCAGCGACGTGCTGATCGTGACCGACGACAACCCCCGCTCCGAGGAACCGGAGCCGATCCGCGCGGCGATGCTCGCCGGTGCGCGTGCGGCCGGTGCCGCGGGGGTGGAGATCGAGGAGATCGGCGACCGGCGCGCCGCCATCGCGCGTGCCGTGGAACTGGCCGGCCCCGGCGACATCGTGCTCGTCGCGGGCAAGGGCCACGAGACCGGGCAGGAGGCACACGGCGTGGTGCACCCCTTCTCCGACCGCGACGAGCTGGAAGCCGCGATCCGCACCCGGCTGGGGGTGCACGCGTGATCGCGCTGACCCTGGCCGAGATCGCCGAGATCGTCGGCGGACGGCTGCACGGCACCGACGGCAGCCCGCTGGTGACCGGCTCGGTGGAGTTCGATTCGCGGAAGCTGACCGACGGCGGCCTCTTCCTCGCCCTGCCGGGGGAGAAGGTCGACGGGCACACCTTCGCCGGGAAGGCGGTCGCCGCCGGGGCGGCCGGGGTGCTCGCGGCTCGTGAGGTCGACGCGCCATCGGTGATCGTGCCGCCGCTGGCCGACGGCGAGGCGAACGAGCGCGCGATGGTGCTCAGCGGCGACACCGACGGTTCCGGCGCCGCCGTGCTGGCCGCGCTCGGCAAGCTCGCCAGGCACGTGGTCGACGAGCTGGCGAAAACCGGGCTGACCGTGGTCGGCGTGACCGGTTCCTCCGGCAAGACCTCCACCAAGGACCTGATCGCGCAGCTGCTCGAACCGCTCGGCCCGACGGTCGCGCCACCCGGCTCCTTCAACAACGAGCTGGGCCACCCGTGGACCGCGCTGTGTGCCGACGCGAGCACCCGGTACCTCGTGCTGGAGATGTCCGCACGCGGGCCGGGGCACATTGCCGAGCTGGCGAAGATCGCGCCGCCGCGCATCGGCGTGGTGCTCAACGTGGGTAGCGCGCACGTCGGCGAGTTCGGCTCGCGCGAGGGCATCGCGCAGGCCAAGGGGGAGCTGCCCGAGTCGCTGCCCGAGGACGGCGTCGCGGTGCTCAACTTCGACGATCCGCTGGTCGCGGGCATGGCTTCGCGGACGAAGGCGCGGATCGTCGGCGTCGGCGAGCACCCCGACGCGACCGTCCGCGCCGAGGACCTGGTGCTCGACGAGCAGGCCCGCGCCTCCTTCCGGCTGGTCACCCCGGCCGGTTCCGCCGAGGTGAAGCTGCCGCTGCACGGCGAGCACCACGTCGGCAACGCGCTCTCGGCCGCCGCGGTGGCACTGGAACTCGGCGCCTCGCTGGCCGACGTGGCCGCCCAGCTGTCGGCGGTGACCCGGCGCTCGGCCCGGCGCATGGAGGTCACGACCAGGGAAGACGGCCTGGTCGTGCTGAACGATTCGTACAACGCCAACCCGGAATCGGTCCGGGCGGCGCTGAAGACGCTCGCCTCGATGAGCGCGGGCCGCCGATCTTGGGCGGTCCTCGGTGTGATGGGCGAACTCGGTGCCGATAGCGTGACCGCGCACGACGAGATCGGCCGCCTGGCCGTCCGGCTCAACATCGGCAGGCTCGTGGTGGTCGGCGAGGACGCCGCCGCGATGCATCAAGGCGCAAGCCACGAAGGTTCATGGGGAGAGGAGTCCGTCCTGGTGCCCGACACCGACGCCGCCATCGCCTTGCTTCGCGAACAGCTGCGGCCGCAGGACGTGGTGCTGGTCAAGGCATCCAAGGTCGCCGCGCTCTGGCGGGTGGCCGACGCGGTGCTCACCCCCGCTGGCGGTGAGGCGTGATCAGCATCCTGATCGCGGCATCCGTCGGCCTGCTGGTCTCCATCCTGCTCACGCCCTACCTGATCCGGGTGTTCTCCCGGCAGGGCTTCGGCCAGGAGATCCGCGAGGAGGGCCCGGCCGGGCACAAGTCCAAGCGCGGCACGCCGACCATGGGTGGCGTGGCGATCATCATCGCGATGGTGGTCGGCTACTTCGTCGCCCACCTGATCAACTGGATGGGCGACGACTCCAGCAGCGGCCCGTCGGCTTCCGGCCTGCTGGTGCTCTTCCTCGGCGTCGGCCTCGGCGTGGTGGGCTTCCTCGACGACTTCATCAAGATCCGCAAGCAGCGCAACCTCGGCCTGAACAAGACGGCGAAGATCGTCGGCCAGGTCGTGGTCGGCGTCGCCTTCGCGGTGCTCGCGCTGCAGTTCGCCGACGAGAACGGGCTCAGCCCGGCGTCGATGAACCTGTCCTACGTGCGCGACATCGAGCTGATCGTGCTGCCGATCCCGCTGTTCGTGCTGTTCACCCTGGTGGTCATCTCCGGCTGGTCGAACGCGGTGAACTTCACCGACGGCCTGGACGGCCTCGCCGGTGGCGCGGCGGCGATGGTGCTGGCCACCTACGTGGTGATCTCGTTCTGGCAGGCCAGGCTCAGCTGCGCGGAGAGCCCGGCCGCCGCCTGCTACAACGTGCGCGACCCGCTGGACCTCGCGGTGGTCGCCGCGGCCGCCACCGGCGCCTGCGTCGGCTTCCTGTGGTGGAACGCCGCGCCCGCGAAGATCTTCATGGGCGACACCGGTTCGCTGGCCCTCGGTGGCCTGGTCGCCGGGCTGTCCATGACCACCCGCACCGAACTGCTCGCCATCGTCATCGGCGGCCTGTTCATGGTCGAGATGATCTCGGTGGTGCTGCAGATCGCGGTCTTCCGCACCACCCGGCGGCGGTTGTTCCGGATGGCGCCGTTCCACCACCACTTCGAACTGGCCGGCTGGGCCGAGACCACGGTGATCATCCGGTTCTGGCTGCTCTCGGCCATCTGCTGCATGTTCGGCCTCGGCCTGTTCTACAGCGAGCAGCTCGCCGGCGGCGGCTGACCAGGAGGGCGTTGAAGATGGAGTTGGCCGGACGCCGGGTGCTCGTGGCCGGGGCCGGGGTGACCGGGAAGTCCGTGGTCACCGCGTTGCTCGGCCTCGGCGCCGAGGTCACCGTCACCGACGGCAACGCCGAGCGCCTCGCCGCACTGGACGGGCTCGGGGCCGCGCTGGCCCCCGGCCTGACCGCACCGCCCGAGGGCACCGCGCTGGTGGTGACCAGCCCCGGCTGGCGCCCGACCGCGCCGCTGCTGGTGGCCGCCGAGGCGGCCGGGGTCGAGGTGATCGGCGACGTCGAACTGGCCTGGCGGATCGGGCAGGACCTGCCGGAGCCGCCGGTCTGGCTGGCGGTCACCGGGACCAACGGCAAGACCACCACGGTGGCCATGCTGGAGTCGGTGCTGCGCGCGGCCGGGGTGGACGCGGTGGCCTGCGGCAACGTCGGTTACGCGGTGCTGGACGCGGTGCTCGCCGGGCACCGGGTGCTGGCCGTGGAGCTGTCGAGCTTCCAGCTGCACTGGTCGCGGACGCTGGCGCCGCGGGCGTCGGTGGTGCTCAACCTGGCCGAGGACCACATCGACTGGCACGGCTCGATGGCCGAGTACGCCGCCGCCAAGGGCAAGATCCACCAGTTCTCGGAAACCGTGGTGCACAACTCGCTCGACGAGTGGTCGGTCCGGCTGGCCTCGGCGTACGCGCCGGAAACCGCCGCCAGGGTCGGCATCGGGGTGGACACCCCGCGCCCCGGCGAGCTGGGCGTGGTGGAGGACCTGCTGGTCGACCGCGCTTTCGTGGCCGACCCGGTGCACCACGCCGAAGAACTGGCCTCGCTGTCCGACGTGCGCCCGGCCGGGCCGCACAACGTGCTGAACGCGCTCACCGCGGCGGCGCTGGCGCGGGCGCACGGCGTGCCCGCCGAGGCGATCGCCAAGGGGCTGCGGGAGTTCCAGCCGGTCGCGCACCGGGCGGTGGAGATCGCCGAGGTCGGCGGGGTGCGCTACGTCAACGACTCCAAGGCCACCAACCCGCACGCCGCCGCCGGTTCGCTCGGCGCCTACCCGGCTGTGGTCTGGATTGCCGGCGGCCAGCTCAAGGGCGCCGCGGTGGACGCGCTGGTCGAAGCCGCCGCCGACCGCCTGCGCGGGGTGGTCCTGCTCGGCGTGGACGCGCCGGTGATCGCCGCCGCTTTGACGCGACACGCGCCGGATGTCCCGGTGAAGATGCTCCGCCCGGGTGACGATGAGCCCATGACAGCGGCGGTGAGTGCGGCCAGTGCCATGGCACGCCCGGGGGACGCGGTGGTGCTCGCGCCCGCGGCCGCCTCCTTGGACATGTTCCGCGACTACGCCCAGCGGGGCGACGCTTTCACGGCCGCGGTGCACGCCTTGGCGGGCCGGGGGCCGAACAGTGACCGCAGCTGACCAGCCGGACCAGGGGAGCAGGACCGGCGCGGGCCGGGTCGCGCGGCGCCGCACGAAGGGCGAGCGGCCGCCGAGGAGCTTCTCCGCCGAGCAGTTCGCGCTGACCGCGTGGCTGTCGCGGCCGCTGGCCTCGTTCCACCTGGTGCTCGCCGTCACCGGCACGCTGACGGTGATCGGGATCGTGATGGTGCTGTCGGCCTCGTCGCCGTCCTCCTACAACCCCGAGACCGGCTCGTCGGTGTACGCGCTGTTCCAGAAGCACCTGATGTTCGTCGGCATCGGCTCGCTGGCCTTCCTGATCGGGCTGCGCGTCTCGCTGCGCCGGATCCGGGCGCTGTCCTCCACCGCGATGGTGGTCTGCCTCGGCCTGCTGATGCTGGTGCTCACCCCGCTCGGCAAGAACGTCAACGGCTCGCAGGGCTGGTTCGTGGTCGGGCCGTTCTCGCTGCAGCCGGTCGAACTGGCCAAGGTGGCGCTGGCGCTGTGGGGCGCGCACATCCTGGTGATCAAGTACAACGTGCTGCACCAGTGGCGGCACCTGCTGGTCCCGGTGGTGCCCGCGGCACTGCTGATGTTCGCGCTGGTGATGGCGCAGCCCGACCTCGGCGGCACGGTCACCCTCGGCGTGGTGCTGGTCGCGCTGCTGTGGTTCGCCGGTGCGCCGAAGCGGCTGTTCGGCGTGATCCTGGCCGGCGGGGTCGGCGGCGCGGTCATCCTGGCGCTGGTCGCGCAGTACCGCCTGGACCGGGTGATGACCTTCCTCAACCCCGGTGCCGACCCGCAGGGCAAGGGGCTGCAGGCCAACCAGGCGCTCTACGCCATCGCCGAGGGCGGGTTCTTCGGCAAGGGGCTGGTGCAGGGCCAGTCGAAGTGGCGCTACCTGCCGAACGTGCAGCACGACTTCATCTTCGCGCTGATCGGCGAGGAACTCGGGTTCGTCGGCTGCGTGGTGGTGATCGGGTTGTTCGGCCTGCTCGCCGTGGTCGGCATGCGGATCGCCACGCGTAACCTGGACCCGTGGATCCGGATCGTGGCCGGCACGCTGACGGTGTGGGTGGTCGCGCAGGCGGCGATCAACATCGGCTACGTGATCGGGTTGCTGCCGGTCACCGGGGTGACCCTGCCGCTGATCTCCTACGGCGGCACCTCACTGGTGGTGACCATGCTGCTGCTCGGCATCCTGGCCAACTGCGCCCGGCACGAACCGGAGGCGGTGGCCGCGCTGCGCACCCAGGGGCCGGGTAAGTTCGGGCGACTGCTGCGCCTGCCGGCGCCCGAGCCGTACCGCCCGCCGACCAAGCGCCGGGGCTCCGCCGGTACCCGTGGCGGTGGCACCAGACGCGGCCGCCCGGCGGCGCGCGGGGACGGCAGGCCGGTGGCCGGGGAGCGGCGCGGCGGCGCGACCAGGGCCACCACCGCACGGGGCAGCACAGCACGTGGCAGTACCGCACGCGGAAGTTCGACACGGAGAGGACGTCGGTGACAGACCCGGCAGTTGGAGCGGACAGAGCCGTCGATCAGGCGGCGCCGACGGTGGTGGTGGCCGGCGGCGGCACCGCGGGCCACATCGAACCCGCCCTCGCGCTCGCGGACGCGGTCAAGCGCCTGCGGCCGGACGCGAAGGTGGTCGCGCTCGGCACCGCGCGCGGCCTGGAGACCAAGCTGGTGCCGGAGCGGGGCTACCCGCTGGAGCTGATCCCGCCGGTGCCGATGCCGCGCAAGCCGACCCCGGAGCTGCTCCGGTTGCCGCTGAAGGTGCGCGACTCGGTGAAGAAGACCCGCGAGGTGCTGGACCGGGTGGGCGCCGACGTGGTGGTCGGCTTCGGCGGTTACGTCGCGCTGCCCGCGTACCTGGCCGCCCGCGGCCGCGTGCCGATCGTGGTGCACGAGGCGAACAAGACGGCCGGGCTGGCGAACAAGGTCGGCGCGCGGTTCGCCAAGCGGGTCGCGGTCGCCGTGCCGGGCACGCCGCTGGCCAACGCCGAGGTGGTCGGCATCCCGCTGCGCCGCTCGATCACCTCGCTGGACCGCGCCGCGCTGCGGGCCGAGGCCCGCGCGCACTTCGGGCTGGACCCGGACGCGCCGACCCTGCTGGTGTTCGGCGGTTCCCAGGGCGCCGCCTCGATCAACACCGCGATCTCCGGCGCGGCCAAGGACTTCGCCGACGCGGGCATCGGCGTGCTGCACGCGCACGGCCCGAAGAACACGCTGGTGGTGCAGGAGTTCCCGGACAAGCCCGCCTACGTGCCGGTGCCGTACCTGGAACGGATGGACCTGGCCTACGCGGCCGCCGACGCGGTGCTCTGCCGGTCCGGCGCGATGACCGCGGCCGAGGTCTCCGCGGTGGGCCTGCCGGCGATCTTCGTGCCGCTGCCGCACGGCAACGGCGAGCAGGGCCTCAACGCCAAGCCCGCGGTCGACGCCGGCGCGGCGCTGCTGGTCGAGGACGCGGACCTGACCGCGGGCAAGGTGGCCGAGCTGGTGGTGCCGCTGGTGGCCGACGCGGCCAGGGTGGCGGAGATGAGCGCGGCCGCGGTCGGCCTCGGCCACCGCGAGGCCGACGAGGTGCTGGCCCGGATCGTGCTGGAGGCGGCGGCGAAATGACGGAACTCCCCGAGGTGCTGCGGCGCGCGCACCTGATCGGCATCGGCGGCGCCGGGATGAGCGGGATCGCCCGCATCCTGCTCGCGCGCGGGGCCGAGGTGTCCGGTTCGGACGCCAAGGACTCCCGCGCCTTCCCCGGCCTGCGCGCGCAGGGCGCGAAGATCGCGGTCGGGCAGGCGGCGGAGAACCTGGACGCCTTCGACGGCGGGCCGAGCGCGGTGGTGGTGTCCACCGCGATCAAGGACACCAACCCGGAGTTCGCCGCGGCGCGTGAGCGCGGCATCCCGGTGCTGCACCGGGCCGAGGCGCTGGCCGGGCTGATGGAGGGCCACCGGGTGGCCTGCATCGCCGGTACCCACGGCAAGACCTCGACCACCTCGATGCTGACCGTGGCGCTGCAGCACTGCCGGCTGGACCCGTCGTTCGCCATCGGCGGCGACCTGAACGAGTCCGGCTCGAACGCGCACCACGGCACGGGCGGCATCTTCGTCGCCGAGGCCGACGAGAGCGACGGGTCGTTCCTGGCCTACTCGCCCTCGGTCGCGGTGGTGACCAACGTGGAACCCGACCACCTCGACCACCACGGCACCGCCGAGGCCTACGTCGAGGTGTTCACCAAGTTCGTCCGGCGGCTGGAGCCGGGCGGCCTGCTGATCGTCTGCGCGGACGACGCGCCCGCCGCCGAGCTGGCGGACAAGGCCGAGGCCGAGGGTGTGCGGGTGCGGCGGTACGGGCGCACGGCCACCGGCTCCGACGACGCGAAGGTGCTCGACTACCGCCCCGGCCCCGAGGGCGGGGTCGTGCGGGTCGCGATCGGCGGCAAGGAACTGGACGTGCTGGTCGCGGTGCCCGGTGAGCACATGGCGCTCAACGCGGTGGCCGCGTTGCTGGCCGGGATCGAGCTGGGCGCGCCGGTCGAGGAGCTGGCCGAGGGGCTGGCCGCGTTCGGCGGGGTCCGGCGGCGGTTCGAGTTCAAGGGCCGCTCCGGCGACGTCCGGGTCTACGACGACTACGCCCACCACCCGACCGAGGTCGCCGCGCAGCTGCGCGCGGTGCGGCACGCGGCGGGCCAGGGGCGGGTGATCGTGCTGTTCCAGCCGCACCTGTACTCGCGGACGAAGGCGTTCGCCACCGAGTTCGCCGAGGCGCTGAGCCTGGCCGACGAGGTGGTGCTGCTCGACGTGTTCGGCGCGCGCGAGGAGCCGGAGCCGGGCGTGAGCGGTGCTCTCATCGCGGAGCAGGTGTCCACAGCGTCCTCGTCCGTGCACTACGAGCCCGCGTTCGACCAGGTGGTCACGCTGGCGGCCGACCTGGCGAAGCCGGGTGACCTGGTGGTCACCATGGGCGCCGGTGACGTCACGCAGCTCGGTCCGGAGATCCTCGCCGAGCTGGACCGCCGGAGCGAGCAGGGCTAGCGCGTGACCACGGCCAGGGAAGCCAGGCAGCGACGGCGGCGCGGTCCGGGCGAGGAGCGCGGACCGGCGCGGTCGGCGTCGGCCAGCCGGCGCGGCCGCCGCCCGGAGAGCGCGCGGCAGCGCACCGGCACCCGGCCGAGCCGGCGCAAGGCGATGCAGCGCCGGTGGGTGGCGATCCTCAGCGCGCTGAGCGTGGTCGCCGGCCTGTACCTGATCTTCTTCACTTCGCTGCTGGGCGTGCGCACGGTGGACGTGGTCGGTGCGACCAGCCTCTCGCCCGACCAGATCCGCGCGGTCGCCGCCGTGCCGGACCGGCGCGCGATGCTGCGGGTGGACACCGACGAGATCCGCGACCGGGTGCTCACCCTGCCGGGCGTGGCCACCGCGGACGTCTCGCGCTCGTGGCCGTCGACCATCGAGATCGCCGTCTCGGAACGCACCCCGATCGGCTTCTTCAACACCGGCCAGGAAATCCACCTGGTCGACGATTCGGGGTTCGTGTTCAAGAAGGTGCCGGTGGCGCCCGCCGGGCTCCCGGAGCTGAAGCTGGCGCGCGTCGGCCCGGACGACCTGGCCACCCGCGCGGCCACCGCGGTGCTGATCTCGCTGCCCGGCCAGCTGCGCGGTCAGGTCGCCGCGGTCGGGGCCGACTCACCGGGCAGCGTCCGGCTGGACCTCAACGACGGCAGGCAGATCCGCTGGGGCGACGCCGACCAGCTGGACCGCAAGACCAAGGTGCTCGCCGCGCTGCTCACCCAGCCGGGCAAGGTCTACGACGTGTCGAGCCCGGAACTGCCCACGGTTTCCTGAGCTCAGAGGGAATCTTCGTACTCGAAGCCGAGCAGGGTGATCTCCTTCAGGTCGGGGTCGCCGTCGAAGGGCTTGCCCTCGTAGGTGATGCCGAACATGGCGCGCAACGCCTCTTCGCCCAGATCCAGCGGGTGGAACGGGAACGGGCCCGGCCGCAACGGCGCGCGATCCCCGGACCAGTACGGCTTTTCGAACATCAGCGCGTCCCCGGTTTCTTCGAGGATGCCGTATTCCGGGGCCAGGCTGAGCGAACGCACCAGCGTGCCGCGTTCCCACATCGCGTAGGCGAACCAGTCGACCGCGCTGTGCATCGCGTGCAGGTACACCGTGGCGTTCCCGGCCGGTTCCAGCAGGCTCGGCGGCAATTGCGAAGGCTGGTCCACGGCGGCTTCGGGCGCGCAGATCACGGTGAGCCCGGGAAAGCAGCCGACGTACATGCGGCCGTCGGGCGGATTCACGTTCTCCAGCAGGTTCCCGTCGCCGATTTCGTCCAGCGCGCCGTACGGGTGGAGCCGGCGCGCCATCGCCCGCGTCGCCTCGCGGTCGGGCACGGGATGACCGGGCAGCACCACTTTCGCGTCGTCCTCGGAGTAGACCAGCATGGCCGTCACCGCACCCATGCGACCTCCTTCCGGCGCGCACTGTCGTGTGTGGAGCGAGCCGGGCCAGTGAACCAACTGGCCACTGCGGAGATGACTAGTCTCAGCGAGCGAGCGGTATGCCGGCATCGGACCCCCTTCGGTCGGCCGTAGGTGATCGAGCATGTCCCGCCGCCGGAACCCGCCGCATCAACCTCTTGGTGGATGCCGCCCGTCGCGCACTGGGCAATTCCTTAGCTTGATCGAGTTGCACCGTGCAGAATGCCGGGCATGGTGAACCCCGAACCGCGCCCGGAACCGCCGATGACCGGTTCCGAACGCGAGCAGCTCAACGGCTTCCTCGATTTCCTGCGCAGCGCGGTCGTGCTCAAGGCGCACGGGCTCACCGACGAACAGGCACGGGCGGTGCACGTGCCGACCAGCGGGCACACCACCATCGCCGGGCTCGTCGGCCACCTGACCTACGTCGAGTCGTACTGGTTTTCCGTGGTGCTCGGCGGTCAGGAGGACCCGTGGCGGGACCGGTTCAAAGAGGACCCCGACGCCGAGTTCACCGCCGCCGCCTCGGTCCCGATCGCCGAACTCGTCGCCGCCTACGAAGCGGAGTGCCAGGCCGGCCGCGAAATCGTCGCGAAGCTCGAACTGGACCAGGTGATCACCTTCCGCCGCGACCGCGAGGTGACCGTGCGCTGGGTGCTGATGCACATGATCGAGGAGACCGGCCGCCACGCCGGCCACCTCGACCTGCTGCGCGAACTCACCGACGGGCAGACCGGGGAGTAGTCCGCCGCGGCGGCAGCGGGAAGAACCCGCTGGTGCGCTCGACGTAGTAGGCGTAACCCGGCCTGCTGCGGTGGAGCCCCTTCTCCAGCAACGGTTTCCCGGTGCCCTTGGCCAGGGTGAAGGTCATCACCAGCGGCGAGAGCACGGTGGCCGCGCCCGGCCAGGTGGTGCACGCCAGCAGGTAGAACCCCCACCAGACGCAGGCGTCACCGAAGTAGTTGGGGTGCCGCGTGTACCGCCACAGCCCGGTGTCCAGCACCCGGCCGCGGTTGGCCGGGTCCGCCTTGAACCGCCGCAGCTGCTCGTCGCCGATGGTCTCGAAGCCGAACCCGACCAGCCAGACCGCGAGGCCCAGCCACCCCAGCACGCCGATCCCGGTCCCGTGCTGGGCGGCCAGCACCGGCAGCGAGACGAACCACAGCACCAGCGCCTGCAGCAGGTAGACGCGCACGAAGATGCGCGAGCGCGCCCGGTCACCGGCGCGCTCGACCATACGGGCGTACCGCGGGTCCTCGGGCAGCTTGTGGTTGCGCAGGTGCAGGTGGACCGCCAGCCGCACGCCCCAGACCACGGTCAGCGCGGTGACCACCACGCGCAGCGCCAGGTCCCCGGTGCCGTACGGGAAGGCCACCAGCGCGACCAGCGCGAACCCCAGTCCCCAGAAGGTGTCGATGGTGTCGTACCGCCGCCTGGCCAGCGCGATCGCGAAGGTGGCGCAGACCGCCACCAGCGCGATGCCGAGCGCCACGGCGGCGCTGATCAGCAGGTTCATCGCTCGCGGGTGGCCGGAAGTCCGCTCTCCCCGGCTTCACCCGGTCGTACCGCCAGCACCTGGTCGACTCCCATGCGGTTCTCCTCGAAGGCCAGCGCGCCGCCCACCAGGTAGAGGCGCCACACCCGCGCCCCCGCCTCGCCGATCAGCGCGACCACGTCGTCCCACCGTGACTCGAGCGTGTCCGTCCAAGCACGCACGGTCCACACGTAGTGTTCCCGCAACGCGTGCACGTCGCGAATCTCGAAGCCGGAAACCTCCAGATGGCCCAGCGTGCGCGAGAGCGGGCGCATGGTCATGTCGGGGGCGATGTAGCGCTCGATGAACGCCCCGCCGCCGGGGGCCACCGCACCCCGTGACATCTGCTGCAGCACCAGCCGTCCCCGCGGTTTGAGCAGGCGGAACAGGGTGTCGGTGTAGCGCGGGTAGTTCGCCTCGCCGACGTGCTCGCCCATCTCGACCGAGGCCACCGCGTCGAACGGCTCGTCGGCCAGGTCGCGGTAATCCTGTCGCCGGACCTCGACGCGGTCATCCAGATCGTGAGAACCCACCCGGCCGCGCACGTGCTCGGCCTGCTCGGCGGACAGCGTCACGCCCACCGCGTGCACGCCGTAGTGCTTGGCCGCGTGGACCAGCAGCGAGCCCCAGCCGCAGCCGACGTCCAGCAGGCGCATGCCGGGCCGCAGCCCGAGCTTGTGGCAGATCAGGTCGAGCTTGTCCCGTTGCGCCTGCGCCAGGTCGTACCCGGGGCGGTCGTCGGTCCAGTACGCGCTCGAATAGGCCATCGATTCGTCGAGCAGCAGCTGGTAGAAGGCGTTGCCGAGGTCGTAGTGGTGGGCGATGGCGGACCGGTCGCGCAGCGGTGTGTGCAGCTTGCCGGTCAGCCGCGCCTCCTCGGCGGGCGGTTTGGGCGGCGGTCCGATGACGCCGAGGCGCACCGCGAGCCCGACCGCCCTGGCCCGGTCGGCGGGCCCCGGTCGCACCCGCCGCACCGCGCCCGACCTGGTCAGCGCCCAGATCCGGCGGAAGCCCTCGGCGAGATCGCCCTCCACGTCGAGATCTCCGGTGACGTACGCGCGCGCCAGCCCGAGCTCACCGGGCGCGTAGAGCAGCCGCCGCAGCGCCCGCCGCGAGTTCAGCACCACGGTGACGCCCGGCGGCCCGGCCCGCGAGCCGTCCCAGGCGCGGATGCCCACCGGCAGCGGCGCCCCCAGCAGGTCCTGTGCAAACCCGGCGATGCGGTCGGCGATCTTCGGCATACCCGTGGTTCGGCGCCGCGGCCGTCGTGGATTGGTACCCATCCACCGCGGCACGCGCACCGAATGACCGGCGTGCAGATCACTGGAGAACGAGTCGCCGTCATCGGCAGCGGCGTGGCCGGGCTGACCGCCGCCTACCTGTTGCAACGCCGCTACGACGTGCTGCTGTTCGAGTCCGACGAACGGCTCGGCGGCCACGCGCACACCCACGACGTCGCGGGCGCGCACGGCACGATCGGGGTCGACTCCGGCTTCATCGTGCACAACGAGCGCACCTACCCGACGCTGCTGAAGCTGTTCGGCGAGCTGGGCGTGCGCACGCAGGAGACCGAGATGTCGATGAGCATCCGGTGCGACGGCTGCGGCCTCGAATACGCCGGCGCGAAGGGCCTGCCCGGGTTGTTCGCGCAGCGGCGGAACCTGCGCAGCCCGCGCTACCTGCGGATGCTGGCCGAGGTCAAGCGGTTCCACCGGCACGCCGCGCGGGTGCTGCGCTCGCCGGACGCCGGAGACGTCACGATCGGCGCCTTCCTCGCCATCGGCGGGTACTCGCGCTACTTCGTGGACCACTTCATGCTGCCGCTGGTGTCCACCGTGTGGTCCGCCGACCGCACCGAAACCCTGCGTTACCCGGCGCCGTACCTGTTCGCCTTCCTGCGCAACCACGGCATGCTCTCGGTCTCCGGCTCGCCGGTCTGGCGCACGGTCACCGGCGGCTCCCGCGAGTACGTCGACCTCGCGGTGAAGCAGCTGACCGCGGTCCACCTGTCCACGCCGATCCGGTCGCTGCGCCGGACCGCGGCCGGGATCGAGCTGCGCGACGACGCGGACAGCGTGCACCGGGTGGACAAGGTCGTCGTGGCCACGCACGCCGACCAGGCGCTGGGCCTGCTCGACCAGCCGACCGAGCGGGAGCGCGAAGTGCTCGGCGCGTTCCGCTACTCGACCAACGAGGCGTGGCTACACACCGGGCCGGGCGTGCTGCCGCGCGCGACGGGCGCCCGCGCGTCGTGGAACTACGCCGCGCCCAGCTGCGGCGCGGACCACGGCGCGGTGCAGGTCAGCTACGACATGAACCGGTTGATGCGCCTGGACGAACCGAAGGGCTACGTGGTCACGCTGAACCCGTCGGCCGAGATCGCCGAGTCGGACGTGCTCGCGCGGATGACCTACGAGCACCCGATCTACACGCCGGAGTCGGTCGCCGCGCAGCGCCGCCTGCCCGAGCTGAACGACGGCGTGGTCGCCTACGCCGGGGCCTACCACGGCTGGGGTTTCCACGAGGACGGCTGCGCCGCCGGCGCGCGTGCCGCCGAATCGCTGGGGGTGCGCTGGTGACCGCCGCGCTCTACGACGCCACGGTGGCGCACGTGCGGCGGATCGACCCGCCGCTGACCTTCGCGCACCGGATGTACCTGTGGCTGGTCGATCTCGAAAGACCCCCGAGCCTGCCGCGCTGGCTGCGGCCGTTCGCCCGGTTCGACGGCCGCGACCACTTCGCACCGGGGGAGCCCGGCACGATTCGCGAAAAGCTCGACGCGTGGCTGGCCGAGCGGGGCGTCGACCTGCACGGCGGCCGGGTGGTCATGCTGGCCAGCGCGCGCGTGCTCGGGTACGTGTTCAACCCGATCACGCTGTACTGGTGCCACCGGCCGGACGGGGAACTGGCCTGCGTGGTCGCCGAGGTGCACAACACCTACCGCGGCCGGCACGCCTACCTGCTGCACCCGGACGCCCGGGGCCGGGCGAGCGCGGCGAAGGAGTTCTACGTTTCGCCGTTCCAGACGGGTGACGGCGAGTACCGGATGAGCGTGCCCGAACCGGACTCGCTGCTGTCCGTCTCGGTGGTGCTGCACCAGGCGGGCGCGACCCCGCTGGCCGCCACCCTCCAGGGGGTGCGTCGTGCCGCCGGTACCCGGGACCTGGTCCGTATGCTGCTGGCCCGGCCGTTCGTCCCGCAGCGCGTGACCGCGCTGATCCGCAAGCACGGCGTGGCGCTGTGGCTCCGCCGCGCGCCGATGCCGAAGGTCACCCCGGCCGACCGACTCGGAGGACTCAATGGATGAGACGGCACCTCGCCAGCCCGGCGAGCCACTCCGGCCGGTCACCGGCGACGGGGACGGGCCGACCACCGAGGACCTGCTGGTCCAGGTGGCCAAGGGGGACGAGCGCGCGTTCGAGCAGGTCTACGACCGGCTCGCCGGCCCCATCCTCGGCCTGGTCCGCCGGGTGGTGCGCGACGGCGCGCAGTCCGAGGAGGTGGCCCAGGAGGTGCTGGTCGAGCTGTGGCGCACCGCGCCGCGGTACTCGCCGGAGCGCGGCAGCGCGCTGAACTGGGCGCTGACCCTGGCGCACCGCCGGGCGGTCGACCGCGTGCGCTCCGCCAGGGCGAGCACCGATCGCGAGGTCAAGGCCACTTTCGAGGCGAGCAGGAACCGCCCGTTCGACGAGGTGGCCGAATCGGTCACCGCCCGCTGGGAGCGCCAGCAGGTGCGCCGCTGCCTTGGCAACCTGACCGAACTGCAGCGCGAGTCCGTGCTCCTCGCGTACTACCAGGGCTATACCTACCGCGAGGTGGCCGAAGTGCTGTCCACCCCGCAGGGCACGGTGAAGACGAGGCTCCGCGACGGGCTGATCCGGCTGCGGGACTGCTTGGGGGTGACCGCATGACCTCGCCGGACATGCACACGCTGGCCGGGGCCTACGCGCTCGACGCGCTGGACGACCTGGAACGCGAACGGTTCGGGCGGCACCTCGCCGAATGCCCGTCCTGCGCCCAGGAGGTGCGCGAGCTGCGGGCGACCGCGGCGCGACTGGGTGCCGCGGTGGCGGAGGACCCGCCCGAGGCGATGAAGGCGCAGGTGCTGGCCGCGGTGCGGGCCACCCGCCAGGAACCGCCGTCCGCCGGTGGTGACCGGGGCGGCCGGTCCCGGCGCGGCGGGGGAGCGCCGCGCTGGATGGTGTTCATCGCGGCCGCCGCGGCGGTGGTCGGCCTCGCGCTCGGCGGCGTTTTCGGTGGTCTCGCCCTGCACACGCAGGGGGAACTGGACGCCGCGCGCCAGCAGGCGGCCGAGGCGCGGGCGAAGTACGCGCCGATGGGGGAGCTGATCGCCTCCCCGGACGTGGTGACCGTGCACGACCCGGGCGGTCACGGCACCGTGGTCATGTCGCCCAGCCTGGACAAGGCGGCGTTCATGGCGACGAACCTGCCCGCGCGGCCGTCGGACCAGGAGTACCAGGTCTGGCTGATGCACGACGACGGCGGCGTGCGGTCGATGGGGCTGGTGCCGGGTGGCCCGGACCCGGGGTCGGTACTCACCGCACAGGGCCTGGCCGGGGTGGCCAGGATCGGCGTCACGGTGGAGCCGCGCGGTGGTTCACCGGCACCGACTTCCGCCCCCCTGCTGACCATCTCAATGGCGGCTTGACACTTTCCACACACGAAGGCGTTGTGGTCAAAGAGATTGCGACGCGCGCGGCGTGGCTCCTGGATTCCGGGCTTGGTGGTCCCTACCTTCTGGAGCAACGTCGGTAGTTGACATAACTCTAAGCCTCGACTAGAGGTCGAGGGTTTCGGGCGGGGAAGTGTCCGAGGGGCGACCGCCGGCGGGGCAACACGCACAGTCACGATCAGGAAGGCGGATCCCGATGACGCCCCCGCACAACTACCTCGCGGTGATCAAGGTCGTCGGCATCGGTGGCGGCGGCGTCAACGCCGTGAACCGGATGATCGAGGTCGGCCTCAAGGGTGTCGAGTTCATCGCGGTGAACACCGACGCGCAGGCGCTGCTCATGTCCGATGCCGACGTCAAGCTCGACATCGGCCGCGAACTCACCCGCGGCCTCGGCGCCGGGGCCGCCCCGGAGGTCGGCCAGCGCGCCGCCGAGGACCACCGCGAGGAGATCGAAGAGGTCATCAAGGGCGCCGACATGGTGTTCGTGACCGCGGGCGAGGGCGGCGGCACCGGCACCGGTGGCGCGCCCGTGGTGGCGCAGATCGCGCGCAAGCTGGGCGCGCTGACCATCGGCGTGGTCACCCGGCCGTTCTCCTTCGAGGGCAAGCGCCGCGGCAAGCAGGCCGAGGACGGCATCCAGGCGCTGCGCAACGAGTGCGACACGCTGATCGTCATCCCCAACGACCGGCTGCTGCAGCTCGGCGACATCGGCGTCTCGCTGATGGACGCCTTCCGCTCGGCTGACGAGGTGCTGCTCTCCGGTGTGCAGGGCATCACCGACCTGATCACCACGCCCGGGCTGATCAACCTGGACTTCGCCGACGTCAAGAGCGTGATGTCAGGTGCGGGCAGCGCGCTGATGGGGATAGGGAGCGCGCGCGGGGAGGGAAGAGCGGTGCAGGCCGCCGAGAAGGCGATCAACTCACCGCTGCTGGAGGCCTCGATGGACGGGGCGCACGGCGCCCTGCTGTCCATCGCCGGTGGCTCCGACCTCGGCCTGTTCGAGATCAACGAGGCCGCCTCGCTGGTCCAGGAGTCCGCGCACCCGGACGCCAACATCATCTTCGGCACGATCATCGACGACTCGCTCGGCGACGAGGTCAGGGTCACCGTGATCGCGGCCGGGTTCGACGCCGGCGCGCCGACGCACAAGAAGCTCGACCCGTCCGCGGTCGGCTCGCGCACCAGCACGGTGACCGCCGAAGCCGGCCAGATCGGTGGTTCGGGCGGGGCCGGGGCGCTGCCGCCGACCTCGTCCCAGCGGCCGGGCACGCCCACGCCGGGACAGCGCGCGCAGTCGCCGGTCGGCGGGTCCACCGGCGAGCGGATCACCGGCGGCGGCTTCGGCGGTGGCACCGGCTCGATCTCCGGCGGCCTGCCGCAGCCGGGCGGGAGCCGTCCCGGCTACCCGACGCCGCGCACCACCTCGCAGAGCACCCAGGGCAACCTGCCCCCGGGCCGTCCGGTGCCGGTCACCGACGACCCCAGCGACGACGAAGTGGATGTTCCGCCCTTCATGCGCCGCTAGGCGAGCGCAGGACGCATTAGGCTGCGTTGGTGCGTATTCGGAGGGTCATCACGACCAGGGCGGGCGGTGCCTCGCGGGCACCGTACGAAAGCTTCAACCTCGGCGACCACGTCGGCGACGACGAATCGGCGGTGGCGGCCAACCGCCGCCGCCTCGCCGGTGAACTCGGGCTGGCCGAGTCCGATCTGGCCTGGATGGAACAGGTGCACGGCCGCACGGCGACCGTGGTCGACCAGCCCGGCGGCGCGCCCGCCGAGGCCACCGACGCGCTGGTCACCGCGCGTCAGGGGGTCGCGCTGGTGGCACTGGTCGCCGACTGCGTGCCGGTGCTGCTCGGCGACCCCGAAAACGGCGTGGTGGCCGCGGTGCACGCGGGCCGCGTCGGCGCCAGGGTGGGCGTGATCCCGGCCGCGCTGGACGCGATGAAGTCGGCCGGTGCCGAGATCGACAAGGTCGAGGCGCTGCTCGGCCCGGCCATCTGCGGTGACTGCTACGAGGTCCCGAAGGCGATGGCCGACGACGTCGAGGCGCACCTGCCGGGCAGCGCGTGCAAGAGCCGCAACGGCACGCCGGGACTGGACCTGCGTGCCGGGCTGTGGCGCCAACTCGCCGACGCCGGGGTGGCCAAGATCGGTCTCGACCCGCGGTGCACCGCGGAGGACAAGACGTTGTTCAGCTTCCGCCGCGACGGCACCACCGGGAGGCTCGCCGCGATCACCTGGGTCGAGGCGTGATGAGCACCGACCGGCAGTCCGAGCTGGCCGAGTCGCTCGAACTGGTCCGCGCGCAGATCCGCGAGGCCTGCGCGGCGGCGGGCCGCCGTCCCGAAGAGGTGCGGCTACTCGCGGTGACCAAGACCTTTCCCGCGGTGGACGCCGCCCTGCTGACCGATCTCGGCATGACCGATCTGGCCGAGAACCGCGACCAGGAGGCGGGGGCGAAGGCCGCGGAGGTGGCGGCCATGCGCCCGGATTCGCGCGTGCGCTGGCACATGGTCGGCCGGCTCCAGCGGAACAAGGCCCGATCGGTGGTCCGCTGGGCCGACGAGGTCCAATCGGTGGATTCGATCCGCCTCGGCGAGGCGCTGGCGAAGGCCGTCCGCGCGGCCCGGGAGCGCGGCGAACGTGATCATCCTCTCGATGTGCTCGCCCAGGTCAGCCTGGACGACGAGGAGACCGCGCGCGCCCGTGGCGGCTGCCCGCTGCCGGAGCTGCCCGCGCTGGCCGAGAACCTCACCCAGTCGGGTGATTTGCGGCTCCGGGGGCTGATGGCGGTGGCGCCGCTGGGTACCGACCCCGGCGAGGCCTTCTCCCGCCTGGCGGCAGCCAGGGAAAAGTTCCTTGATGACCACCCGTCGGCCGTGGAACTCTCTGCGGGGATGAGTGGTGATCTTGAACAAGCCATCGCGTGCGGCTCGACCTGTGTGCGTGTCGGAACCGCGTTGCTCGGACGGCGAGGTTTAGCCTCACCGTAGTGAAATCGTCGGGCGGCGCCGCTTTCGGTGACGTAGCGTAACGGTGGGCACTGGCGTGGCTTTCGGGCGTGAGTGGCCGTGAGGGTCGAAGAGGGCAGGGAGGCACACCGCATGAGCGCGCTGCAGAAGCTGAAGGCGTACTTCGGCATGGTCCCGGCCGACAGCGACGGCTACGACGGGTACGACAGCTACGACGGCGACTACCGGCGTGACTCCCGTGACCGCGACCGTGAATACGACTACGCCGACGACGGCGAGGAGTACGAAGCCTACGAGGAGCCTGCCGCACCGCCCGTGCGCACCCGCTCCCGGGGCCGCTATCGCGCCATGGACGAGTTCGACGACGAGGAACCGCGCCCGCGCGGCCGGGTGCCGGCGGCCACGCCGGCGGTCCAGGGCGCGCTCGCGGTCGACCGGCCGGACCCGGTGGCCCGGCTGCGGCCGGTGCCGGAGCAGGCCAGGGTGCCCAACCGCGATCCGCTCAGCCGGATCACCACCCTGCACCCGACCAGCTACGCCGAGGCCAGGGCGATCGGTGAGCACTACCGCGACGGCATCCCGGTGATCATCAACCTGACCGAGATGGAGAACGCCGACGCCAAGCGGCTGGTGGACTTCTCGGCCGGGCTGGCGTTCGCCCTGCGCGGCTCGATGGACAAGGTCACCAACAAGGTGTTCTTGCTCTCACCGCCGGACGTGGACGTGACCGCCGAGGACCGCCGCCGGATTGCCGAGGGCGGGCTCTTCCTGCGCAACTGACGCGAGTCGCGGACCAGGGGCATCGGCCGGTGGGCCGGTGCCCCTGAACGGCGTTCCCGAGTGTTGTACGGTGTTGTCCGCCACGCCGGTCCGCTCCTGGTCAGCCCGCTGTCCGCACGCCGGGGCACGGGTGTGGCAGAGTGGAGACGTGCAAGCGGTCTGGATCGTCCTCTACTACGTGCTGTTCGCGTTTTGGCTCCTGCTCACAGCACGGGTCGTGGTCGAGCTCGTGCGCGCCTTCGCGCGCGAGTGGCGCCCCGCCGGAGGGGTTGCGGTGACGCTGGAGACCATCTACACAGTTACGGACCCGCCGGTCCGATTGGTCCGGCGGATCATCCCGATGGTGCGGATTGGCGGCGTCGGACTGGACTTATCGATTATGGTGCTGCTGTTGGTTGTGTTCATACTGATGCAACTGGCGTATCCAGGGTGATCGGGGACCCTGGTGACCTGCAGGCCATGGAGTGCGTGAGGTGATCTGATGTCGTTGACCCCCGCTGACGTGCACAACGTCGCGTTCAGCAAGCCGCCCATAGGCAAACGGGGCTACAACGAGGACGAGGTGGACGCGTTCCTCGACCTGGTGGAGACCGAACTCGCCCGGCTCATCGAGGACAATAACGAGCTCCGCCAGCAGGTTGAGCAGCTCGATGCCGAGCTGGAATCGACCCGTGGCGAGCTGGAGACCGCGCGGTCCGCCGGTCCGGTGGGCAACGTGCCCCCGCCCGCGCCGGTGCGCGAGGAACCCCGGCGGCTGGCGCCCGTACCGCCGCCCAGCGCGATGGAGCAGACCCAGGCCCACGGCATGGGGCCGGACAACGGCGAGCCCAACGTGCAGGCCGCGAAGGTGCTGGGCCTGGCGCAGGAGATGGCCGACCGGCTGACCGCCGAGGCGAAGACCGAGTCGGACGGCATGCTGGCCGAGGCCAGGACCAAGTCGGAGCAGCTGCTCTCCGACGCCAGGGCGAAGTCGGACTCGATGGTCAACGAGGCGCGCACGCGTGCCGAGACCATGCTGAACGACGCTCGGACCAGGGCGGAGACCCTGGAGCGGCAGGCGCGCGACAAGGCGACCACGATGGAACGCGAGTCGCAGCGCAAGTACACCGAGACGATGAACAGCCTGAACTCCGAGAAGAACACGCTGAACAAGCGGATCGAAGAGCTGCGGACCATCGAGCGGGAGTACCGCACGAGGCTGCGTGGTTTCCTCGAGTCGCAGCTGCGTGAGCTGGACGACCGCGGTTCGGCCGCACCCGCTTCGCCGGGGGCGAACCAGTCCGCGAGCGGCTCCAGCAGCGGACAGGGCTACTCGTTCGGCCCGCGCGCCGAAGCCGGCTGAAGCCACACGATCGAGTGAACCGACGGCTCCGAGCCTCCCGACGGGAGGGTCGGGGCCGTTTCGGCATGTCGGCCGTGTTGTAATTCACCGTGCTCTACGTCGTGCTGGTGCTGGTGCTGGTTGCCGCGGGTCTGGTTGTCGCGGCTCTGATCACCGCGAACACCCTGTGGGCCTGGATCTCGGTGGGTGCTTCGGTGGTGGCCGGGATCGTGATGCTGGCCGAATGGCTGCGCCGCCGGAAACGCGCGGCGGCCGCCCCTGCCGAGGCCGATGCGGCCGAGAGCGACGCGGCCGAGGGTGATGCGGCCAAGGGTGATGCGGCCGAGCCCAAGGCGGACGCGAAGTCGGACGACGCCGTCGAGGGTGAGGTCGCCGGCGAGCTCCCGCTGGACGACGAGAAGAAGGAGCCCGCCGCGGCCACCGCCCTCCTCCCCGTGGAGGGTGATTCGGAAAAGCCCGCCGAGGACGCTGCGGAGGCCGAGCCTTCGGCGGCCACCGGCGACCCGGGCGAGGAAGACACCGATGCCGCCGACCTGCTGGTGGTCTCGAGCCTGGACGTCGAGGTGCTGGTGGTCGACGAGTACCCGCGCTACCACCTCGCCGAGTGCACCTGGCTGACCGAACGGGACACCATCCCGATCGCCGTCGCCGAAGCGCGTGACCTGGGCTTCACCCCCTGCGACCGCTGTGGCCCCGACGCCCACCTGGCCGCCGCCCACCGCGACAGCAGCACCAAGGCCAGCAAGTAGTCACCGGGGGAGCGCGGCCAGATTGGTGCTGAGGGAACTCAGCAACAGGCGTTGCTCGTCGTCCTCGGGGGAGAACCGCGTGGGCTCGCCGGCCAGAAGGGCGCTGAGGGGATCCGCGAGTGCGGCGTGCCGCTGTCCCGGGAGCGCGATGGCGACGGCCGTGGTGTGCAGGGCACGCAACGCGTCGGCGGTGTGTTCCAGCGAATCCCGTTGCGGGGCGGTGGGTTCGGCGCTGCCGGGTTCCGCGGTGAGCAGGTCCTGCTGAGACCGGGCTGACTGGCGGAAGAGACGCCCCAGTTCCCGGAGATCGGCGTCGCCGCTGCGGAGGGCGTCGGCCAGCCTTCCCAGCAGCGCCCGTGTGTCGGCGACGGCGGTGGCGAGGCGCTCCTCAGGGCTCGGCTTCCGGACACCCGGCACGGCGGCGAAACCGAACAGCAGGCCGATCATCGCCGCGAGCAGGATCAGCAGCAGGTACTCCACCAGTACCGGCGCCGGGTCCAGGTGCCGGTTGGCCGCGTTCACGCCGACGCTCATCAGCACCACACAACCGTTGAACAGCACGGGTTTGCTGGTCATGAACGGGAATCCGGCGAGCATCGCGACCAGGCCGACGGGCAGCAGCGCCGAGGGCGGCAGCAGCCAGATCACCAGTGCCAGCACCACCGCGCCGCCCACCGAACCGGCGATGCGCTGCCCCGCCTTGTTCAGGCTGTCGCGCCATTCCGGTTGCATGATGGCGAAGGTGGCCATCAGGAAGGACAGGGTCAGCGGGTCGCCCGGCCGCAGCCGCGCCACCGCCAGCGCGGCGAACATGCCCAGCGCCACCCGGACGGCGTGCCGCAGTTGCGCTGATTTCCACGACAGGGCACCGCGAAGCTCGGCGTCGAGCACGCGCCGGTGCAGACCGCGTGGAACCTCCACAGTGGACTCGTCGCGGGTGGTGGCGGCGTGGTGGACCGCGCTGAGGGCGTCCCACATCGAGGTGAACCACTCGCGGGTCGCGCCGGGCAGGCCTTGCGGTGGCTCGGGAACGGGGATCGGACTGTCCGAAGTGGAGCGAGCGCGCACTCGCGAAGCGAGTCGGGAAACCTCGTCGGAGTCGACCGGGACACCGCGTTCTTCCAGCACGCCACGGGCGGCGCGGTAGCGCAGGGTCTGGGCGAGCACCTGCGCGGTCCAGCGCCGGGGGCGGTCGCCGAACCACTGCCGGGCGGCGTGTTCCGCGGAACCGGTGCCCTCGAGGAGGTCGGCGAGGGCGTCGCGGACGGGTTTGCCGGGGTCGCGGAGGCCGGCCAGGAGGCGCAGCACGATGGCCACGGCGACGGCCAGGGCGGGCGCGCCGAGCACCTGGGCGGGGCTCGCCGATCCGGTCAGCTGGAACCCGTAGCCGAACACCGAGGACATGCCGAGCCCGAGCCCGACCGTCACGTAGCGGCGGCCGAGCACCGGCAGCAACCCCGCGGCGAACACCACCACGGTGAGCAGGCCGATCGCCGCCCACTCCGACACCTCGCCGAGCAGCCGGGGCACCCCCGCGCCGAACACCAGCGCGGGCGCGAACCCGGCGAGCAACCGCAGGTCGGCGCGCAGGGGGCCGCCGAAGGCCGCGAGCAGGCAGAACAACGCCGTCAACGCGGCGAGCACGGTCGCCCCACCGAGGCCGGCGAGCGCGCCCAGCCCGGCCACCCCACCCGCGACCACGATGATGATCACGGGCAGTGCCAGCCCCTTCACCGATCCTCCATGATCACCGACCCTAAGCGCAGCCCGCCACCCCAGCCCGCCGACCGGCTCACGCGCCACGCCACGCCGGCGGGCTGGTGCGACGAAGCTGACCCGGCAGAGCCACCGGGGCGAGTTCCAGCCTGTCGCGTGGCCGAGCCACCGAACCGCGCGTCCGGCCCGGCAAAGGTGACCTCCTCGGAATCCGGTTGCCCCGGCGGGTTAACCTGGTGGAACAACAGGCGCTGATCCGGCCATCACCGGGGAGCCTCCGGAAGAACGGGCGCGAGCCCCAGTAGAACCGGACGGGTGCGGCCCGTGACAGCCGCCCAACGAGCGGCCCGCGTGCGGGCAAGCGGGGTGGTACCGCGGAACTCGGTCGTGACCGGCCGGGCTTCGTCCCCGTAACGGGACCACTGGACACCGCGAGGAGCGCTCGATGTACCCCAAGGCCGAGGCCGGGCAAGCGACCGGCCAGGTGCCCTCCCAGCCGTCGTTCCCGGCGCTGGAGAAGGACGTGCTGGCCTACTGGGAGGCCGACCGGACCTTCCAGGCCACCGTGGACGCCCGCGACCCCGGCGTGAACGGCACCAACGAGTACGTCTTCTACGACGGCCCCCCGTTCGCCAACGGCCTGCCGCACTACGGGCACCTGCTCACCGGCTACGTCAAGGACATCGTGCCGCGGTTCGAGACCATGCGCGGCAAGCACGTGGAGCGCCGCTTCGGGTGGGACACCCACGGGCTCCCGGCCGAGCTGGAAGCCGAACGGCAGCTCGGCATCACCGACAAGTCGCAGATCGACGAGATGGGCATCGCCGCGTTCAACGACGCGTGCCGCGAATCGGTGCTGCGCTACACGAACGAGTGGCGCGAGTACGTCACCCGGCAGGCGCGCTGGGTGGACTTCGACCACGACTACAAGACGCTCGACGTCTCCTACATGGAGTCGGTCATCTGGGCGTTCAAGCAGCTGTGGGACAAGGGCCTGGTCTACGAGGGCTACCGCGTGCTGCCCTACTGCTGGCGCGACGAGACCCCGCTGTCCAACCACGAGCTGCGGATGGACGACGACGTCTACGCCAGCCGCCAGGACCCGGCGGTCACCGTCGGCTTCCGGCTCGAGGGCAACGGCAACGACCTCGACGGCGCGCACCTGCTGATCTGGACCACCACCCCCTGGACGCTGCCGTCGAACCTGGCCACCGCGGTGCACCCCGAGGTCACCTACGCGCTCGTCGCGTCCGGCGACCAGCGCTTCGTGCTGGCCGAGGCGCGCGTCGGCGCGTACGCCAAGGAACTGGGCGAGGAGCCCGAGGTGCTCGCGCGCTACACCGGCGCCGAGCTGCTCGGCACCCGCTACGTGCCGCCGTTCCCGTACTTCGTCGGCCAGGAGAACGCGCACCGCGTGCTGTCCGCCGACTACGTGACCACCGAGGACGGCACCGGCGTGGTGCACATCGCGCCCGCCTACGGTGAAGAGGACAAGGTGGTCACCGACGCGGCCGGGATCACCCCGGTGACGCCGGTGGACTCGAAGGGCCGGTTCACCGCCGAGGTGACCGACTACGCCGGCCAGCAGGTGTTCGACGCCAACCCGAACATCATCAAGGACCTGAAGAACGGCACCGGCTCGGCCGGGCGCCAGGGCGCGGTGCTGCTCCGCCACGAGACCTACGAGCACCCGTACCCGCACTGCTGGCGCTGCCGGAACCCGCTGATCTACCGCGCGGTGTCCTCGTGGTTCGTCGCGGTGACCGAGTTCAAGGACCGGATGGTCGAGCTGAACCAGCAGATCACCTGGTACCCGGAGCACGTCAAGGACGGCCAGTTCGGCAAGTGGCTGGAGAACGCGCGCGACTGGTCGATCTCGCGCAACCGGTACTGGGGCACGCCGATCCCGGTGTGGACCTCGGACGACCCGAGCTACCCGCGCACCGACGTCTACGGCTCGCTCGACGAGCTGGAGCGCGACTTCGGCGTGCGGCTGGACAACCTGCACCGGCCGTTCATCGACGAGCTGACCCGGCCCAACCCGGACGACCCGACCGGGAAGTCCACCATGCGCCGGGTGCCGGACGTGCTCGACGTGTGGTTCGACTCGGGCTCGATGCCGTACGCCCAGGTGCACTACCCGTTCGAGAACGCCGAGTGGTTCGAGCACCACTACCCGGCCGACTTCATCGTCGAGTACATGGGGCAGACGCGCGGCTGGTTCTACCTGCTGCACGTGCTGGCCACCGCGTTGTTCGACCGGCCCGCCTTCCGCACCTGCGTCTCGCACGGCATCGTGCTGGGCTCGGACGGGCAGAAGATGTCGAAGTCGCTGCGGAACTACCCGGACGTCAACGAGGTGTTCGACCGGGACGGCTCCGACGCGATGCGCTGGTACCTGATGGCCAGCCCGATCCTGCGCGGCGGCAACCTCGTGGTGACCGACAAGGGCATCCGCGACGCGGTGCGCCAGGCGGTGCTCCCGCTGTGGAACTCGTACTACTTCCTGGCGCTGTACGCCAACGCCGAGGGCACCGAGGGCCGGTGGCGCACCGACTCGAAGCACGTGCTCGACCGGTACGCGCTGGCCAAGACGCACGAGCTGGTCACCGACGTCGAGGCGGCGCTGGCGGTCAGCGACATCGCCGGTGCCTGCGCCACCGCCCGCGAGTTCCTCGAGGTGCTGACGAACTGGTATGTGCGCCGCTCGCGCGACCGGTTCTGGGCCGGGGAGCAGGACGCGGTGGACACCCTGCACACCGTGCTGGAGGTGACCTGCCGGGTGCTGGCGCCGCTGCTGCCGCTGACCACCGAGTCGGTGTGGCGCGGGCTGACCGGCGGTCGCTCGGTGCACCTGACCGACTGGCCGGGCACCACCGAACTGCCCGCGGACGCGGCGCTGGTCACCGCGATGGACCGGGTGCGCCAGGTGTGCTCGTCGGCGCTGTCGCTGCGCAAGGCCAACAAGCTGCGCGTGCGGTTGCCGCTGGCGAAGCTGCTGGTGGCCGCCGAGGACGTGGACGCGCTGCGCCCGTTCACCGACATCATCCGCGACGAGGTGAACGTCAAGTCGGTCGAGCTGACCGCCGACGTGGCCGCGCACGGCGGGTTCGAGGTGGCGGTGAACGCGCGGGCCGCCGGGCCGCGGCTGGGCAAGGACGTGCAGCGGGTGATCAAGGCGGTCAAGGCGGGCGAGTGGTCCACATCGGACAGTGGCGCGCTGGTGGCGGCCGGGATCGAGCTGCTGGAGACCGAGTACGACCGCAAGCTGGTGGCCAAGGACGAGGGCGCGGCGGTCGAACTGCCGGGCGGGTCCGGGCTGGTGCTGCTGGACACCGAGGTGACCGCCGAACTGGCCGCCGAGGGCGTGGCCCGCGACCTGGTGCGCGTGGTGCAGCAGGCGCGGCGTGACGCCGGGCTCGAGGTGGCCGACCGGATCTCGCTGGTGGTGGACGCGCCGGCCGAGGTGGCCGAGGCGGCGAAGGCGCACGAGGAGTTCATCGCCGGGGAGACGCTGGCGACCTCGGTGGCCTACGAAGAGGTGGCCGACGGGTCCACCGGCGCGGTCGGCGACGGCGTCAAGGTCACCGTGGCGGTGCGCAAGAACTGAGCCAAGGGGGCCCGTGAGTGGCGGCGGGGGATTGGCGGGGACCGGGGACCACCGCCACTCACGGGCCGAGCGTGACAGCTCGTATGTTGTTGATCACAACAAATCGTGCTGGAACCATGACACCTCTTTCCCAGTGGTCTGGACAAGCGGCCATTCGGGCTAACGAGCCGAACGGTCGTGCCCGGGACTTAAGCTGGGGCGGACAACTGGGGGGTTGAGCCGTGACGCGGTCGGTGAAGCGCTGGGTCCTGGCGGTCGCGGCGGTGGCCGTGGTGGGCATCGTCGCGGCGGCGGTGGTGTTCCTGTCCCGCGACGGCGAGCCCGCGCCGGTTGCCGCGGCACCGGCGCCTGGACCTCGGGAAACGGTCACCCGGTACCTCGCCGCGCTCGGCAGCGGGGACCATCGCGCCGCCGCGGACCTGACCGATGACCCGGCCGCCGCGCTGCCGGTGCTCGACGCCGTGCGCACCGGGCTGAAGGCCGAGAAGCTGACCGCGAAGCTGGTTGAACTGACGGAGACCACGGCGAAGGTCGGCTTCGACTGGAAGCTCGGGGTCAGCGACTGGCGGTACGACAGCACGATCGAATTCGCGCAACGCGACGGCCGGTGGCTCGTTCACTGGACCCCTGCGCAAATCCATCCCAAGCTCACCGCGGACAAGCGGCTGGCCGTCAAGAGCGCCGAGGGCAGCCCGGTGCTCCTCGATCGCGACGGCAAGACCATGTTCGTCCGCGAGGGCAACGGCACCAAACCGGTGGAGGGGCTGCGGGTCGACCCGCTCATCGCGCGCGTCGCCGGATACGCCGCCGAGCACGCCCCGATCGCCTGGTCCGTCGAACTGCGCGACGCCGCGGGCACCGTGCTGGAAGATCTCGGCGGCGCGCCCGGCCTGGTCGCCGAGCCGTTCGTGTCCACCCTCGTCACCGGAACGCAGCAGGCGGCGCAGCAGGCGGTGGACTCGGTCGGTGGCCCCGCGATGCTGGTGGCGATCCAGTCGTCGACCGGCCGGATCCTGGCGCTGGCGCAGAACGCCGCCGGCGGTGCCGAGCCGAAGGCGGTGTCCGGGCTGTACCCGCCGGGGTCCACGTTCAAGATCGCCACCGCCACCGCGGCCATGCGGGCGGGCACCGGGCCGGACACCGTGCTGGACTGCCCCGGGGAAGCGCGGATCGGCACGCGCACCATTCCGAACGACGACCGTTTCACCATTCCGCCCTCGCCGCTGCACACCACCTTCGCGCGGTCGTGCAACACGACCTTCGCGCGGCTCGCCGGGGAACTGCCGGCCGGCGCGCTCGCCGACGCGGCGACCCGGCTCGGCCTGAACGCGGACTTCGACATCCCCGGCCTGGCCACCGAGGCGGGCAAGGTGGAGGCGTACGAGGACGAGGCGAAGCGGGTCGAGGCGGGCATCGGCCAGGGCGACGTGGTGGCCAGCCCGTTCGGCGTGGCGCTGATGACGGCGACGGTCGCGAGCGGGCAGCCGATCACGCCGTCGCTCTGGCGCGACGACGCGTCCGTGGTGACCACCGGGTACGAGGCCCCGGAGGCCGAAGTGCTCGGCCCGTTGCGCACCATGATGCGGGAGGTCGTCACCGGCGGTACCGCGCGAGAACTGGCCGAGTACGGCGAGGTGCGCGGAAAGACCGGGACGGCGCAGTTCGGCGACGGCCGTGGCGCGCACGGCTGGTTCACCGGCTACCGCGGTGAGCTGGCGTTCGCGGTGCTGGTGGAGGACGCCGGCTCGTCCGGGCCCGCGCTGAAGGTGAGCGCCCGGTTCCTCAGCGCGACCTGAAGAAGTCGCGGAACTCGTCGACGATGGTGGGGGCGCCATCCGGCTGGGCGATGATCCGCACGGGGTCACCGGCGCGGACCGGGCCCGGGGTGATCACCCGCAGGTAGGCGCCGGGCCGGGCGTGCTCGACGAAGCGCTTGATCCACCGCGGTTCGGCGATCTTCCCGGCGAAGGTCGCGCACGGCACGCGCGGGCAGCTGACCTCCAGCACCAGTTCCTCGCCGACGAGCCAGCGCTGCCCGATCGGGGCGCCGGTGAGGTCGAGGCCGCTGGTGGTCAGGTTCTCGCCGAACGAGCCGGGCGGCAGTTCGCGGCCGAGCAGCCGCGACCAGCGCGCCAGGTCCTCGACCGCGTGCGCGAGCACCGCCTGCTCCTCGCCGCCGTGGTTGCGGTGGTCACCCACGTGATCATCGTCGAGCCCGCTGCCCGCCGGTCCCGGCACCCGGACGAGCACCGGGCCGGGGACCGGTCGCTTGTGGAATCCCGTGGTGGGCACGGATTTCCACGGATTCGGTTGCGCGGAGCCGATATTCACCGAGTGCACCAGGGGCATGTCGGAAGTCAACCATTCGGCCGAATCGGGGGACAGCCATTTTCCGTTGCGCCGCACCGATGTCACCACGCGAACGCGCGTTCACTATTCTGAGTGAGCGATCAGGTGGCGAGGGGAGGCGGCGGATGGACCAGCTCCCGGTGATTCTCGGGGCCGGCGCGGCCGTGCTGCTCGTTTCCGTGCTGGCGGTGCGGGTTTCGATCCGGCTCGGGCTGCCCTCGCTGCTGCTCTACCTCGGCATCGGCGTGCTGATCGGCGAAGCCGGGCTGGGCCTGGAGTTCGAGAACGCCACGCTGACCCAGTCGCTCGGCCTGGCCGCGCTGGTGATGATCCTCACCGAGGGCGGCCTGACCACTCGTTGGCAGACCGTCAAACCGGCGCTGTGGCCGGGAATCGCACTGTCCACTGTGGGCGTGGGGGTGAGCATCGCGATCACCGGCGGGGCGTTGCACCTGCTGCTCGGGCTGGACTGGCGGATGGCGCTGCTGTGGGGCGCGGTGCTCGCCTCGACCGACGCCGCCGCGGTGTTCTCCGTGCTCCGCTCGGCGGGCATCGGGAAGCGGCTGGTCGGCACGCTGGAGATCGAGTCCGGCATCAACGACGCGCCCGCCTACATCGCCGTCGTCGTGCTGGCCACCGGGACCACAGTGGACTGGACGCTGCCGTTGCTGGTGGTCTACGAGCTGGGCGCGGGACTGCTGATCGGGCTGGTGCTCGGCTGGGTGGGCGCGGCGGCGCTGCGCAAGGCGGCGCTGCCCGCCACCGGTCTCTACCCGGTGGCCACGGTCGCGGTGTGCGTGGTCGCCTACTCCGGCGGTCAGCTCGCGCACGCGTCCGGGCTGCTGGCCACCTACGTCGCCGGGGTGGTGCTGGGCAACTCCCGGCTGCCGCACCGGTCCGACACGCTGTCGTTCGCCGAGGGGCTCGGGTGGCTGGCACAGATCGGGTTGTTCGTGCTGCTCGGCCTGTTCGCCTCGCCGGGCAGGTTGTTGGAGAGCCTGGTCCAGGGCCTGGTGGCCGGGGCGGTGGTGCTGCTGCTGGCGCGGCCCGCCTCGGTGCTGATCTCCGCGCTGCCGTTCAAGCTGCCGTGGCGCGAGCAGGTGTTCCTGTCGTGGGCGGGGCTGCGCGGGGCGGTGCCGATCGTGCTCGCGATGATCCCGCTCGCCGAGGGCGTGCCGGGGGCGCAGGAGCTGGTCGACGCGGTGTTTGTCCTGGTCATCGTGCTGACCCTGCTGCAGGGCGCGACGCTGACCCCGCTCGGCCGGTGGCTCGGGCTGTCCGATTCGACCGAGGCCAGGGAGATCCAGGTCGACGCCGCGCCGCTGGACGAGCTGGGGGCCGAACTGCTCCAGGTGCGCATCCAGCGGGGGTCGCGGATGCACGGCGTGTACCTGTCCGAGCTGCGCCTGCCGGTGGGGGCTTCGGTGAGCCTGGTGGTCCGCGGCGGCAAGTCGTTCACGCCGCAGAGCACCAGCCGTCTCCAGGAGCTGGACCAGCTGCTGGTGGTCACCACCGAGGCGGCCCGGTCGGCCGCCGAGCGGCGGCTGCGGGCCATCGACAGGGCGGGCAGACTGGCTCGCTGGCGAGGCGAATCCGGTAGCTGATGCGGCCTGAGCAGCTGTGACCCGGCTCGAGAGCCGTGGCCCGGCCGAGTAGCCGTGACTTGGCCTTCGCGGCCATGGCCCGGCTCAAGTCGCCGTGACCTGGCCTGAGTAGCCGTGCCCGGCTTGAGTGGCCGTGGTCCGGCTCGAGTAGCCGTGGTCCGGCTGGAGTGGCCGCGGCCCGGCTCGAGTAGGCGTGTGAACCCGTCTGAGCAGCGATGATTCAGTGTGACTTGGGTCACTTAACGCGGTTTTGTCTCACCTCGTGTATTCCTAACTTCCGCCGAATGGCTTACGTTTCGCTCGCATTGACTAACCCGAATGGTGGGTAGCGAGTGTGGGGAGCACGAAGCGTGGCTGACTCGTCGAACCTTCGTGGGCTGGCGGCGGTCGCCGTGCTCGCCGGTGGGGTGCTGCTGGCGCCGTCTGCTTCGGCTGCCGAGGCGTTCCCCGTCTTCGCCCTGCCGTTCGAGGCTGGGCAGCAGGTCAGTTCGGCGGGCATCCATTCGGACAACGGCACCAGCGGGGTCAAGAACGCGCTCGACCTGAGCCCCCGCGACGGCCTGGTGCGCGCGCCGCTGGCCGGCACGGTCCGGCTGCAGCACTGCGACGGCGGCGACTGGGTGACCATCGACCACGCGGGTGGCTGGCGCACCGGCTACTACCACCTGGAGCGCATCGCGGTCACCGACGGGCAGGCCGTCGAACCGGGCGCGCTGCTCGGCGAAACCGGCAACGCGCTGCCCTGCGGTGGCAGCAGTTCCGGCGCCCACGTGCATTTCACCCTGTGGACACTGCCGGACGGGACCGCGCGGTCGGCGGACGCGCTGGACGCCGGGAACTGGGACGGCCTCAGCTACGGCCAGGTCCACTCCCGCATTGCCGAATCGCACGGGGAACCCGTTGACGGCAAGGAATTCGGCGGCTGGCGGTTCACCGAGGGCACCACGCAGTACAGCGGCGTCGCGACGCGTGTCGCCGATGGCGAGGCGGTCCAGCTCCCCGGCCGGTTCCGGTACGAAGCGGAGTGATCGCCATCTCACCCACTGGGCGGCCCTGGCGCGGGCGCCGCCCAGTGGGTTACCTTTTCGGCTAGGTCATGAGTGCCAGCGTCAAGCCCCGGCTAGCTGGCCGGCAACCCTCCAACCGCGGTGGGGTGCCCCGGGTGAGGACCTGGCTCGTCACGAGGTGTGGCGGGCAAGCGCGGATCCTCTCGGTCGGGGGTCCCGACATCGAGGAGGCCCCCCATGACGCTCGCACTCGAACGCACCTGCACCGTCCCGGAAGTCGCCGGTGCCGCGCTGTCCGTGCCGCTGGTCAACGGCGGTGAGATCGGCTACGCGAACCTCGACCACGCCGCGAGCGCGCCCTGCCTGCAGCGGGTCCGCACCGCCGTCGACGAGTTCCTGCCCTGGTACGCCAGCGTGCACCGCGGCGCGGGCTTCGCCTCCCAGGTGTCCACAAAGGTCTACGAGCGCACCCGGGAAGTGTTGCGGCGCTTCACCGGCGCCCGCTCCTCGGACGCGGTGATCTTCACCCGCAACACCACCGACTCGTTCAACCTGCTGGCGAAGTGCCTGCCGCGCGAGACCTCCGTGGTGCTGTTCGACACCGAGCACCACGCGGCGCTGCTGCCGTGGCGCGGCCCGCGCGTGCACCGCGTGGAACCGCCGCGCACCAGGCTCGCCGCGGTGTCCGCTGTGGACAGTGCGCTGGCGGAGTGCGCGCCGGGTCCGCGCCTGGTGGTGCTCACCGGCGCGTCCAACGTGACCGGCGAACTGCTGCCGGTGGCCGAAATCGCCGCGGTGGCGAGGAAGCACGGCGCGCGGATCGCGCTGGACGCGGCCCAGCTGGCGCCGCACCGGCCGTTCTCGCTGCGCGAGCTGGACGTGGACTACGTGGCGCTGTCGGGGCACAAGCTGTACGCGCCGTTCGGGGCCGGTGCGCTGGTCGGCCGGGCCGACTGGCTGCGGGCCGGGCAGCCGTACCTCGCCGGTGGCGGGGCGACCAAAGCGGTGCAGCGCAACGGAAGCGCCGAGATCGGCGTGGTGTGGAACTCCGGGCCGGAGCGTCACGAAGCCGGTTCGCCCAACACGGTCGGGGTGTACGCGCTGGGTGTGGCGTGCGAAGCGCTTTCGGAGAACTGGGATGCCATCCGCGAGCACGAGGACGCATTGCTGCGGCGGTTGCACCGCGGGCTGTCCTCCGTTCCCGGCTTCGCGGAACTGCGCCTGTTCGACGCCGACGTCGACCGCGTCGGCACGCTCAGCTTCGTCATCGACGGCTTCGAGCCCGGCTGGCTGGCCGCGGTGCTCTCCGCGGAATACGGCATCGGCGTGCGGGACGGCGCGTTCTGCGCGCACATCGCGACGCGGCGCCTGATCCGGCACGCGGGCGGCGAGGGGCAGCAGGCGGTGCGTGTCAGCCTCGGCCTCGGCAGCACCGAGGAGCACGTCGACCGGCTGCTGCTCGCCCTGCGGCAGATCGTCGCCAGGGGAGCCCGCTGGGAGTACGGCAAGGTCGACGGCCGCTGGGCGCCGACCCCGGATCCCCGGCCCCTGCCGGATTTCCTGGCCTAGACGCGCGCCCGTGCGCGTGATCTTCTGCGGGTATGGGAGATCCGCTGGAGGAACGCGACGCGACGGCCGAAGCACTGCGACTGGTGGCCGACGCCGCCGGGCCGTACCTGGCTTCGCTGGGGGACCGGCTGGTCCACGACCCGGCCACCGCACCGCTGCTGGACGAGCTCGACGGGCCACTGCCGGAAGGCGGTGACGGCACCCTGCCCAGCCTCCGCGAGCTGGTGCGGATCGGCACCGAGGCGGCCACGCATTCGTCCGGTCCGCGGTTCTTCCACTACGTCGTCGGCGGTTCGACCCCGGCGGCGCAGGCCGCGGACTGGGTGACGTCGCTGCTCGACCAGGTCGCCGGGCTCTGGCCGACCTCGCCCTTCGCGGCCCGGGTGGAGACCGTCGTACTGGGCTGGTTGAAGGACCTGTTCGGCCTGCCCGCGTCCTACGGCGGTGTGCTGACCCCGAGCGCGACGCTGGCGAACCTGACCGGGCTGGCCGCCGCCCGGCACTGGTGGGCCGAACAGCACGGGGTGGACGTCAGCGCCGACGGCCTGCTCGGGTTGCCGCGCCTGCCGGTGCTCTCCAGCGGTTACGTGCATCCCAGCAGCCGCAAGGCGTTGCAGATCCTCGGCTGCGGCCGCGACACCGTGCGCGTGTTCGCCCGCGACGACGCCGGCCGGGTGGATCTCGCCGCGATGGAAGCGGAACTCGCCGCGGTCGACGGCCCGGCGGTGATCATCGGGAACGCCGGTGAGGTCAACGCGGGCGACTTCGATCCCATCGCCGATTTGGCCGACCTGGCCGAGAAGTACGGCGCGTGGTTGCACATCGACGGTGCGTTCGGCCTCTTCGCCGCGGTCTCCCCGAAGACGGCGCACCTGGTGAAGGGCGTCGAGCGCGCCGATTCCGTGGCCGCCGACGGGCACAAGTGGCTCAACGTGCCGTACGAGAGCGGGTTCGCCTTCCTGCGCGAACCCCGGCGCCTGGTGCAGTCGTTCGGCATGCCCGACGCGGCGTACCTGCCGGTCGGTGACGAGGCCAGGATCAACTACAACTCGCTCGGCCCGGAATCCTCCCGCCGCGCCCGCGCCCTGCCGATCTGGGCGACGCTGCGTGCCTACGGCCGCGACGGCCACCGCGCGATGATCGAGCGCCACCACGAACTCGCGCGGCTGCTCGGCAAGCTGGTCGACGAGGCGCCGGACCTGGAACCGCTCGCGCCGCCGGGCCTGAACGTGGTGTGTTTCCGGTACCACCACGAGGGATTCGACGACGAACGGATGGACGAGCTGAACCGGCGGCTGGGGGCCGAGTTGCTGGCGGACGGCCGGGTCTACGCTGGCACGACCGTGTACCGGGGGCGGGTCGCGCTGCGGCCGGCGATCGTCAACTGGCGGACCGGCGCGGCGGACATCGCCCTGCTCGTCTCGGTGGTGCGGGAGATCGGGGCCAGGCTGGCCAGGGGGTAAGTACGTGCGCGAACCGATTTCGGCGAACCGGCGGGACTACTGGGTCCCGCTGCTGCTCGCGGCGGTGGCCCTGCTCGCCGCGGTGGTGTTCGTGCCGAGAACGGACTTCGGCTGGTTCGCCTACGCCCCGCAGGGCGAGCCCCTGATGGTCCAGAGCCTGTACGCCTATGCCGATTCGGGTGCCCTGGTCGCGTTGCAGAGCCCGCAGCCGTTCTCGGCGTTCGGCCGGTGGCCGGTCGCCGCGCTCCTGGTCTTCGCGGTGACCGTGGCCTGGTACGTCTTCCAGGCCAAGTCGCGGCCGTCGGCGTGGCGGGTCGCCCTGCTGGTGGCCGGCGGTGCGGCCGCGATCCTGGTGCTGTCGGCCTTCGGCGGGGCGAGCTGGACCTCGATCGACGAGTCCGGCTTCCTGACCACCTTCGTGCTGCCGCTGGGCGGGCTCGGCCTCTGCGGCCTGGCTTGGGCGTACTTCGGCACCGGCCGGGGGCGGAAGGTGGCGGGCTGGACCGGTGCCGTGCTGACCGGGCTGGTGGCGAGCATGCTGCTGGCGATGGCCCTGCCGGACCTGGGCGACCTGCTCGTCTACGTGGTCGGCCTGCTGGTGCTCGCCGTGCTGGAGCGCAGCCTGCTGCTCGCGGTGGTGGCGCTGCTGGTCGTGGTGGGCTCGCTGGAGATGATCCCGGCGCCGCCGGGCCTGGTGCCGGGGCTGGTGCTGCTCACCGGGGCGATCGCCGCGCTGGTCACGCGCCGTGGACAATGGCGTGGTGAGCGACCAGCCGATACCGCCTGAAGCCGAACCGAGCGAGGGCGGCGCCGTACCCGACGCGCCTGAGACGCCTGAGCCGCCTCAGCCGAAGCGCCGGGTGGTGCTGCTCGCGGTGATCGCGGTGCTGGTGCTCGCCGTCGACCAGGTGACCAAGGCGATCGCGGTGGCCGAACTGGAGTTCGCCGAGCCGGTCCGCATCCTCGGCGGCGCGGTCTACCTGCAGCTGATCCGCAACTCCGGCGCCGCCTTCGGCATGGCCGCCGGGATGACCTGGGTGCTCGCGCTGATCGCGTGCGCGGTGGTGATCGCGCTGATCTGGTTCGCCAAGCGGCTGCGCTCGCCGGGCTGGGCGGTCGGCCTCGGGCTGATCCTGGCCGGTGCGCTGGGCAACCTGACCGACCGGTTCTTCCGCGCCCCCGGCGTGCTGCAGGGCCACGTGGTCGACTTCGTCTCGGTGTTCGCGCCCAACGGTGACGTGTGGCCGGTGTTCAACGTGGCCGACTCGTCGCTGTTCGTCGGCTGCGGCCTGATCATCCTGCTCTCGCTGCTGGGCAAGGACTACGACGGCAAGACGATCGAGAAGAAGAAGGTCAGGAAGTCGTGAGCGGGCGGATGCTGCCGGTCCCGGACGGCCTGGACGGGATGCGGGTCGACGCCGGGCTGGCCAAGCTGCTCGGACTGTCCAGGACCGCGGTCGCCGAACTGGCCGAGGCCGGGGAGGTGCTGCTCGACGGCAGGCCGGCGGGCAAGTCCGACCGGCTCACCGCGGGGGGCCTGCTGGAGGTCACCCTGCCCGAGCCGCGCACCGTCGAGGTGGTCGCCGAGCCGGTCGAGGGCATGCGGATCGTGCACGAGGACGACGACATCGTGGTGGTGTCGAAGCCGGTCGGCGTGGCGGTGCACCCGAGCCCCGGCTGGACCGGGCCGACCGTGGTCGGCGGGCTCGCCGCCGCCGGGCTGCGCATCTCCACCTCGGGCGCGGCCGAGCGCCAGGGCGTGGTGCACCGGCTCGACGCGGGCACCACCGGCGTGATGGTGGTGGCCAAGAGCGAGCACGCGTACACCGCGCTGAAGCGGGCGTTCAAGGAACGGACCGTGGACAAGGGCTACCACGCGCTGGTCCAAGGGCATCCCGATCCGACCAAGGGCACCATCGACGCGCCGATCGACCGGCACCCCCGGCACGACTACAAGTTCGCCGTGGTCGCCGGTGGCCGGCCGAGCGTGACGCACTACGAGGTGGTCGAGGCGTTCCGTGCCGCGTCGTTCGCCCACATCAAGCTGGAAACCGGGCGCACGCACCAGATCCGCGTGCACTTCGCGGCGCTGCGCCACCCGTGCGTCGGGGACCTGACCTACGGCGCCGACCCGGTGCTGGCCCGGCGGCTGGGGTTGTCGCGGCAGTGGCTGCACGCCAGGACGCTCGGCTTCGCGCACCCGGCGGACGGCCGCTGGGTCGAGTTCGAGGCGGAGTACCCCGACGATCTGGCTGACGCGCTGGAGAAGTTGCGCGCCGAGTCCTAGCCGGCGTCAGTCCTCGATGGACCAGGTGAGGGAGCGCTCGTCCACCTCGGGACGGGCGTTCCAGCGCACCGACACCACGCGCGTGGCCTCCGGCAGCACGTAGACGGTGTGCCCGCCCGCGGTCTCGCCCGGCTGCACGCCGATCCGGTGCGGTGGCCGCGACGACAGCGAGACCGGTGCCTTGCCGACGGCCTTGCCCTCGGCGGTGATCAGCTCCAGGTAGTTGTCCGGGAGCGAGACGAACGGGATCTGGCCGCGGTTGGTGATCTCGGTGTGCACCACCACCGCGCGCTCGCCCGGCTCCAGGCTGTACCCGGCCGCGCTGAACAGGAAGTCCGCCGGGTCCTGCACCTCGAGCAGTTGCAGGGCGAGGCGTTCGCCTTCCAGGCCCTGGGTTTCCAGCACCTCACCCGGTTTCCCGGTGCGCTTGCCCGCGGGCGCGCCGTTGCCCGACGGCGGCTGGTCGCCGCGCGCCCAGGAAGCGCTCTGCGGTGGTCCCCAGGTGCTCATCACCGGGTCGGCGGGCGGGGGCGGCATCGGCGGGCGGTGGACCTGCTGCTGGGGCGGTGGCGGCGGTTGCTGCGGCGGCCGGGCGGGCGGCGGCTGGTAGCGGCCGGACGGTGTGCCCTGCACGGCGTACGCCCCGCTCGGCACGCCGTACGCGCCGCTCGGCACGCCCTGGACGCCCGGTCGCGGCGGCTGGCCGTGCACGTTGTACCGGCCGGACGGCGTGCCAGCCACGTTCTGCGGCGGGGGCGGTGGCTGCTGCTGTTGCGGCTGGGCTGGCGGGCGCGGGCCGGCTCCGCCGACCAGCGCGGCGCGCAGGCCGTTCGGGTCGCTCTCCACGCCGACCAGCAGCGGCAGGCCGCTGCCCGAGAGCGCCACCAGCCGGTAGGCCACCTCGCGCGGATCCATGCCGACCTTGGCGGCGAGTTCGTGTACGGCCGTCTTGCCCACCTCGGCCAGTGCGGCGAGCAGGCGGGCATCCACGGGATCGGTCACGGCCACAGCCCGTCACGCTACCGCCTCCCTCACTCGAGTTCGGACTAGGCTCGGGTGACCTACGCCGATCCGACCCTGGGGGACGCCTGATGACCGAGGCCGTCGCACTCGCCGACGAGTTCACCGACCTGCTCTTCGAAGCCGATCCGCTGACGCCGGTGCTGCTCGGGCTGGACCAGACCCGCCCCGGCCTCGGCGACCCGAGTGCCGAGGCCGAGCAGGCGCAGCGCGCCCGGCTGGTGGCCATCGCGGACCGCGCGGCCGCGCTGGACCGGTCGGCACTCGGCGAGACCGACCGGGTCACCGTCGACGTGCTGATCACCCTGGCGAAGGCGCACATCGACGGCATCGACGCCCGCCTGACCGAGTTCACCATCACCGACATGTTCATCTCTCCCGCGGTGAGCCTGCTGACCACGCTGCCGATGATCACCGTGACCGAGGGCGCGAGCGCCGAGGCGCACCTCGGCCGGATCGCCGCCATCCCGGAGTACCTCCAGCGGGTGGCCGACCGCCATCGCGCCGGGGTCGCGGCCGGGCTCACCCCGGTCGCGCACCTGGTCGAGTCGGCGATCCAGCACCTGGATCGCTACCTGGGCGAGCCGTCGCAGGACCCGCTGCTCCGCCAGTCCGCGCCCGACGAGGAGTTCGAGCGGCGCCGCGCCGAACTGCTGGAGTCGTCGGTGCGGCCCGCGTTCGCCGCCTACCGGAAGGTCCTCGCCGAGGAGATCGCCCCGCACGGCCGTCCGCTGGACCAGGTCGGGCTCAAGTGGCTCCCCGGCGGTGACGAGATCTACACCGCGCTCGCCCGCAAGCACACCACCACCGACCGCACCCCGGAGGACCTGCACGCCACCGGCCTGCGCCTGATCGGCGAACTGGCCGAGGAGTACCGGGACCTCGGCGGCCGGGTGTTCGGCACCAAGGACCTGGCGGAGATCTTCCAGCGGCTGCGCACCGATCCCGCGCTGCGCTGGAACAGCGCCGACGAACTGCTGGACTCGGCCCGCGCCGCGATCACCAGGGCCGAAGCGGAGGCGCCGAAGTGGTTCGGCCGCATCCCGCCGCAGCCGTGCGTGGTCGAGCCGGTGCCCGAGGCGGAGGCACCGGGCGCCCCGGCGGCCTACTACCTGTGGCCCGCCGCCGACGGCTCGCGCCCCGGCACCTACTTCGCCAACACGCACGAGGCGACCGAGCGGTTCCGGCACATGTCCGAGGCGGTCGCCTTCCACGAAGCCATTCCCGGGCACCACTTCCAGCTCAGCACCGCGCTCGGCCTCGACCACCTGCCGCTGCTGCGGCGGATCGGCGACTTCAACGCCTACGCCGAGGGCTGGGGCCTCTACACCGAGCGGCTCGCCGACGAGATGGGCCTGTACTCCGACGACGTGGCCAGGCTCGGCATGCTGAGCTGCGACTCGATGCGGGCCGGGCGGCTGGTGGTGGACACCGGGCTGCACGCGCTGGGCTGGAGCCGCCAGCAGGCGGTGGACTACCTGACCGAGCACACCCCGATGCCCGCCGTGGAGATCGAGTCCGAAGTGGACCGGTACATCGCCTTCCCCGGGCAGGCACTGTCGTACATGGTGGGACGGCTGGAGATCCAGCGCATCCGGGCTGCGGCCGAAGCGGCACTGGGGGAGCGGTTCGACATCCGCGCCTTCCACGACCTGGTGCTCGGCGGCGGTGCGCTGCCGCTGTCCGTGCTGGACGCCGTGGTGACCGAGTGGGCGGCGAAATGAGCGCCGTGAACGAGCTGGCCCAGGAGTTCCTCGACCTGCACTTCGAGCACCAGCCGATGACGCCGCTGCTGCTCGGCCTCGGCGTTCCGGACAAGCAGCTGCCGGACTTCGGCGCCGAGCCCGGCTACCGGGCCAGGTACGTCGAACTCGGGGACCGGGCCGAGGCGGCGGAGGCCGGATCCGCCGAGGAGGAGGTCACCCGCCTCGCGCTGATCGACTTCGCGCGGTCCGAAGTGGCCAAGATCGACGCGCGGGTGACCGACTTCTCGGTCAGCGACATGCAGGTCGGGCCGGCGCAGCACCTGCTGCTGGTACTGCCGGTGCCGTCGGTGGCCGACGAGGCGGGTGCCCGCGCCCACCTGGACCGGCTGCGGGAGGTGCCCGCCTACCTGGACGCGGCGATCACCCGGCACCGGGCCGGCCTGGCCGACGGGCTGCGCGCGCCGGGGTTCCTGGTCGACGCCGGGATCGCCGGGGTGGAGCGGTACCTGAACGCGCCCGAGAACGACCCGCTCCGCCTGACCCCCGGCGTCGACCTGCCCGGGTACGCCGAGGAGCAGGACCGGTTGCTCGCCGAGGTGGTGCGCCCGGCGCTGGCCGGGTACCGCGACTTCCTGGTGGCCGAGCTGAAGCCGGGTGCGCGCGGGGAAGACCAGCCGGGCGTCTGCTGGCAACCGGACGGCAAGGAGCGCTACGCCTCGCTGGCGCGGGTGTACACCACCACCGACCGGACGCCGGAGGAGTTGCACGCCACCGGGCTGGAGATGATCGAGAAGCTCGCCGAGGAGTACCGCGAACTGGGCATGCGTGTGCTCGGCACCGAGGACCTGCCGGAGATCTTCCGGCGCCTGCGCGAGGACCCGAAGCTGCGCTGGCGCGACGGCGAGGAACTGCTGGACGCCGCGCGCGCGGCCATCCGGCGGGCGGAAGCCGTCGCACCGCAGTGGTTCGGGCACATCCCGGAGCAGGCGTGCGAGGTCACCTCGATCCCGGAGTCCGAGGCGGAGGGCGGCACGATCGCCTACTACATCCAGCCGCCGCTGGACGGTTCGCGGCCGGGGGTCTACTACGCGAACACCCACCGCGCCGAGGAGCGGCCGCGGCACACCAGCGAGGCGATCGCCTTCCACGAAGCCGTGCCGGGGCACCACTTCCAGTTGTGCACCGCGCTCGGGCTGGACCACCTGCCGCTGGTGCGGCGGATCATGTCGGTGGACTCGTACCTGGAGGGCTGGGGGCTCTACACCGAGCGGCTGGCCGACGAGATGGGCCTGTACTCGGACGACGTGTCGCGGCTGGGCATGCTGACGCAGGACTCCATGCGCGCCGGGCGGCTGGTGGTGGACACCGGGATGCACGCGCTGGGGTGGAGCCGTCAGCGGGCGGTGGACTTCCTGGTGGAGCACACGCCGATGGCGCGGCTGGAGATCGAGCTGGAGATCGACCGGTACGCGGGCTGCCCCGGCCAGGCGCTGGCGTACATGGTGGGACGCCTGGAGATCCAGCGCCTGCGCGCCGACGCGGAACGCGAACTGGGGGAGCGGTTCGACATCCGCGCCTTCCACGACGTGGTGCTGGGCGCGGGCATCGTTCCGTTGCCGGTGCTGGAACACGTGGTGCGGACGTGGGTCGCCTCCGCCTGAGGCCGTCGAGGACTACAACCCCGCGCGGTTGAAGTTCCGGACCGACAGGGGCGCGAAGACCACCAGCAGCAGCACCGACCACCCGACCGAGGCCAGGACCGGATTGGCCAGTGGCCAAGCCACGTCCGGCCCGGTCGGGATGCCGGGGTTGCCGAACAGCACCCGCAGCGCGCCGACCGTGGCGCTCACCGGGTTCCACTCGGCGATCACCGCCAGCCAGTCCGGCATCCCGCTGGTGGGCACGAAGACGTTCGAGATCATGGTGACCGGCATCAGCAGCGGACCGACCCGCGAAGCCGTCTCCTCCTTCTTGATCACCGAACCGAGGAACACCCCGACCCACGAGACCGCGAAGTTCATCAGGAACAACACGCCGAACCCGGCCAGCGTCATGCCGAACCCGTTGTGCGCGCGCCAGCCGAAAGCCAGGCCGCACAACGACATCACCACCACGCCGGTGGCCCCGACCAGCAGGTCCGCCGCGGTCTGGCCGAACGGCACCGCCGCCCGCGACATCGGCATCGAGCGGAACCGGTCCATCACGCCGAGCCCGTTGTCCTTGGCGATCACCGTCAGCGTGCCGGCGATCGACATGGTCAGGCTCATCACGAACAACCCCGGCATCAGGTACTCGCGGTAGTTCGCGCCGTTGTCGATCGGGATCGCGCTGCCGAACACGTACCCGAACAGCACCACCGCGACCAGCGGGAAGGCCAGTCCGGCGATCACCTGCCCCGGGCTGTGCTTGAGCTTGAGCAGGTTCCGGTAGAACACGGTCAGGCCGTCGTGCACGGTGAACCGCAGCTTCGACCACTGGGGCTGGGCCAACGCGGTCATGCCGGTACCTCCGCCACGCGCTGGGTGAGTTCGAGGAACACCTCGTCGAGGGTGGGCGTGCGGCGGCCGATGTCGGCCACCTCGATCCCGGCCATGTTCAGCCACCGCAACACGTCCGGCAGGCTCAGCACGGCCGAGCCGGTGGCCACGCTGACCCGCCGCTCGTCCGGGTCGACGTCCGGCGCGGCGCGGGCGATCTCGGCCATCGCCCTGGCCGCGCGCATCAGGTCGGCGGTGGGCGCGACCACCACGTCGAGCCGTCCGCCGATGCGCGACTTCAGCTGCGCGGGCGTGCCCTCGGCGATCACCCGGCCGGTGTCGATCACCGCGATCTTGTGCGCCAGCTGGTCGGCCTCGTCCAGGTACTGGGTGGTCAGCAGCACCGTGGTGCCGCCGGCCACCAGCAGCCGCACCGCGTCCCAGATCTCGTTGCGGCTGCGGGGATCGAGCCCGGTGGTCGGCTCGTCGAGGAACAGCACGGCGGGCTGGATGATCAGGCTGGCGATCACGTCGAGCCGCCGCCGCATGCCGCCGGAGTAGGTCCGCACCTGGCGGTCGGCGGCGTGGGTCAGGTCGAACCGCTCCAGCAGCTCGTCGGCCCGGCGCGCGGCCTGCTTGCCGGTGAGGTGGAACAGCCTGCCGAACATCCACAGGTTCTCGCGGCCGGTCAGCTCCTGGTCCACCGCGGCGTGCTGCCCGGCCAGCCCGATCCGGCGGCGGACCTCGCCGGGCTGGGCAGCCACGTCGAAGCCGGCGATCCTGGCGCGCCCGGCGTCCGGTTTGGTCAGCGTCGTGAGCACGCGGATGGTGGTGCTCTTGCCCGCCCCGTTCGGCCCGAGCAGGCCGTACACGGTGCCCGCCGGAACACGCAGGTCCAGCCCGGCCAGCGCCTGAGTTTCGCCGTACCGCTTCCGCAGCCCCTCGGCGACCACGATCGGCTCGTGCCCTGGTGCGCCCATCCCGCTGACCTCCGCAACAACAGACCGGGTACGTCGTACGCAGAGGCTAGCCAACTGGGTACGACGTACGCAACAATGATTCCCCCAGTCTTTACCGAGGAAGATGCGGTTGATGAGCGAGCCCAGTGCCCCGTGGAACATCTGGATGCGGCCCGAGTGGAGCGGCCGCGGGCCGAAGCCGTCCTACAGCCGGGCCCAGATCGCGGACACCGCCATCCGGCTCGCCGACGCCGACGGCATCGAGGCGCTGTCCATGCGCAAGGTGGCCGCGGAACTCGGCACCGGCGCGATGACCCTCTACCGCTACGTGCCGAACAAGGAGGAACTGCTCGAGCTGATGATCGACCAGTGCTTCGCCGGGGCGGAGCTGCCGCCGCGCACCGGCAGCTGGCGGGCCGACATCAGCGAGCTGCTGCGCGGACACCGGGCCACCCTGCTGCGCCACCCGTGGCTCAGCCGGATGACCGTCAGCCGCTCCAGCGCCGGGCCGAACATGTTGCGCCGCATGGAGTTCGGTATGTCCATTTTGGACGGACTGGGGTTGGACACCGGGCAGGTGCTGGAGACCTTCCTGGTGCTGGCGGCCTGGGTCTCCGGTTCCACCGACGCCGAACTGGCCGAGCGCGAGGCACGACGGCGCTCCGGGGTGGACCGCGACGCCGCGCACGCGGCGATCGCGCCCTACGTGGAACAGGTGGTCGGCAGCGGGGCGTACCCGTACTTCGAGCGGACGGTGCGCGAGGCGCGGTTCCGCAGTCCGGAGGAACGCTTCGAATCCGCCCTGAAACTGATCCTGGACGGAATCGAAGCGAACCTGCCGGGGAAGTGAGCTACAGCGCTTCGATGGCCGCGAGTTACTTCGTGTACAGCGTTTCGATGTCGCCGGCGTAGTTCTTGGTCACCACGTTGCGCTTGAGCTTCATGCTCGGCGTGACCTCACCACCGGCCTCGGTGAAGTCCTGCGGCAGGATGGCGAACTTCTTGATCGCCTCCGCGTGCGAGACCAGCCGGTTCGCCTCGTCGACCGCGGCCTGCACTTCGGCGCGCAGGTCGGCGTCGTCGGCGAGTTCGGCCACCGTCGCGCCTTCGGCCTTGCCGTGCTGGGACTTCCACGACGGGAAGTACTCCTCGTCGATGGTGATCAGCGCGCTGATGTAGGGCCGCTGGTCGCCGACCACCATGGCTTGGCTGATCACCGGGTGCGCCTTGAGGCTGTCCTCCAGCCCGGACGGGGCGACGTTCTTGCCGCCCGCGGTCACGATGATCTCCTTCTTGCGACCGGTGATCTTGAGGAAGCCGTCGTCGTCCAGCTCACCGAGGTCGCCGGTGTGGAACCAGCCGTCCTTGAGCGATTCGGCGGTGGCCTCGGCGTTGTTCCAGTACCCGGCGAAGACCACCTCGCCGGACAGCAGCACCTCGCCGTCCTCGGCGATGCGCACCGAGGTGCCGGCCAGCGGCCTGCCCACGGTGCCGACGCGGAAGGCCGCCTCGGTGTTGACGTTGGAGGCCGCCGACGTCTCGGTCAGCCCGTAGCCCTCGAACACCGGCACGCCGATGCCGCGGAAGAAGTGCGCCAGCCGGGCGCCCAGCGGGGCCCCGCCGGACACCGCCGCGATGCACCGGCTGCCCAGCGCCGCCCGCAGCTTCGAGTAGACCAGCTTGTCGAACACCGCGTGCTTGACGCGCAGCCCGAGGCCGAGCCCGCCGCTGTCCTTGGCCTGGCTGTAGGCCACCGCGGTGGCCTCGGCGGCGTCGAAGATCTTGCCCTTGCCGTCGCCGTGCGCCTTCTGCTTCGCACCGTTGTAGACCTTCTCGAACACCCGCGGCACGGCGACCACGAAGGTCGGCCGGAAGGTGCCCAGGTCGGCGACCAGGTTCTTCACGTCGGAGGTGTGCCCGAGCGTCACCCGCGCGGTCACCCCGGTCAGCGCCAGCGCCCTGGCCAGCACGTGCGCCAGCGGCAGGAACACCAGCAGCGAGTTGCCCTGCTCCATCAGCTGCGGGAAGGCCTGGATCGCGCCCTGGATCTCGGCGAGCAGGTTGTGGTGCGTCAGCTCGACGCCCTTCGGCCTGCCGGTGGTGCCCGAGGTGTACACGATGGTGGCGGTGTCGGTGGACCTGACCGACCGGCGGCGCTCGTGCAGCTCGTCGTCGCTGAGTTCGGCGCCCAGCTTGCCCAGCTCGTCCAGCGCCGGGGTGGCGCCCTCGATCTGCCACGTGTGCGCCAGGTCGCCGAGCCGCGAGCGCACCTCCTCGAGGGTGGCGCGGTGCTCGTCGGTCTCCACGAACACGGCCTTGGCCTGCGCGTCGGACAGGATCCAGTGCACCTGCTCGGCGGCGGAGGTGTCGTAGATCGGCACGGTGACCGCGCCCGCCGCCCAGATCGCGAAGTCGAGCAGGGTCCACTCGTAGCGGGTCTTGGACATCAGCCCGACCCGGTCCCCCGGCTGGATGCCCGCCGCGACCATGCCCTTCGCCGCGGCGAGCACCTCGGCGGCGAACTCCCGCGCGGTCACGTCGAGCCACGACCCGTCGACCAGGCGCCGGAAGCTGATCACCTCGCCGAAGCGCTCGGCGTTGGACCAGACGACGTCGGCGAGGCTCTCCTCTTCGGACACCTTCCGGGCAGCGGGGGCGCTGAATTCGCGCACGTGGGACCTCCGAATCGACCACCGGCTTTGGTGTTACTCGCGGGTTAACCTAGCTTGCGTACTCGGGATTGGCCACGGTGGGCGCACGGCCGTTACGCGAGACATGACATTCTGCACGTCGTGTCCGCTTCGAACCAGGCACCGCCCGCGCTCGACATCGTCGACGAGACCTTTCTCGCGGTGCCGCCGTCGACCGTCGCCGCCGCCTTCGCCGATCCGCGCTCCTGGACCAGGTACTGGCCGGATCTGGTGCTCGAGGTCTACACCGACCGGGGCGACCGCGGCCAGCGCTGGACCGTGCGCGGAGCGCTGGTCGGCACCATGGAGGTGTGGCTGGAGCCGGTGCTCGACGGCACGCTGCTGCACTACTTCCTGCGTGCCACGCCCACCCGCGAGGTCACCCAGCGTGAGCTGCGGCGGGAGTTCGACCGGCGCGCCAGAGCGGCCAAGGCCATCGCGCTGGAGCTCAAGGAGATCTTGGAAGACGGGCGGGCACCGGGTGTGCCGCCGGCCGGGTAGGGGCAGGGGCACGGATGCGGGTACATGTGGTGTCGGACGTGCACGGCAACGCCGAGGCGCTGGCACGCGCCGGTGACGGGGCCGACGCGCTGATCGTGCTCGGCGACCTGCTCGACTTCGTCGACTACCGGCGGCACGGCAACGGCATCCTCGGCACGTTGTTCGGCGAGGAGAAGGTGGGGGAGTTCGCCCGGCTGCGCCGGGAGGGCACCCGCGACGAGACGGTCGCCTTCGCGCGTTCGCTCTGGGGCAGCCTCGCCGACCCCGGCGGCGCGGTCGACGAGGCGATCCGCGCCCAGTACGAGACGCTGTTCGCCGCGTTGACCGCCCCGGTCTACCTGACCCCCGGCAACGTCGACACGCCCGCGCTGTGGCCCGAGTTCGCCGGGCCGGACGCCCAGATCCTGGACGGTGACGTGGCCGAGATCGGCGGCCTGCGGTTCGGGTTCGTCGGCGGCGCGCTGCTGCCGGACGGGGTCAAACCGCGGGCGAACCCGGTCTGGCGGCCGTACCTGCGCCAGCGCGAGGAGTTCGACGCCGCGGTGGCCAAGCTCAAGGACATCGACGTGCTGTGCAGCCACATCCCGCCCGCGGTGCCCCAGCTGACCTACGACGTGGTGGCGCGGCGCGCCGAACCGGGGTCGGACGCGCTGCTAGATCTCATCCGTTCCGGGCAGCCGCGCTGGTCCGTTTTCGGCCATGTGCACCAGCCGCTGGCCGCGCGTGCGCGCCTCGGCCGGACCGAGTGCCGTAACGTCGGTCACTTCAAGGAGACGGCCCAGCCGTACGTGCTGCGCTGGTAGTCCTTACGGGACGGTAGCCTTTGGCGCATGGCCGAGCAGTCCACGCAGTCCATCGAGGTCGACGCGTCGCCGGAGCGGATCATGGAGGTGATCGCGGACTTCCCGGCCTACCCGGAGTGGACCAAGGCCGTCCGCGAGACCGAGGTGCTGGCCGAGGCCGGTGGCGGCCGGGCCAAGCAGGTGAAGATGACCCTCGACGCGGGCCCGGTCAAGGACGTCTACACCCTGGAGTACGACTGGGCGCCCGACGGGCTCTCGGTCAGCTGGCACCTGATCAAGGGCCAGATGCAGAAGTCGCAGAACGGCCGGTACCTGCTCGAACCGCAGGCCGGGGGCAAGACCAAGGTCACCTACACGCTGTCGGTGGAGCTGGCCCTGCCGATGATCGGGCTGCTGCGCCGCAAGGCGGAGAAAATGATCATGGATACCGCGCTGAAGGAGCTCAAGCGCCGAGCTGAGGGCTGATCGTGCGCATCCTGCTGTTCACCGGCAAGGGCGGCGTCGGGAAAACGACGCTCGCGGCCGCCACGGCTGCCTCGCTCGCCGCGCGGGGCAGGAAGACGCTGGTCGTGTCCACCGATCCGGCCCATTCGCTCGGGGACGCCTTCGCCACCGCGCTGGGTGGTGAGCCGTCCGAAGTGGACACTCCAGCTGCTTTTGCCGGGGGTCCGGGGGTCGTCCCCCGAGCGTTGACACTGCACGCCGCGCAGATCGACTCGCGCGCGCTGGTCGACGACGCCTGGGCCGAGCTGCGCGGGCAGTTGCGCGGCCTGCTCTCCGGTGCCGGGGTCGAGGCGCTGGACGCCGAGGAACTGACCGTGGTGCCGGGCGTGGACGAACTGCTCGCGCTGACCGAGGTGCGCAGGCTCGCCGAGGCCGGGCCGTGGGAGAACGTGGTGGTCGACTGCGGGCCGACGGCGGAGACGCTGCGCCTGCTCTCACTGCCCGAGGCGGTCTCGGGTTATCTCGGCAGGCTGCGCGGGCGCGGTGGGCTGGGCCGGTCCGTCCGGCGCTTCGCCACCCACCTGGCCGGGTTGCGCACGCTGCTGACCGATCCGTCGGTGACCACCGTGCGCCTCGTGCTCACGCCGGAACGGCTGGTGGTCGCCGAAACCCGCCGCACGCTCAGCTCCCTCGCGCTGCGCGGCATCGCCGTCGACGGGCTGATCGTCAACCGCCTGATGCCCGCGCCCGGCCGGATGCCCGGTTCGGCGGCGGCGTGGCTGCGCACCCGTCGCGCCCAGCAGGACGCCGTGCTCACCGAACTCACCGAGGCCGGGCTGGAGCGCTCGCTGCGCCGGGTCGAGCACCGCGCGGTCGAGCCGGTCGGCCTGCCCGCGCTGCTGGAGATCGCCGGTGACCTCTACGGCACCGAGGACCCGCTGGCCCGCTCGGCGCGGCCGGTCGCCCCGCTGCTGTCGGTCGCCGAGACCGAGGGCGGGCACGAGCTGCGGGTGGGCGTGCCGCTGACCCGGTCGGCCAGGGTGGACCTGGCCAGGGTCGGTGACGACCTGGCGATCACGGTGGACGGGGTCCGCCGGCTGATCGCCCTGCCCGAGCTGCTGCGCCCGTGCCGGATCACCGGCGCGGAATCCGATTCCGCCGGGCTGGTGGTCCAGCTCGAGCCGGCCGGAGGTGCCTGATGCCCGCTGAGCCGGAGACCGGGGCGCACTCCCTGGCCGAGGAGCTCCGCCTGCTCATCGAGCTGGTGGTGGAGCGGGCCGCGCCGTGGCTGGACGGGGTGATCGCGGCCGGGCACGACGAGTCCGGGCACGCCGAGCCCGCCGGTGGCTGCGGCTGGTGCCCGTTCTGCGCGGTCGTGTCGCTGGCACGCGGGGAGCGCCCGGAGATCGCCGCGCGGGTGCTGGAGCAGGCCGCGCAGCTGGTCGCGCTGCTGCGGGCGGTGCTGGCCGATCGCTGGGCACCGGAGGAGGGCGTGCACATGCCGGGGTTCACGCCGCGGCCGGAACCCCGCGCGGAGACCGGCGCGACGCGGGTGCAGCACGTCCCGGTGCGGCGCCGGGAAGACTGGGATACCGGCCGATAGATGGGTTCTCGTGGGTTGAAGAAGACGCTCAAGCGGACGTTCCGCCGTCCCGAGCTGGCGATCGGCGTCGACGTCGGCGGCACCAGCGTGCGCGCGGGGGTGGTCGACGACCAGGGTTCGCTGCTGGACACCACCCGGGTCGGCACGCCGGGCGGGGAGGGCGCGCTCGAGGACGCCATCGCCGGGGTGGTCGAGGAACTGCGCAACCGGCACGAGGTGACCGCGGTCGGCCTGGCGGTGGCCGGTTTCGTCGGCACCGACCGGCGTTCGGTGATGTTCGCCCCGCACCTGGCCTGGCGGGCGGCGCCGGTGGCCGACCGGATCGCCAAGCGGGTCGGGTTGCCGGTCACCCTGGAGCACGACGCGAACTCGGCGACGCTGGCCGAGCACCGGTTCGGCGCGGCACGCGGGTCGAAGGTGGCGGCGCTGATCGCGCTGGGCACCGGGATCGGCGCGGGCCTGCTGCTCGACGGCCAGATCTACCGGGGCGCGCACGGTGTCGGGCCCGAGCTCGGGCACCTGACCGTGGTGCCGGGCGGGCGGCCGTGCCCGTGCGGCAAGTACGGCTGCTGGGAGCGCTACTGCAGCGGGACGGCGCTGGCGGCCACCGCGGTGGAGCTGCTGGCGCGCAACCCCGGGCGGTCCACCGTGCTGGCCAGGGAGACCGCCGGTGATCCCGGTTCGGTGACCGGGCGGCGGGTGGCCGGGGCCGCGCGTGACGGCGACCCGGTGGCCCAGCGGGCGATGGCGGAGCTGGCGAAGTGGCTCGGTGAGGGGCTCGCGCTGGTGGCGGACGTGTTCGACCCGGAGATCATGGTGATCGGGGGCGGGGTGTCGGAGTCGGCGCCGCTGTTCCTGGACGAGGCCCGCGAGCACTACGCCACCGCGATCACCGGCGCCGGGCACCGGCCGCTGGCACGCATCCGCACCGCCCACCTCGGCGACGACACCGCGATCGTCGGCGCCGCGACGCTGGCCAGGGAGGCCGCGGCCACTCCGGGGCCCAGGGTGGGTGTGCCAGGCTAAGGAGGGTATCGGCGCGGAGCGCTCCGTTGAGGGCGGTGGAGGGCGACGCTGGTCAGGGTTGGCGCGGAGCGCTCCGTTGAGGGCGGTGGAGGGCGACGGGAGGGCGGGTGTTCGTCGAAGACACCTTCGTGACCTGTGCGCAGGGGCACCGGCACTGGGGGCTGCACGGGGCGGCCGGCCTCCTGCTCACCGATCCCGAGCGCGGGGTCCTGCTGCAGCGCCGCGCGTGGTGGACGCACCACGGCCGGACCTGGGCCCTGCCCGGCGGCGCCAAGCGGCCCGGCGAGACCGCGGCCGAGGCGGCCACCAGGGAGGCCGACGAGGAAGCCGCCGTGCCGCCCGAAGTGGTGCGCCCGCTCGCTTCGTCCACAGTGGACCACGGCGGCTGGGACTACACCACGGTGCTGGCCGTCGCCCGCGACCGGGTCAGCGAGCGCGTCCGGAACAAGGAGAGCACCGAGCTCCGCTGGGTGCCGGTCGACGAGGTGGCCGAGTACCGCCTCCACCGGGACTTCGCCCTGGCGTGGCCGGACCTGCGCACCCAGGTGGGCCGGGAACTGGTGCTGGTGGTCGACGCCGCGAACGTGATGGGCTCCCGCCCGGACGGCTGGTGGCGGGACCGCGCGGGCGCGGCGGCGCGTCTGCGCGACCAGCTGGCCCCGCTGGCACTGACCGGGATGGCGCCGCCGCTGCCGGGGGAGTGGTACTGGTGGCCACGCGTCGTGCTGGTGGTCGAAGGCCAGGCGCGCGGCGTCACCTCGATCCCGGGGGTGGAGGTCGTCCCGGCCACCCGGGACGGGGATTCGGAGATCGTCTCGGTGGTGGGTTCGGCACGCGCCGAGGACCACGTGCTGGTGGCCACCGCGGACCGGGAACTGCGCTCGCGCGTCGAGGCCGCCGGGGCCACCGTCATGGGCCCGCGCCCGCTGCTGAACCTGCTCAGCTGAGCGGCGTGATGCCGTCCCGCATCTCCGCGATCAGCGAGGCGACCACGGCCTTCAGGCTCCCGTTGTGCTCCCGCGCGACCGCCCGCTGCCGCTGGTAGCTCGCGCCGTTGCGCAGGATGGTCTCCACCCCGCGCAGCTCACGCACGCAGTCGAGCTGCTTCGCCACCGGCTCCAGCCGTTCGAGCACCACGTCCAGGTCCTCGGTGACCAGCCGCTCGCTGCCCGCCGCGTCGAGGATGATGATCGCGTCCATCCCGTACCGCGCGGCCCGCCACTTGTTCTCCTGCACGTGCCACGGCGGCATGGTCGGCAGCGTCTCACCCTGGTCCAGCCGGGTGCTGAAGTCGTCGACCAGGCACTGGGTGAACGCCGCGATGGCGGCCACCTCCTCCAGCGTCGGCACCCCGTCGCACACGCGCATCTCGACCGTGCCGAAGTGCGGCGCCGGCCGGATGTCCCAGCGGATCTCGGAGAAGTGGTCGATCACCCCGGTGACGAACATGTCGTCCACGTAGCTCTCCAGCTCACCCCACTCGGTGAACTGGAACGGCAGCCCGGCGGTGGGCAGCTGCTGGAACATCAGCGCCCGGTTCGACGCGTACCCGGTGTCCTCCCCGCCCCAGTACGGCGACGACGCCGACAGCGCCTGCAGGTGCGGCGCGTAGTTGAGCAGCGCGTTGAGCACCGGCAGCGCCTTGTCCCGGTGGTCGAGCCCGACGTGCACGTGGACGCCGTAGATCAGCATCTGCCGCCCCCACCACTGGGTGCGGTCGATCAGCTTGGCGTAGCGCTCCTTGTCGGTGACCTTCTGCTGGTACCAGGTGGAGAACGGGTGCGTGCCCGCGGAGAACAGCTCCACGCCCAGCGGATCGGTGTGCCCCCGCAGCTCGTCCAGCGAGGCGGCCAGGTCGTCGGCGGCCTCGGCCACCGTGTCGCACACGCCGGTGATGATCTCGATGGTGTTGAGCAGCAGTTCCTGCTTGATCTTCGGGTGCTCGGCCTCGCCGGGCGGGCACACCGCGTCCAGCAGCCGCTGCGCCACCGAGGTCAGCTCACCGCTGCGGCGGTCGACCAGCGCCAGCTCCCATTCGGCGCCCACGGTCGAGCGTCGCGACGGGTGGAAGTCGATGCGCATGACCAAGCCTAAGACGCAAAGGTCAGACCTGCGCGCCGCTGTCCGGGTCGGCACCGTCCGGCGGGCCCTGCCGGACGCGGAGCAGCAGCAGGCCGATCCCCACCGCCAGCACCAGCAGCCCGATCGGCGTGCCCAGCGTGCTGGACAGCCCGATCACCCCCGGCGCGATCAGCAACAGCAGCCCGAGCACGAAGAACAGCAGCACCACCAGCGCGCCCTTGCGGGGCCGCGGCAGCGGCGGCGGCTCCGGCGGCACGTAGTGCTCGTCGTCGGCGGCCGGGTCGTCGCCGAACACGGTGGCTTCCCACTCGCGTTCCGAACCGCGCCAGCCGCTGGCCGCCACGGTCTGCTCGGGCGGACCGGGCGGACCGGCGGGCGGGCTCGGCGGCGCGGGGGGCGGCGGGGCCGGGGGAGCGGGTTCGTCGTCCTGCTGTTCGAGCGTGGTGCCGACGCCCTCGGCCCGCAGGTCCGCCACGATCTCGGCGAACGTGGCGTCGATGTCCTCCGGCCCGTCGGCGGAGTTCGAACGGCTCATCGCGGGTCCACCTGCCCGGTGCGTGTGATCGATCGGAAGAAGTCGACACTGCGCTCGAAGATCAGCGGGGCGTCGTTGTCCAGGGTGGCCACGTGGTAGCTGTCGGTCAGTTCCACGTCGATCAGCCGCGAGCTGCGCACGCCGTCGGCCACGATGCGCGCGTTCACCGGCTCCACCACGTGGTCAACGACCGAGTGCAGCAGAAGTAGCGGCTGGGTCACCTTGCCGAGGTCGTGGCGCACCAGCGCCCACAACCGGCTCAGGCTCGCCGCCGCGCGCACCGGCACGCGGGGGTAGGCCTGCTCGACCACCCCCGGCTTCTTGATGTCCCCGGCCACGCCCGGCACCGACGGCAGCACGCGGCCGAGCACCGGCAG